>JAZKFE010000086.1:21776-25204 GCA_040386595.1 Planctomycetota bacterium | reverse complement strand
AATTCAAGACAAGTCCGTGGGCTTGCGCCCACGGCTAGGTTCTGTCGTCCCTATCGGGACTTAAATGCAGCGGCGATGACGCCCGACCCCAGAACCTATTCGCTGACTCGCAGGGGTCGCCCAGATTCAAGAATCGGGGCGACCAAACGTCTCGAACGCACACTTAAAATACTATCGTTTAAAACTCGCTGACAACTTCGCCGCCGCAGCGTGAGAGCAAGGCGCTAAAGACTTTGTGATCGAGCTCTTCACTCATAAATTGTGCGTGCCCATCGACGTACATGAAGTGGGCTCCGCCGACGTGGTAGCTGTGGAATTCTTGACCATACTCACAGGTCATCGTCCCCAGCGGACCGAATCCGGTTGTACAGCCTGTCCAGACCGTATTTGTATTAAACATTTTATCGCCAATTCGAGAATTGAGTGGGGCACTTTGATCGAAGTAGTTCTTATGCCCAGCCCACAGACCATGTAAGGCGTTAGGAGCCTCCCCTAGTAGTACCGTGCTGGACGTCCCATCTGTCGCATCTTTAATCATCAAACCTTGGTAATTATATTTGGGGTCCATACTGGAGTTTCCGACAAACATGCCTCGTGGTTTTTGAGACGCATCGCCGGGATAGTAGTTCTGACAGGCGCCAGTCGCTGATTCCGGTCGGCAGCGTAGACCTTTTTCCCCATAGTTCCCGCCGTAGTCCGCCCGACCGAATTGCGGCGATGCCAATCGCGTCGCCACGTTATTAATATCGCCGTTCCCCTTTCCATCATTGGCGTCGGGATTCGACGGGCAGATAAAATAGGCCAGCCGAGTCTGGGCGAGCTCAATGTTTGGCTCTTGGAGATACCACTTCGAGAAATCAAATTTGTTATACAGCGGTGCCTGGTCCATATAGGGCAGAATTGCGGTTCCCCAGCTCACGATCCGACACGCTTTCGCATTGACACTCTCATATAGTGTGCTTGAGCCAAGACCTCCGCCGTAGCCACCTTTGTGGAACATCCCGTAGGTGTCGTGATACCCATGAAATGCCAGACCTAATTGCTTCAGGTTGTTCCGGCATTGAGTCTTGCGGGCGGCTTCGCGAGCTTGTTGCACAGCTGGCAACAGCAGGCCGATGAGAACGGCAATGATCGCGATGACGACCAGCAGTTCGATGAGAGTAAAACCAACTCTTAGCGAAGAGTTTTTGACCGAACGTTGCATTCGAATTTCCTTGGGTATAGGCGCATACGTTCAAGAGCCCAACCCAGGTGGCTCCCAAACGCCCGTCTCGGGGGGTTATGGGATCTCAGAGAAATAGAACCGACCTGGCTTAAGCTGAAATCAGCTTTCACAGTTCCCGACGAGCCCCAGAATCACACTGAGTTCCGTCCTATTTCCGTTCGCGACTATAGCAGAACAATTCGGTTTACAACACCTACCAATTTCTGACGTGTGAGTACGTGCGGGAAGTGGTTACCGTCAAACGACCTGCGAATCTCGATCTAGTCGGCAACTTCCGCCCAGATCACCAACTCGACGGAAGCGTCAAGAGGCAGCTCGGCCGCGCCGACCGCGATACGCGTGTGCTTGCCCGCTTCTCCAAAGAGGTCCACCAGCAGGCGGGAGGCCCCGTTCACGACTTGGGCCTGATTCGTGAAGCCGGGAGCGGACGCGACATAACCTTCAACACGGACAATCCGTTGAATCTTGTCCAGATTGCCAATCAACGCCTTAATCTGGGCCAAAGCATTCAACGCACAGATCTGGGCCGCGCTGGTGCCGTGGGACTCGACGTTGGTGCCGCCAATTTTTCCCGAGAACAAAAGTTCCTTGCCGCTCATCGGCAACTGGCCGCTGGTCACCACCAGATTCCCGATGCGGGTCGCGGGAACATAGTAGCCCACCGCTTCCGGTGCGGTCGGCAAACTGAGCTCCAACTCATTGAGTCTCGCTTCGATTAGGCTGGACATAAGATCGCTCCGGCAATTTCGTTGAGGAATTTCAGCTGGCACCTATCGCCCGCGGCAGGCGACTCCCCGGCCTGTCCCCCACCCAGGACACTCCACAGCCGGTTTTCGATATATGCTACGTGAATCCGAGTGGCAGCTCAAATGGGGTGACCGAAAGGATTTGCAACCCGGGGTCGCCCCCTCAAATGTGAAACTCCGGGTTTACCTCCTTCTCGTGCAAGGTTCAGTCTGTAAAATGCTATCATGAAACGGGGGATCACCGATCTCCGCGAAGCTTGTATCTTCTCCTGACGCGTAAGATGGCGGTGGATGGTGACAGCGAACGCAACCGCGGCCAACGAGGACGACGGCACGACCGTTGCCGATCGGACGTGGGTGCAGTCCGACGCCGATCGCGAACGTTCACGGGGCTTGAGCCTGCGTCGAGAACATCCCCCCGCGTCAGTCCCGGGATATCAGATCAAGGATAGTCTGGGCGAAGGGGCCTACGGGTCCGTCTGGCTGGCGACGGAACTGGGCACCGGCAAAAACGTCGCCATCAAGTTCTACACGCAACGTCGCGGCCTGGACTGGTCCTTGCTCAATCGAGAAGTCGAGAAGCTGGCCGTCCTCTATACGTGCCGCAATATCGTTGGTCTTATCGCCGTCGGTTGGGATGCCGATCCCCCATACTATGTGATGGAGTACCTGGAAAACGGGTCGCTCGCCAATTTGCTGGCGCAAGAACCACTACCCGCCAAGGAAGCCGCACGCATCGGCCGTGACGTGCTGATGGCGCTCGTACATGCTCACGGCAGCGGCATTCTGCATTGTGATTTGAAGCCCGCGAATATTCTGCTCGATAAGAATCTCGAAGCCCGGCTGGCGGACTTTGGGCAGTCACGGCTGTCCCATGAACAGCATCATGCGCTGGGCACACTGTTCTTCATGGCTCCCGAGCAAGCCGACATCAACGCCGTTCCGGATGCGCGTTGGGATGTGTACGCCTGGGGAGCAGTCCTGTATGAGGCCTTAACCGGCCAGCCTCCCTATCGATCCCCCGAAAATGAGCGTCGACTGGCCGAGACTCAGCCCGCCGAACGCCGTCTGGAAACGTATCAGAACATTCTGCGGAATGATCCGCGTCCCAAGGCGCACTGGCGTGTTCGCGGCGTGGATCGGCGGTTGGCTGAGATCATCGACCGCTGCCTGCAGATCGATCCCAATCTGCGATATCCGAACGCTCAAGCGGTACTTGATGCACTCGATGTTCGCGCGCGATTGCTGGCCAATCGCCCCTTGCTCACGCTGGGCATTGCCGTACCGATCCTCCTGCTGCTGGTGATCGGAACCGTCGCCAACAGAGCCATGTCAGCTGCCGTGAAGTCGGCTCAAGACAATCTCCTCGACCGCGCACTGGAGAGCGACGCCGTCACCGTACGTATTCTGGCACGTTCGATTGAGCGTGAACTGGAAGATCGAACCAGCGAACTGGT
>JAZKFE010000086.1:12680-21766 GCA_040386595.1 Planctomycetota bacterium | reverse complement strand
AATTTTTCAACATGAATACAATTGCAGTTGCCACCGACTTTTCCGCTGCCGCCGTCGAGAGTGAGGCGAAACTGCCGCTGGCCGAACGGACTCAATTAAAACAAGTCCTCAAAGAGTGGAAGTCATTAGTCGATGAAGCCCGGATTCGCCAAGGGCTGAAGCCCGATGCCAGCTGGTTTATTGACGATGCCGACGGCACCCAGATTTATCGAGCCCCTAACGAAACGGTTGGAAAGAACTATCGCCACCGTGACTATTTCCACGGGCGACGAATCATTTACCCCGAGGGCAATGTCCCCCACGATGTCGGCCCGATTGTCGAGCCTTATGTCTCCATGGCCTATCCCAGTGATTCGGCCGGCGTCTACCGTGTCGCCATCACGGTCCCCATCTTTTCGTCCAACCGCGACAAAGTCATCGGCGTGCTGGGGCGTTCGATGGGCTTGGAACAGCTGCTCGCCGCTTATAAACCACAAATTGAAGCCGAGGGAAGTTCCAGTCAGATTGAACGCACGATTGCGTTGTTCGATGGCCATCTCGCGAACGATGCCAAAGGCGCCCCCACGTTTCAGCTCCTGGACCATCGCTGGCTATCCGACCGCAAGCTGGCCAAGCTCGATGCCGAGACCCGAAAGCAGTTGCAGATTGATCCCGAACATGCCCACCGGTTAGCTCAGTTGCAAAATCGAGTAGAAAACAACCCAAAACCCGGTTCGGCAATCGATATCGACGACCTCGATCGCAGCTTGAACTACCAGGACCCTGTCGGCCGATTGGATACGGCCCGTTACGGAGGAACCTGGCTGGCGGCGTTCTGGCCGGTGGGTCAAACAGACTGGGTGGCCGTAGTGCAAGAACGTCGGTCGACAGCCAAACATCCCGTGCAGGAGATGGAAATGCGGCTGACCCAGTACATGCATTTGGGATTGTTATTCTGCTGCGCACTGATCGGCGCGTTGTGGTATTTCATCTTCCGCGTACTCAGCGATCAAAGCCGCGTCCGGTAGTCACAGCAGGATGATGGGGTGCGAAGCGATCTGATCATTTTGTAGGATGGGCATTCCTGCCCGTCGGTATTGGCTTTTCCTACGAAGAGACGGGCAGGAATGCCCATCCTACGAATCTTGAACCGCTCCCATGGCCGGCGACGCTCGTAAGCCGAACGCCGCTATCGGCGAAGTATTGACGATCCAGGTTCCCCTCTCGAAGAAGCGGTCCGGATCGAAAGTGAAGTCACCTGCTTGTGACTCCACTGATGGCATCCAGAAGCTATGTGTTATTTTGAACACAAGTGCTCTGCGAAAGATCGCTGCCAGACAACCGGGGATCATGAAAACGGGGCTTCGCGCGAGTTCTTCCGCTTGACGACGCATAAGCGAACCACTACGCTGACGCATCTACATTCATTTACTTCACTGTCTTGATCATCTGTGGTCAACTGCGCCTAAACTGTGACGCGGTCCCTCTAACATTTGTGGGGAACAGGACCGTCAACGACTTCGGCTGGATGACTCA
Source organism: Planctomycetota bacterium (assembly GCA_040386595.1). GTDB lineage: Bacteria > Planctomycetota > Planctomycetia > Planctomycetales > Planctomycetaceae > JAKFVC01. The sequence continues at coordinate 20,251 of JAZKFE010000086.1, read as the reverse complement.
GGCACTGGCATTCCCCGGATTGAAGTCGCTCATCGACTTCTCAAGGGGTAGGCAAACCCCTTGTTATTTCGATTATCCCGAACGATACAGAACAGGGAAATCTGAGAGAACTCTGATTTCGCCAATCGCATATTGGCTTTTTTGGGAAGTCTATGTCATTTCCCCTTCCTTCGCCCGCAGGTGATACTTTGAAAAATGGAATTCGTTCGCGTGGTTTTACCCTCATTGAATTGTTGGTCGTCATCGCCATCATTGCGGTATTAATCGCCTTGCTCCTGCCTGCTGTACAACAAGCCCGAGAGGCGGCCCGTCGTTCGCAGTGTAAAAACAACGTCAAACAACTGGGCTTGGCGCTACACAATTATCACGACACGTTCAAAACTTTCCCGATCGGTCAGCGGGATATGAAAAGCGTTCCGAACTGGCGGATCGGGGTGCTTCCCTACCTGGATCAGGCGGCACTCTACAACCAATTGCGTTTTAACGAGGCATTCTTGTCCGGGTGTGGCCCCGCGGCCGGGGGATTTGCAGTCGCCACCAACAATAAGGTCTTAGCCGGTTTGCTCATTCCAGTGTTTAGGTGCCCGAGCAGCTCCTTGGATCCATTCGCGGATGTCGGTTGCAATTTCGACAAAGGACAAGTCCACGACTATGTCGGGATCAGCGGTGCGGTGCCCGATCCAGTGGCGACAACCGCGAATTGTTCCCCGGAAACAGGATATGGCATTTGGTGCAACAATGGCCTCCTGGCATACAACGAGGTATTTGGACTGCGGGATGCGACGGACGGCGCATCAAACACTCTGCTTGTGGCCGAGCAATCGGGGAAGATCGGAACAAGAGACTTTCGAGCCGGATATCACGGTGGCTGGTCTTCGCTTCAGAATAGCGGCGGAAAACGAGGCCCCGAGTTTGCAGCATCAGATTTACCGTACGGTAGCGGTACAGTGACTGTCCGCTATCCGATCAATCGAGCCACCACCGGAGCCGGAACATCGACCGCGTATCATTCCAATACCATTCTCAATTCGTTCCACACCGGCGGCATTCACGCACTTTTGGGTGACGGATCTGTACGATTTCTGTCAGACAACATGAATTTGGCAACATTGCGAAACCTCGCGTCTCGGCAAGATGGCCAAGTGCTTGGCGAGTTGTAAATCGAAACATTCGGCTGACTGGCGGCTCGAAATCTTCTGGCCGCCCTTAACAACAACGCTAAGCGACATTCATCTTGCGGAAGAGAACAATTCATGAGCGTTTGGTTTTTAAAGGCGAGTTGCCGACAAGCACGGCAACTCATGTTGTGTGCTGCTGTCGTCACCTCGTTTGGTTGCAGCGGTAGTGACCACAAGATAACCGGCAAGGTCACGGGGAAAGTGACTTATCAAGGCGCTCCCGTAACGGCCGGGGTCGTTTATTTGAATTCGAGTACCACTGGGACTGGAGGAACGGGTGTCCTGGGCGAGGATGGAAAGTTCACGATCGCCGAACCGATTGAAGCCGGTGAGTACAAAGTCACGGTTACACCACCGCCACCACCCCCTCCGCGTGCAGACCAGGCACCACCTCCCCCGGTGGCGAAGGTCACCAATATTCCCAACAAGTATTGGACCGAGGCGAAATCCGACCTCAAAGCCACCGTCGACGAGGGTGACAATGTTCTGGAGTTTGATTTGAAACCCTGACTGGTCGTCGGCTGGAAATGTTTATGGTGCGATGTGGGCCGCTTTGCGTGTGCGGTGGCGTTGCCGATAGTATTTTAAACCGGGCAAAAAGAAACTTAATCCCGAGACTACCCCGAACACGGTCAACCCATAGTCGGGCCAGCGGGCCATTACGATGCTCGTCAAGAAGAGAGCTGCGGCCTGCAAGTAAAAACTGCCCGACAGGATGCCGGCTTTCACGAGAAAGACCATGCCGCTCGACAGCGCCAGAACCGGTGAGAGCGTCAGGACTTTCAGGCCGAGGATGATCTCGACCACGAAGAGCAGGGTACAGGAAATCACGCTACCCGCCCACACGTGGGCAATCTGACGTTCGACAAACGTGATCGGCCCCGCACGCCGTCGCAATCTCCAGAAGATGGCGGCCCACGCCCCCAAGCCCACGGTCCATAATCCCAGATAGGGCTCGGGACGGGTGACATTCTCCAGCTTGAACCAGTTCGTCATCAGACACAGCAACAGCAATACCAAGCTGTGCCACATCCACAACAAGCCCCAGTTCTCGAGGACTGCGGCGTGATGCGTTTCTCGCAGCATGCGGCTGATGATGCCACTCAGGTTAGTCAACCGCGCCGAGATCGGTTCGTTCGCCAGAAATGCTTTCAGGTCATCGGCCATGTCGCTCGCCGACTGATACCGCAATTCCTGGGGTTTTTGCAGACACTTCAGCGCGATCATTTCCAGGTCGGAATCGGCTTGAGGATTCAACAACCGTGGCGGCAACGGGTCTTGCTCCAGGACCAGCATCACCGTGTCAAACGGAGTGGCCGCTTGAAATGGGGGGCGACCGGTAAGCATCTGGTAGAGGATCGCCCCTAGACTGTACACATCGGTCGTGACGCCGACTTCCCCCCGGCGGCCAGCGGCTTGCTCGGGAGCCATATAGCTGGGGGTTCCCAGGATGGCCCCCGTCTGCGTCAAACTGGGATGGCCCCCGTCACTATCACTGCCAGTCGATGTCCGTTTCGCCAGACCAAAGTCGGTGATCAACGGCTGGCCGTCACGGTCGATCAGGATGTTCGACGGCTTGAGATCACGATGCAAGATCCCCCCGGCATGAGCCACCGCGACGGCTCGGCAGACGGGCTCCAGGATGGCAGCCGCCTCACGCGGTCCAATGGGCCCGTCAAGCAACCGGCGAGACAACGTCGTCCCTTCCACATACTTCATGCTGAAGTAGGGCTGACTCTCTTGCTCGCCGACTTCATACACGGGGGTAATATGTGGGTGATCAAGAGCGGCCGCCGCGGCCGCCTCGTGCAGAAATCGGGCAATATCCGCCGACGAAGCATGCTCGCCGCGCAACAACACCTTGAGGGCAACAATCCGCCCCAACGACACCTGTCGCGCCCGGTAGACAACCCCCATCCCACCGCGGCCAATTTCGGCCAGCAATTCATAGTCGCCGAAGACTCGCACTGGCGTGCTGTCGGGATCCTGTGGCAGCGTGGGCTTCACCAAGCCCGGCGTCAAATGAATTCCGGGAATGATGGTAATGGCATCGTGCAAGCTGCCCAAATCGTCCGCCAGCTGTGCGGTCCCCCACAGTTCGCGCAGCTCGATGGCCAAATCGGGATGCTTCCGAGCCACCTCATCAAACGGAGCAGGTTGACCTCGACGGGTCGCTTCCAGCAGCTCGTCGATCAAGTGCGCCAACTGCGAATCACGATTCGCATCAGAGGTCGGAACCACGGTTCAAGTCCTCAAGGCCGTTCGGCGGCGGTTCCCAGTTGTAGAACGCACTCAGATAGGAGGAGGATGCCAAGGATCTTAGTAAGCAGCAGCTCATCCTAAACGGCGCAGGCGAGCCGGGCGGCGTAAGCCCCCGGATTCTGTGTGGCGTAGCCTGACTCTCCGAGTCGGGTCTCCCTCCGAGGAAAAAGCCCCGACTCAGAGAGTCAGTCTACCGAAAAAAATCCCGGGGCTTACGCCGCCGGGCTCGCCTAAAGCAGCGGGCAAAACTCGGTGACGAGGTTGCCGTTAGGGCAGGGCTTGGCACGTGATCTTCAGCTTGACCTGGCCGATCTTCTCCTGGTTGGTATCAATCGCGATCCACAGCGGCTTCAGAGCCGAATAGACCGCGGCTTTGTTGCTGGCCGCCACTTTCACAAACAACTCATAGCGACGATGATCGCCCGTCTGGCCTTTAAAACGAGTATCAGGCTTCAGCTCAAACGTGAAACGATCATCGGGACAATCGACCTTGGTAATCTTCAACTCGTCGCTGATATTCCGAGTATAAACAAACAATCGCGAAACAAGAGGCTCTTTGGGATCGAAGGCACTCAGCGACAACTGCATCCGTTCTTCGCTCCAACCCGGCCCGAAAATTTGCAACGGACCATTGCGTTTCGCCACCGCGTCCACCGTTAAACTGATAGGATCAGGGGTCAACACTTTGACCGTAATCGTGTCGCGGAACTCACCCACAGCAATGCCGGGGCTTAATACAGCCTTGAGGTCGTAGCCCGCTTTCACCTTCATCTCAGCCAGCTTCTCGGCGGTCATCGGTGTCGCGGTCACCTTCAACTTCGGATTGGCATTGGTCAGCGACTCTACCTCGAATTTTTCCACAGTGGCGGAGGTGATCGTTCCAGAGAACTCCTTCGTCTCGCCTTCCGCAACATCTCCCAAGCTCCATTGAGTGATCGGAGAGAGCACGATCCGTTTAACAACCTTACCCGTCACATACATTTTGACTTCGGGCTGGTCGGGGTCATTCGTTCTCACCGGAGCATACTGCCGAAACTCGGGGTTTTCGGCAGCAATACGCCACTTGACGGTCGCCTTGGCCGACTCCTGGGGTTTGATGAGCAGCTTGTCGACGTCAAAACTGGTGCAGGTGGAGCAGCTGGGAGTGCCTTTCTCCAACGTTAGATCCGCATCCCCTTCGTTCTTGATGACGAAGATGTGCTCAAACTGCTGGCCAACTTCGGTCGAACCAAAATTGAACGTATCGCCCCCCACGACAACCGCCTTCGCCTTGGGGCCGGCAGGCTTGGCTGCGGGAGTCGCCGCCGTCTTCGCGTCGGCGGATGGAGTGGTTGCTGGCGAGGTGCCAGAACTGCACCCCACGCTACAGCTCGCCAATACACCCAAGGCCAACGAGCTGATGAAACAATGAGACCAGATGTTGTTTGTAGACCACACCATGATGCCCGAATTTCCTCTATCAAAGATGCCGCTTTACAACCATGACTGATGCTGCCCGCGGCAACGGTCCAATTCTACCTGACAACCACCGCTCAACGTATTACCACAATGCACAGGCAATCGACCGATGCACTGCATTCAAATCTAATGTTCCACCGCCAACTGTTCCATCCGCTGTCGAACTTTATCCGCCAGCCACTTATCCGTATGCCCAGCGGCATGATTTATCTGATCTTGTTCGAGTGCTCGCTTGGCCGCCGCCGTCGCCAGAGCCGCCTCACCGGCTGCCGAAAAAACTTCCGCCGCGGTCGCTCGTAGCTCGGCATTATGGGGGTAACGCCGGACTGCGGTTTCGATCTCCTGCACCGCCAATCGGTGTTCTTGCTGACTGCCAGACCTCACAGCATGCTCCGTGTACAACATGCCTAACGCTCGATGAGTATGAAAAATGAGCGGATTTCGTTCAATAGCGGCCTGCTGCGCCGCGACTGCCCGCTGAAAAACGACCTCGTCCGCATCTGCCGTTGACCGCCATTGGGCAAACAAGATCTCCGCCAACCGTTCCCAAGGTTCCGCCGCCCAGGGATCTGCCTGTGTTGCCTGCTGATACAACTGCTCCCGTTGGGACGTCAGCTTGGCAAAATCAGCCCGTGCCAGCAGTGATTGCACCTGCGCCACCGGTTGCGCCGCAGTCCAGAAGCCTCCGCAAAACAGACCAATGCCTCCGGCTAAAACAATTCCGTAACTCCACTTCGGCAACGTCACGTCGGTAATCACCGACCGCCCCTGCACTGCAAAAATCGCCACGAACACCAACAACTGCGTGATGGCCGGCATGCCAATTCCGCCAGCACCGCACAGGTGAACCAGTAATCCTAAACCCGCAGCGGCCCAGCTCAAAGGCCGAATTGCCTCGCGCGGCAGGATCGACTCGATGAACAGGATGGCCACCATCCAAGCAGCCAAAAATCCGAGCAGCGACGTCTCCAGAGCCCCTTCCACCAACCATAACGACAGCAGGCCGATCAATCCGCCCCACACGATGGGACTCGACCAGCCCCCCGTCACGGCAACAGTAACCTCTGCTTCTACTGGCGCTTTACGTGGTAGAACCTTCGGCTGTGGGATTTTTTGAGCGGGCCGAGGCGAAACACCCGATTCTGCGACCGAACGAGCCAAGGGAATGGCCGGGGCCGACTGAGTTGGGGCAATATTGTCAGCGGAATCAGCCTTCCTGGGCCCATTTTCTGGCCGCAGACTTCTTGCGATGCAAACTACCAGCCAGATCAGGCCAACCAAGGCAATCAGTCCGCCATTGGCCCAGACATCCAGCACCAAGTTGTGCGGGTCGGCAATTTCTTCGCTCGATCGGGGTAGTTTGTGAGCGAGATAGTGCTGGCGGAACTGCCCCGGGCCAGCGCCGATCAGCGGCGACTCCGCGATCACCTGTAAGCTGCCCCACCAATATTCCAACCGATATTGCAGCGATTTCGGGGCTTCTGCCAAAACCAGACGATCCAGGCCCCCCGTCATCCCGGCAACCAGAGCGATCCCCACTACCCCCGCACCGACCGCTAAGCCCCACTGGGCCAGCTTCCGCCAATTGCCCAACCATTTCGATTGCCCGGCCAGACTCCAGACCACCAGACTGAACGCCGAGCCGACATAGGCCGTACGGCTCTTCGTCAGGAGCAGGCAGTATCCCATCACCGCCAGACAGAAGAGCAAGCCTCCCAACCGCAACAAATCCCCGGAGGGACGAGAACCAACCGACAAAGCCAGCTCGCCAGGGGCAGGGCGGTGCCACCAGGTTTGAATGGTTTGAAACACCACGAGCACCCACCACACCAGCAACAATCCGGCAAACGTGTTCGCCAAGGCAAATCGCCCGAGTGGCTCCGAACTGTGCTTCAGGCGTCCCTCAAGCAGCGTTCGGCCCGATCCACTGAGCATGTGGGCCGAAATGCCATTCCCCAGCATCTGGGCCTGCAACTTTTGCATCCGCTGCACATCGGCCACGCCCCCCGACGCCGCGGTCTGCTCCAGCGTGTCGAGCTCCTGCCGCAGGCGTTCATATTGCTGCACCATCTGCGGATAGAATACGAACCGCTGCGTCAGACCGTAGCCACCTAATGTCAGCGCGGCCGCGAGCGCCACCACCGTCCAATCACGACGCGCCTGGGGTGTCGCCACAGCACTCCGCAACAATGGAAACACCACCGCCAACGACGCCCATTCCCAGATCAAGTTGATCGCGGCACGGCGGTCTCCCGTCGTGGCGACGACAACCAATCCCGAGATGATGTGCCCCGCCGCCAACAGACAGACGGCCCCCAGCAAACCATCCCAACGGATCCGCCAAGCGGTCCCGCGCATTCCCAGCCAGCCGGCCAAAGTCAACGCCAGAAACCATCCCAACGCAATCGGCAATGTGCCCCCGAGAGAAGTCCCTTCCGTCGGCTGCCACCACCGGACAAAGAACAGTCCGCTGACCAGCGCCAGCCAGAACCAGCGCAAAGGATCACTCTCATCCAGCGGTAACGCACGCACCACCGTGGAGGCAACAGAAGACCGGCGAGTTGAGCGGGAGGAAGTCATGATCAGTCTCGTGCTTGACGTCCTGCCGTTTCCAGAATGGCAATCACCGCCAGCACACACACGATCAAGCCGCACACCAGACTCGCCGCATAC
>JAZKFE010000086.1:0-12670 GCA_040386595.1 Planctomycetota bacterium | reverse complement strand
ACCAGCCCGAGACTTGATACAGCAACAGTCCGGCCAAACCCGTCATCAACGTCGTCAGATGAATGGTCGCCACGGCAGCCGGTTTACTCAGGCCCATTTCCACCAGACGATGCGAAAAATGGGACTTATCGGGCTGAAACGGACTACGTCCTTGCCACACGCGAATCAACAGCACCGAGCAAATGTCATACAACGGCACCGCGAGAATACACAGCGGCGCCAGAATCACATGCGTCCCGTTACGGCCATATTCGAAGAACGTTCCCTGCACCGTCAGACAAGCCAGCATCAGGCCGATGAAATAGCTGCCGGTATCTCCCATAAAGATCTTGGCGGGAGGTCGGTTGTGGAACAGAAACCCCAGCAACGAACCGGCCAGAATCAGCAACGTCCCACCCACCAGCCACCGCGGTTCGCTGGTCGCGGTCAACATGATCAACCCGAACAAACTGGCGGCAATCAGTCCGATTCCCGCCGACAATCCATCCATATTATCCAGGAAATTGAACGAATTGATCAGCACCAGGATCCATAAAACAGACAGAGCCGCGCCGACTCCGGGCACGTTCACAAACACCGTGGCATGAATGCCGGCTCCAAATACCAAGCCACAGGCCACCAGAAACTGCACCAACAACCGCGGTTGCCACGGCAGGCTTTTCCAGTCATCAAATAGCCCCATGACCGATAACACGGTTCCGCCGGCGAGGATCGCCCACAGCTTTCCCGATCGGAAACGAATGCCATCCAGATGGGGCCAGATCTCCGCCGGCAACCATTCCTTCAACGCGGGGAAATAAGGAATCGACCATGCCACCAGCAGGCCACCGACAAGCGGAGCGACGACTCCCAGCCAGATCCCGATCCCTCCCCCGAGCGGTGTGGGGATGAGATGAACTTTGCGAGCCGCTGGCTGATCCATCAGCCCCCAGCGAGGCGCCAGCCGCCGCATCAGCCCGGTCCCGAAACAGGAAACCAGGCAGGCGGGAACGAAACACAGGAGTGCAAAGGAAAGCATGCGTCGGAATTACTCGAGTGAAATTAGCGATCGACACGACCAGCAAGGCGGAATTCTACCCGCGTTCGGCAGCATTAACCACGATCACCAAACACGTTACGGCAGCTTGTTACATCCGCACTGCAAGCCGGGCGGGTGTAATCGATATTCCTTACCAATCGTGAACTCTTGGAAGAGGCTTTCCTCGATACGACAATCCCCCTATCGTATGTGGGACGATTTGCTCAAAAACACTCTCTGATCGTCGGTTACGACAAATCCGGCAGAGCGGACTCCGCTCGATCAGACCGCACCGACACCGTTGGAAATGGCAGTTAGACGTTATGGCACTCACCCCCACCCAGATCAAAGCGCATCGTGAAGCAGGCATCCTCGAGATGCACTGGACCGACGGATCCTCGTACAAGCTGCCGTTCAAATACGTCCGCGGCGAGTGCCCGTGCGCCGGTTGCATTGACGAATGGACGGGGCAGCGCATCCTGGATCTCGACACGATCCCGGAAACCATTCAACCCGAGCAACTGACTCCCAGCGGCAATTACGCGCTGAAATTCACGTGGACCGACGGCCACAGCTCAGGCCTCTACACCTGGGATCATCTGCTCGAAATCTGCCGCCGACATACGTCGTAGCTGCGAAGCGCCATAGTCGTTGTTCGCTCCGCGAACATAACGCGCTCGCAGTAGCCAGCCAAAATCAGCATTCAATCTTGAGCGCGGATCTACCTCGCTACTGCGAATGCGTTATGTTCGCGGAGCGAACAACGACTATGGACGATGGTTACGCCGATTCGCGCTGAAAGCGAGAAATCGCAGTCGCATGGCGGACGATGCGGCCGTCGACGAGATAAATCACGTCTTCGGCGATGTTCGTCGCATGATCGCCCACGCGTTCAATGTTACGAGCGGCGGAAAACAGGTGCATAGCCGGGGCGACCAAGCTCGGGTCGCGCTTCATCATCGAGGTCAATTCCTCGATCGTCATCCGGTGCAAGCCGTCAATTTCTTCGTCGCCACCGCACACCATCGCCGCTTCAAAACGATCCATATGCTCGTAAGCACGAAGCGATCGTTGCAATTGCAAGGCAGCCTTGTGAGCCATTTCGAGCAAGTGGCGGGGGATGGAAATCGACGGCAAATTGACCAACGCCGCGCCACGTTCGGCGATGTTGATCCCCACATCCGCGATGCGTTCCAGCTCGCCAGAAATCTTCATGACCGACGCAATGCGGCGAAGATCCTTGGCCACTGGCTGATGCAGAGCGAGAATTTTGAGGCACGACTCGTGGATACGAATGTCGGCGAGATCGATCAGATCGTCATTCGCAGCGAGGCGACGAGTCAGTTCTGGATCAGGATTCTCGAGCGTAGCCACACTTTGCCTGACCACTTCAGTGGCCATTTCGCTCATCTCGGAAATGGCTGCCTGCAGTGACTCAAGGTCCCTGGTGAAATGAATCGTCATGCCGTCCCACCTTACAGCGAGTCCATTGCTGTGAAACTACTGCCACACTCTGAACTGCAACGCGAGCACCCCAACGCTGCGGTTCTCGCACAGTCAATCCTAACACGCCATTTTGATGGAGTGTACAGAGCATTGAGAAGTGCTGAATTAATCAATTGTGAATAATTCGCAAATTATCACAACTCTGATTTCAAGAAAAACCTCTTCGATCTGCAAAGTTTCTCACAAATTGACGTTCGGCCAGTCGTCCAAGGTCCCAATCACGTCACCACCAGGGGTACGCCGTGAGGGATTATTGAACGCCAATTCTCAAGAGATCTTGAATTTGCCAGTGCTTCGAAGCATTGGGAGGGTGAGGCTCCTGCCGAACCACTTAGTCTTCCGGAGCCCAGCAGACCAAGCGGTTCGGCAGGAGCCTCACCCTCCCAGAGCCCTTCACCGCGTTGCCCCCCCAGGGGCTACTGAACGACATTCAAACTCAATTTCGCCGGAAAATGTCGGCCACAGGCTCGAACGCAATCTCGCCGTCCAGAGGAAACAGCGGCCGAGCACACCGGGTGTGCCCCAAGCTTTGGAGATTGGCACTGGTGGAACCAGGGGCGTCCACATTGATCAGCTTCGCACACCAGTCGGCAAACATGTGGTGTTCACAATGCGGCGACTTCACCACGACCACGTTGAAACGTTTGGGGTCTTGACCATGAGCCAGGAACCACGAACGATCAAATAAGCTCACCGGGCGAGTCCCCACCAGCAGGGTATAGTTCCCCGACTGCAGCACCGCCGTATCCCCCGAGTCCCAACCCCAGCCGAACGATTCACTGCGGAATTTACCATCCGACAACAATCGCACACGAGCTTCCAACTGCACGGGCGGAAAGCGAGCCGGGTCAAAGGCACCACCAATGGAAACCTGAATCGTACCACCGATGCCGGCCTCAAAGGCCTGGCGAACGGCGGCCGGATCCACCACCGGAGTCAAGACGCTCCCCTGGTACCCCTGCCGCAGCAATTCCGCCAGAATCGCGTTGCTGTCGCCCGAAGCACCGGAGCTCGTCGCGTCCGCCGCGTCCATCATCACGACGGTCCCCGACTTGATCTCGGCAGCCTGTCGCACACTGTCAACAAGGCTCGTCAGGGGCACCTGCATCTTGGTGTGATGCTTCCAGAACCGGTTCGCCAGCTCCAGGGCTTGCTCACGCGCCGCAGCTTCGTCACCGTCCATGACCACGATACTGTTGGTTCGCAACTCGGGGACGTCGGTAAAGGGATTGCCCCACATCACGCCGGATGACAGTCCCTTGGCGTTCGCTTCGACCTGCTGCGCCAGATCAATGCACTCGCGGATCGATCCAGTTTCTGTAATGAGTTCGTCGCCACGAACGAGCGCGGGAATTTTCACACGAGCCGTGACTGGCCGTGCTCCTTCCTTCAAAATCTTCAGCAGGAGCTTTGCGGCGCGGGCTCCCGTTTGGAAGAAGTCCACGTGAGGATACGTGTGATAGATGACCACCGCGTCGCTGTGTTCCAGCATGCGGTCGGTCAGGATCCCGTGTAGATCCAGCGACACCACGAACGGAATTTTCTCTCCGAGAATGCGTCGTGCCTCCCGTAGCAGATAGCCTTCGGGGTCGTCCTCATTCTCAGCCTGCATGGCTCCGTGCAACGAGAAGTAGACCGCATCCACCGGACCAGCTTCGGTCAAGCACCGCAGGAAATCGCTGCTGAGGCGCTGAAAACTCTCGGCACTCAGCACGCCCCCCGACGTGATCGCACTGCCGCCAAATGCCGGCACAATTTGTACGCTGCTGTCGGCATCAAACACGCTGATGGCCCCCGACATCTCTTCACCGCCACCACGGTGATAGTCCACCATGGCTGGCCCGCGGACGATGCGAAAGTCCTCGTAGCAGCTGGGATTCGGGTTAAATGTCGAGACTTCCTGCTTACACTCCGCGATGGCAATTCGAGGCATATTGATCTCTTACAACCGACAATTCTGGGGAATGATATAACGGGCGGGAAATCCGAGTTGCGGCGCGAGCGGAGTCTTAACGTCTTAACAAACGGTTACGACGGGCCAAACCCACCCAAATGGATTTCGCCGCTATCCAATTTGAAGATGTCGTGATTCTCTTCGGGTTCTTCTTTCGTCGCGGTATCTGGCTTGCGTTTCTTCGGGAACCTGTCGGGCATGGAGGACTGGTCCCCTCGCACCGGACGCAAATCTTCCACCGAACCCTCTTCCGGAATCGGCACCGGAAACTCTTGGCTCAGATCGGAAGGGGGCGGAGCTGCTCGACGCGGCGCGGGTGCCGGTTTCGGCGAACGTTTCGGTTTATCAGGGGTCGGCGAATCACTCAGCGAGGCCCGGCGGCCTCCCGCGGCCTTGGACTTCAGCTCGAGGACAAAATCCTCGTCGCCAATCGTGATCTCGTCACCTTCGACCAGATCAACTTCCACCACGGTTTCGCCATTCACCCGAATACCGTTCATACTGCCCAGATCGCGCAACACCAGGCGGTTATCCACCTGGGCAATGCAGCAATGGCGGCGAGAGATCTTTTGATTCTCGTCCAACACCGCGTCGCAATCGGGGTGGCGACCAATCAACGTGATCGCCTTATCCAGAAGGATCGCAATACTTCCCTCGGATAAAGGAACCAGTCGGGCGGTCATCTCTGGAACTCCAGCGGTACTTGCAGCAACTCGGCTTGAGAGGACCTCTCAATACACGTAAGTCGCGTTGTCTTGTGCCTCGGGACTGACGCTCGCCACGAAGAGTTTCCAAATATACGGCAGCTTGCGACGGTTGGGAATGATATTTTTGATGCAAATCCAAGTCCCATCTATTTTCACACGGGGCAGCCCGAATCATCTGTAGATCAGACTCGGACCCGGCACACAGGCTCGAGAAAGCGTTCAACCGACGCACCATCCCAGGCCTGAACAGCTTGATTGGGCGGATTGCCGACCTGAAGCATCTGCGAGACGGCTTTCCAATAACGAACGGTCGAGAACCGCAATTGTCACATAATGCAACGTGTCGTATAACTCCGCTACAATCAGCCCTTTAAGTGAGATCCTTTCGATCGGCTTCCGTGGCGCATTCGCGCAAGTCAGCCACCGACTGCCCCCAGAAATCGTTGAATTTTGGCATCCCAGGCATAGGTCGTCCGAAACAGTCACCTAAACTCCAAGCGGCCCCCAAAGTATTGGCACAGGTAGAGCATGAGGGAGAAACGGAACCACCGATGCCCCTCAACCCTGAAATCAAACACTGACAGACGCCAGCAACCAACCACAATCGGTCGATCAGGTCGAACCCCTGCCGGACCGTTTTAAACATTGCCCCTTGATGGCAGTCACAGCAGAATGGGTGGTCCAACCTCGGACCAGGGAGTAGCGGAATGTGCGGAATCGTAGGATACATCGGACGTCGGCCAGCCACGGAAATTCTGCTGGAAGGTCTGCGACGCCTGGAATATCGCGGCTACGACAGCTCGGGAATTGCCGTTCGGGATACCGAGGGAATTTCCATCCGCAAGAAGGCCGGACGCGTTCAGGAACTCGCCCGATTGGTGGATGAAGAACCTTGCCCCGGCAACCTGGGAATTGGCCACACCCGTTGGGCTACGCACGGCCCGGCGACCGACGTCAATTCTCACCCGCATGTGGGCGGTAACGGCGAAGTGATCCTCGTTCACAACGGCGTCATCGAGAATTACGCCTCTCTGCGAGAACAGCTGCAGGCCCTGGGCTATGTCTTCCGTTCGGCGACCGACACCGAAGTCATCGCGCACTTGATCGCCCATCACCTCGAAGAACAAATCCGCCTGGGCAAGAACCCCGAAGACTCGCAAACGGCTCTCGATGCGGTCGATATCGCATTGCGGCGTCTCAAAGGAACGTACGGCCTGGCCATTCTGTTCCGCGATTTTCCGGAAATCCTGGTCTCGGCCCGCTTGGGAAGCCCGCTGGTGGTCGGCGTCGGCAAGGGAGAATATTACCTCGCCAGTGACGCCAGCCCCCTGGTCGGCCACACCGAAGAAGTCTTCTATCTGGCCGATCACGAGGTCGTCGTACTGACGACCGACGGCATGCGACTGATTCATCGCGAAACCGGAGCCCGGGCCCCCTCGATCCAGACTCTCGATCAAACGCAACACGATCAAGATCTCAACGGTTTCCCGCATTACATGCTGAAGGAAATCTTCGAGCAGCCGCAAACCATCGAAAATGCGATGCGTGGACGGCTCGACGAAGAAGAAGCGACCGCTCGCTTCGGCGGACTCAACCTGACCGTACAGCAACTGCGACGACTGGACCGCATCGTCCTGACCGCCTGCGGAACCAGCTGGCACGCCGGACTGGTCGGCGAATACCTCATCGAGGAATTCGCTCGCATCCCGGTGGAAGTCGAATATGCCAGCGAGCTGCGCTACCGCAACCCGCCGCTGTCAGAAAACACGATGGTCTTCGCCATCACCCAAAGCGGTGAAACCGCCGATACCCTCGCCGCACTCCGCGAATGCCAGCGGAAGGGGCACCCCACGCTGGCCATCTGCAATGTCGTCGGCTCGACGATCGCCCGTGAAGCCGATGGTGGAATTTACCTGCATGCCGGGGCCGAAGTCGGCGTGGCGTCGACCAAAGCGTTTACGTCGCAAGTCACCGTACTGACGCTGTTGGCCCTGCACTTGGGACGCCTGCGGCACATGTCTTACCCCGCCGGCAAGCGGATCATCGGCGCCCTGCGAAACATGCCCGATGTCATTCGTGAAACGCTCAAATGCAACGATGCCGTCCGCGACATCGCCGCCAAGTACCATTCCATTTCCAACTGTTTGTACATGGGTCGTCAATACAATTTCCCGGTTGCCCTGGAAGGGGCGTTGAAGCTGAAAGAAATCAGCTACATCCACGCCGAAGGCTATCCCGCCGCGGAAATGAAGCATGGCCCGATTGCGTTGATCGATGAGAAAACTCCTTCGCTTTTCATCGTGCCGAAGGGCAACATGTACCACAAGGTGATGAGCAACCTGGAAGAGGTCAAAGCACGTCGCGGGCCGGTGATCGCCATCGCCAGCGAAGGGGACCGTCGCGTCGAGGAACTCGCCGACGACGTGATCTACATCCCCGAAGTCGAAGACTTCCTGCAACCGCTGGTGACCACGATTCCTCTGCAGTTGTTTGCGTACCATGTCGCCGTCATGCGTGGCTGCAATGTCGATCGCCCGCGCAACCTGGCGAAAAGCGTCACTGTCGAATAGCTACTGCGAACGTTCCGACTAAGAAACAATCCGCCCATCTTCCATATGGATGATGCGGTCGGCGATATCCAGCACGCGGCTGTCATGTGTCACCATCAAGACCGGACAGCCACCAGTGCGCGCCAGTTGCTGCAGCAGATTGACGACATCGCGCCCCGATTGACTGTCCAGCGCCGCGGTCGGTTCGTCGGCGAGAATCAGCCGCGGACTCGCAGCCAAGGCTCGAGCCACAGCAACGCGCTGCTTCTGCCCGCCCGAAAGTCGCCCCGGGTGATAGTCCACCCGCTGTCCCAAACCAACATCCTCCAGAATCTGCAAACTCTTCCGGCGCACTTCGCTTTTGGAAATTTCCGGATGCAGTTCAAACACCAACTCCACATTCTGTCGAGCGGTCAGAAACTCTAGTAAATTGTGCTGCTGGAAGATGAACCCGATGTCTCGCCGCGTCGCAATCAAATCGGCCGGTGACGCCCGGTGCAACGCGCGCGATAGCACGGTCAGCTGGCCCTCGCGGACATGTCGCAAAGCCCCAATCAATGTGAGAAGCGTCGTCTTCCCGCTGCCGCTGGGGCCCGTCAGCAACACAATCTCCCCCGCTGCCACATCGAACGAAACATCAAACAGAATTTGCTTGCGCAGCTCACCTTCACCAAAAGCGAAGTTGATCTCGCGCGCACTGATGACGGGTGATGTCCCCCCCACGAACGGAATCGATTGCTGCTTGGCCACTGGAATCATGACAATGACAAACTCCTCACCCAGAACACACCATCGTGCGACCTCGGCACTGCAAATCAAAACACGTCGGCCGGATCAGCTGATTGAGCCTTGCGAACTGCTATCGCCGCGGACAGTCCGCACATCACCAGCGTTAAACTCCAGACCATCAGAGCTCGCCCCCAGGTCATGCTGAACTGCATTTGAATGGCCTTTGTGGCCACTTCATACAACCACAACGCCAGAAAGAACCCCGGAACATATCCCAAGACCGAAAGAATGAAGGCCTGACTAAGAACCACCTGCAGCAGAAAACCGTCCGTGAATCCCATCGCCTTCATCGTGGCAAACTGTGGCAGATGGTTCGTCACTTCTGTGTACAAGATTTGATAGACCACCACGAACCCGATAAAGAAGCCGACCGCGGCCCCCATCCCAAAGATAAAATCGATCGGGGCATTCTCGCGCAGAAAATTCTCTTCCGCCGTCACCAGCGCGCTTTGCGTCAAAATGATCGCTTCGCTCCCCAAATAGTGCTGTAGCTCCTGCTTCAACACCAAAGGATCCGCCCCCGGCTTCAGCTCGATCAAACCCAAATCGACAGCTCCCGGAGAGCGTCCCGGAAAGAGCCGTAGAAAATTTTCCGGAGTCATATAGAGATTGCCATCCGCCGTGATCGAGATCCCCACATCAATCACTCCCACCACGCGGATCAGACGCCGATTGACTTCGGTCTCCAGCATTCCCTTGCTGCGTACGGTCTCCACGACCGGTCCGTAAGTCGTGCGACTGCGGCCGTCAAAAATCACATGGTCTCGGAGTCTCAGGTCTGCAGCCAGCTCTGAGTAACCCGGCAGTTTGAGCAACGGGCGTTCGGAATGAATCCCATACACCGAAATCGGATGCTCTTGAAAAGTCCACGGATTCCGCCAACGGGCTTGGGCCTGATACATCTCTTGGACCCGGGCCACCTGGGGATGAGCCGGCAGCCGGAACAGCAGGCGGCGAGGAAACGAAGCCGCTTGAAAGATGGTCTTGGTACGCGGGCTCACGACGACGAGATCCGCCGTCACGCGTCGGGTCAGCGCCACACTATTGTCCATCGCGCCTTGGCGGATTCCCAACTGGACCAGCATCAGCATCACGGCCACGACAACGCCGGCCGACGCCACCGCCAGTTTCATCCGGTGATGCGTCAGTTGTCGCCACGCGAGTGCAAAGCTCGACCGCATATTGATTGCCTAAGAGGCCCTAACAAGACCTTCAGTGTTCAACGAGCAATGGAAATGATTCAGGAGATTTTTACCACGAATGACTCAAATGACACGAATCAATCACAGAGATCGTTTCTCAATTCGTTGTCCAAAACTGGAACAAATTTCGAACACTCAGCGATTTCCCAACCGCTGCGGTTACAGCTCTGCATTCGTGTGATTTGTGTCATTCGTGGTTTCCCCTCATCTATCGCTTCAAGCTCGGTTTCACTGTTGGCAATTTCTCAGTTTTGTTTAGCGTTCAAGATTTTTCTACGCGGTCCACACACCAGCGCAGTTTGAAATTCGTCTCACTCTTTAGCCACCGCGTCACGGGACTCGGGGAGAACCGGTTCTGCAGGGCGATCCGTCGCGACCGGCGGCAGCTCAACATCTTTCGCCGAATCCGCATCAGTCTTATTCTCCTCGCCCAGATCGATCGCCACTTCCACCCGAGCGTTCGACATCCGCTCCACTTTGCGGACATCTGCCGGATCGAGATTCACGCGAACTTCCAACACGCGGGCATCGGTATCACTGACTGGATCATTCGACAGCACATCCTTCCGAGCCACCAACAAGCCGATGTGCTCGACTTTGCCGACGAGCTCCTCGCCAGTGCTGGTCAAGCGAATGAAGGCCGGCTGCCCCACTCGTACTGACTGCAAATCCCCTTCAAAAATCTCGGCGACGGCCTGCATATGGGTCACATCCCCGATCTGCAAAATCCCGCGATCGCTGATGCGTTCCCCGGGGCGCGAGTGGATTTTCAACACGCGGCCCGCCACCTGGCTACGGACTTGAGAAGCCGCAAATTCCGCTTTCGCTCGCGCCAGCGACGATGCCGCGACCGCGACTTCCATTTCCTGCAATCGGACATCAACCGCCCGCACCTCGCGCAGACTTTCCAGCTGCGCCCGTGCTCGCTGGCATTCCAGTTCCCCACGATCAAACGCCAATTGTTTCTGGTCGAACGCTTCTTCGGGCAACGCCTGTTTTGATGCCAACCGCCGAGCTCGTTCGAGCTCCTTGCGGGCCACGATCAGTTCGGTATCCATCTTCCGCACCAGCACCGCCTGGGCTCCGATATCGCCGGCCTTGGCCCCCGCTCGAATCTGATCCAACCCTGCCTGGGCCACATTCCAACGCGCTTCCGCCTCACTGACCGCCGCCTGCCGGCGATCTGCGACATCCAGCACCGCCAGTAATTCCCCGACACTGACGTCTTGACCTTCGGTCACCAGCATTTTTTCGACAGTAGCCCCGTCGTTACCCGAAGGGGCAGAGATGCTCAGCACCGTGCCGCGTGGCTCCAGACGTCCCAAGGCATGAATGCGGCGAATGGACGGGGCCGCTGCCGGGGCCACCTTGTCCTGAGCGAAACCATCTTGCGCATAAACCCAGGCCATGATCCCCGCCCCGATGACGGCAACGACCAGTACGGACACGCTAAGCGAATGAAAAAAACTGCGACGACCGTTCGCGACGGCATTATGGCTCACGACGACGCCCTTTGGTTGTGGAGGTAGCGGCAGCTGTGCCGCGAGACGTTAATTTGGCAGAAGAAGCACCGGGAACAGTCCGAGCCCGCAGAGCCTGGCCAATCTGCTGATAGACAGGGTCATCTTGATCGATCATGCCGACGAACTGCCACAGAAACAGACCATCCACTGCGAGCCAGATCATCAACTGTTCGAGACCATCATCCGGGTCGCTCAGCAAGCGGTCCCGCATCCGCGTCCCCAGCTTCCGCAAGGGTTCAAACAACCCCGGGTTGTTCACCGCGGCCGCCAATACCGCCAGCATAAATCGCGGCATGATTTCGGGAGAAATATCGTCCTCGTCCGTGCTGCTCGGAGTGGCCACAGGCGAATCTGGATCGGGAAACAAACATCCCAGCATGGCCCGCGCCCAGCGCAGACGCGGTTCAGGATCATCCGCGATCCGCTGCATCAGCATCCGTTCGGCCAGTTCACTGTAATACGTCAGCGTGGCCGTCAGCAGCAGCTCTTTCGAGGGGAAATGGTACATCACTCCCCCTTTACTCACTCCCGCTTCTTTGGCCACATTGTCAATCGTCATCGCCAGCAAGCCATCACGGGTGGCCGTACGAATAGCCGCCTGGCAAATCCGTTCAATTGTGGTGGTCGTCGTCATAAGTCGGCATCCAGCATCCAGGTGAATTGTTTTACTATACCGACTGGTCGGTTTGTGTCAACAACGGTCTGTGCCAGACCGTGAATGACAACAACATCTGAACTCCGGGTAGCGTCTCAATTCTCGACGGCATAGCATCTATCACCGCAGACCGGCCCACCGCACGCTGGAGCTGTATTCAGAAGCGAACTTCTGGAAATGTCGGAGGCTTCGATGGACCTGCAACCACTTCGATTTCCAACCCCTTGGCCTGTTCCCGACCGGCCTCGAGATCGGTTTGATTCGATCCCCGTTCTGGGACATTTTCTGCGTTTCGTAACAGAGTTGGTCATTGGCAGTCAGTACGGAAACTTGAAGTCAGACATTTCCGATCAGATTACGCGCCAACTCGAACAACGCGACAATTCGCACGAGACTTGGCCCTTGCAAGCGGAGCAACAGCGAGTGGTCCAGGCCCTGAGGGCAGCCGTCTGCCAGGAAAAGGGACTGGACTCCCTCACCATCCATCCGCTTGATCCGGCGATCCTGTTGTTCTGGAGCTCTTATGACGATCTGACTCCGCTGATTTTCTCGCTCGCCTTGGAATCGGAATTTCAAATGCCGATTCACCGCGACGATCTGTTTGAAGCGATCTGGGGCAAAGACTTCGCTCACAACGGGGAAAACGTCTTACAGCCGCCAGTCACAGTGGAGCAACTTGTCGATCGTTGCCTGACGTTTCTTAAAAAGGCAAATTGCCTGGGAGGGTGAGGCTCCTGCCGAACCGCTTGGTCTTGCGAGTCCCTGTA
>JAZKFE010000085.1:20936-31030 GCA_040386595.1 Planctomycetota bacterium | reverse complement strand
CTAAGAATAATAAGTTTACGTGGAAGTTCACGCTGAATAAGAAGACGCAGGAATACACCGGTCCGTACGAGGTGGCTGACAACATTTTGATTTTGAAGCAGAACGACAAGCCGGCGATGATTTTTGAACTGAGTGAGGAAGGCGACAACAGCTACCGCTTCAAGCTGGCTGGCGGCGATCCTTCGGATCCGGGATTGCTCTTCAGTAAGTAGTAGTCCGACGGACTTGGTTGTTGTTCGGTGATTGCAATCCTTGGGAGGGTGAGGCTCCTGCCGAACCGCTTGGTCTAGCGGAAGTCGAAAAATTGAGAGGTTCGGCAGGAGCCTCACCCTCCCATCTGTCGAATGTTGGATTCGGGCGTACGCAGTTTTCATCAAACTGCGTACGCCCGCTTAATACTCCAATCAACGTGATGAGGCTGAATATGCTGCTCCGAAGTTGTCTTCCGGCTCTGATGTTGTTGACCGTGCTGGGGGCCTACCAGTGGCTGGGAATGTCAGGTTCGGCCAGTGGTGACGAGGCACAGACGAACGCTGTGGTGACTCTCGAACAGTTGTGTTCGGGGAAGGCGCAGATCGTGGATTTGACCTATGCCTTGAACGATCAGAATGCCTACTGGCCTGCCCCGAACTATGAGCCCTTTAAGATCAAAACGATCGCGACTCTGGAGCAGAACGGAGTCTTGTCGAAGGCCATCTCCTGCCCGGAACATCTGGGAACGCATCTGGATGCTCCCAACCATTTCGAAAAGAACCAGCCGTCCGTCGATCAGATCAACCCCGAGAATCTGTTTGCTCCGGGAGTGGTGATCGATGTGGCGATGCAGGTGTCGGCCGATGCCGACTACCAGGCGACGGTGCTCGATCTGACCACCTGGGAGCAGCAACATGGCCCGATTCCGAACGGGGCTGTCGTGTTGCTGCACACCGGTTGGGGCGAGTTCTGGAAGAACTTTCTCCGTTACAAGAATCAGGATATGATGGGAAAACTGCATTTCCCCGGCTATTCACCCGCTGCGGCCAAGTGGTTGATTCAGGAACGACAGGTCAAAGGGATCGGTATCGATACGCTGAGTATGGATCCGGGATTGTCCAAGGACTTTGCCGTGCATCACCTCGTGAATGCGGCGGGAAGATTTGGCCTGGAGAATGTGGCGCAGTTAGAAAAACTGCCGCCGCGCGGGTTTCATCTCGTGATCGCGCCGATGAAGATCGAATCCGGATCGGGCGGTCCGACGCGGATCTTCGCGATCTTGCCCGGTAAATTGCCACAGAAATAGCGTTCGCCTACGAAGACGTTTCTTCTACGCATCTGAAAACGAAAACAGCCCGCCGTATCTACGGTGGGCTGTTTTTACGTGTAGGACAATTCTCAGCGATTACTGCTTGGCACTCGTCGCGGGCACATCGGAAATTGCGGCGGTGGAGGTGATGATTCGCTCGAGCAAGTAGCTGCTGGAATGCATCGCGGTATTGTTCCCGGCGGGATTAATGACCGACTTGTCCGAATCGACGTTGCGGGTGATCATGGCTCCGCGAGTCATATCGAACTGCAACTTGCCGGACGTTTCCCGTTGGATCAGCTGGATGGCGATCGTGGGATTCTTCACCGGCGTCAACACGGATGTCTTGAACGATACCGTCGCGATATCACCTTCCACCGAATCCAGTTTGTACGTCCGTTGCAGTTGGATCGTTTCTTTCAACTTGTCTTCGACGGTGACTTTGACTTCGGACTTTTCGGCCCAAGTTTTACCAACAGGAATTGGTTCATCGGGGAAGACGGTCAGGAAGTTGAAATCGTCGCGTCCAGAGACGTCCTTCAGTTCCACCGATTGGGTTCCTGCGGCAGCCGGCGTGACAAGTTTCATTTCTTTCACTGAGATGACTTTGCCATTGGCGGCACATTTCAATCGGGCTTGAGGCTTGCCGACGTTTCTTAAGATGTCGGCGAACTTGGCCTGAGACTTGGCTCCGGGATCTTTACTGTCGAATTCAATGGGCAACCCGCCACCACCAAAATCGGCTTTCATGCGGACCCATTCGATGACGAGCTCGAGGTCGGCAGAGCCATCGGGATTCACACCGATAACACGGTAGATCTTGCGAGTTTCCGTCTTGTTGGTCGCCGTTTCCTGGTTCCCAGAGAACTGGGAGACAAACTTCACGTTATGTTGAGTTTCATAGCGGACAACTTCTCCCGGGCCGAATTTGTAGGCCAGTTTGTACGTGGCACCTGGATTCTCGGCCGGGGCCGGGGGGGGAACCTCGGCGGAGGATGAGGTTGCGGGGGTGGCGCTGGGGCTGTCTTCTGCCTGCAAGGGCGACAGCGTGAGTGCGCCGATCAAGATGCTGAAACTGCAGCAGGTGACGGATAGTAATCGGCGAGGCATCGTTCAGGCTCCTTCCTGAAACATCTTCTGCGGCAGTGTCCACAACCTGAGGCCAACGCTGGGCTGACTACTCACAGGCTGCAACAGAAGACACGTCGCCGAGAATCATTCTCAACGAAGAGTCCTACCGCATTCGAATCCTTTGTGGGTCGAACACTTGATATGTAGAGGATGCGAAGGGCGGGATTCTAGCAACGACTGAAAAACGTGGCGAGACCAAATTGTGTGTACAATTATCTGGGTTTACAGTGGTTATTGTTTGGTGACGGCCTCGTCCAGATTGAGCAGCAGTTGCGTGACAACGCTGTAGGCTGCCAGTTCGGCGGGGGGAATATCCGTTGCCGCGGGCGTCTCGCCCTGCTTCGCATAAGCTTGAGCTGCGGCGGGTGTTTTTAAGAACCGATCATGGTGATAGTCCCAGGCCCGCACCAGAAGCTCCTGCTCTTTCGGCAAAGGTTGACGGGACAGGACGAGCTGGAATGCGCGGGATAACCGCGATGCTGGTGTCGTCCCCCCTTCGTGCCAGGCGCGCTGCGCGAGGACTCGGGCCGTTTCGACGTAGGTCACATCGTTCATCAGATTGAGGGCTTGCAGCGGTGTGTTGGTGCGAGTTTCGCGAACCGTGCAGGCTTCACGAGTAGGAGCGTCGAACATCACCATCCCCGGGGGGGCGACAGTCCGTTTCCAGAAGGTATAGAGGCTGCGGCGATACAGGCTGGCTCCATGTTCCGGGGTGAAGTCGGTTCCCGTGAGATCCTTCCACAGTCCCTCTGGCTGATACGGTAGAACGGAGGGCCCCCCGAGTTGTTCGACCAGCAGCCCGCTGGCAAACAACGCCTGATCGCGGATCATTTCGGCCGAGAGGCGAATCCTTGGCCCGCGTGCCAGCAGGCGGTTTTCGGGGTCGCGTTGCAGCAGTTCCGGCGTCACTTTCGAAGACTGGCGATAGGCTGCGCTCATAACAATCTGCTTCTGCAATTCCTTGACGTTCCAGCCCGAGTTGATGAACTCGGAAGCCAGCCAATCGAGCAACTCCGGGTGACTGGGCCATTCGCCCTGGGTTCCGAAGTCGTCGACAGTCTTGACGAGACCCGTCCCAAAATACATCTGCCAGGCGCGGTTCACGGCCACTCGTGCCGTTAAGGGATGCTGCGGGCTGACCAACCATCGGGCGAAGTCGAGCCGGTTTTTGACGGTCGGCCGTTCGCCGGCAATCAGGCTGGCGGGCACTGCGGGAGAGACTGATTCGCCTGGCTTGTCATACTCACCACGCAACAAAATGTGAGTGGACCGAGGAGTCGGCAGCTCTTCCATCACCATGACGGTGGGGATTGTTGCTTCGAGTTCCAGCTGTTGCCGCTGCAGGGTCCGGACACGTTCCCGCGTGGCGGCGACCTTCTCGGGGAGATTATGTTCGATGAAGTATTGCCGCAGCTTGAAGGCCTCGGCGGGTGATCTTTGAGTGAGGGGGCGTGAGGCAATGTCGGCGAGGGAGGCCGTTGTGGCCAGGCTGTGGGCCGTTTCCGTATCGACAGCGGTGGTGTAGATCCGGACCTCGTCAATCAGCCCGTGAAAGCGTCCTTCGGGGCCGCCACCGCCACCGATCCGCAGCGGCTCGTTCGTGGTGAAGTTCTGATTCAGTTCATCCAGCAAGACGTGTGTGGCGACCGGTTTGCCGTCAACGAAAATCGAAACGCCGCTGGCCGATCGTGAACCATCGTAGGTAAACATCACATGCTGCCACTTGTCAGCGGTCAGAGGTTGGACCGTTTCGACTCGCAAGGCGTCGTCCAGCCAGCGCTTCACCAAGTGGACCTGAAGTTTTCCCTGGTTCAGGGTGAAGTACCAGCCGTCGGCTTCGGACGAGTCGGTCATTTTGCTGAGGATGGTTCCGCCGCGAAGGTCCTGCGGTTGAATCCAGCAGGCGGCGGTGAAGGGATCATAGAAGCCGAACCCTGCCACGTTGCCCGCCTGATAGAAAAGCTGGCCATCCGCTCGCAGTGCCTGCCCTATCGGCCCTGGTACGAATTCAGGATCTCCACCGACAAATTTCTCGGGGAGGGCTTTCGTCTCGGACAACGGGGTATCTCCTGATTTGATCGAACCCGAGGTGAACCGCTGAGAGACCGTTAACGGTTGGCTGGGGGAATCAAACGCGGCATGCACGACCAAATGTTCTTCGCGACCACCCGCGGTCGCAGGCAGCTTGCGAGCTTCGGGTTCCCAGGTCGCGAGTGCGGCGTCGATCTCTGGCTGGGCTTGGTTCCATTCGGCCGTCGCCGCAGCGAGGGTTTGGGCCAGTTGGTGCAACTGTTGTTGTTGAGGCCGCGTGGGGGCCGGAATGTAGGGTGCAGAATTTCCGTACTTGGCAGCACGTCCTTTTTCCGGCAGGTTATTGAAGAGGGCAAACGCTTCGTAGTACTCACGCTGAGTCAAGGCGTCGAACTTGTGGTCATGGCATCGCGAGCAGCCCATCGTCAGCCCCATCCACACCGTGAACGTGGTGTCGACCCGGTCGACGACATACTCCACCGCGTACTCTTCGGGGACGATGCCCCCTTCTCCATTACCGCGGTGATTGCGATTAAAGCCGGTCGCAATCCGCTGATCCAACGTGGGATTCGGAAGCAGATCTCCGGCGAGTTGTTCGATGGTGAATTGATCGAACGGCAGGTTGCGGTTGTAGGCCTCAATCACCCAATCCCGCCACCGCCACATGTAACGTTCGCCGTCGCTTTGATAGCCGCTGGTATCCGCATAGCGAGCTCCGTCCAGCCACCGGGTGGCCATCCTCTCACCAAAACGGGGTGAGTCGAGGAGTCGATTGACGACTTTTTCGTAGGCGTTGTCGCTCGTGTCGGCGAGAAAGGCTTCGATCTCAGCTACGGTTGGAGGTAAGCCGGTCAGATCCAATGTTACGCGGCGCAGCAAGGTGGACTTGTCGGCTTCGGCGGCGGGGCGCAGCCCTTCTCTTTCCAATCGAGCTAATATGAAATGATCAATCGGAGTACGACACCAGTTGGCAGACTGAATCGTGGGCAATGCCGGTTTCTGCGGTGGGATCAATGACCAATGCTTTTGCCAGCCGGCCCCCTGTTCGATCCAGCGTTTAATGATGTCGATCTGGTCGGCGGACAGCTGCCGGGCAAACTTGGCGGGCGGCATCCGTTCGTTGTCGTCCGGGCTGGTGATCCGCTGAAAGAGTTCGCTGTGCGAAAGGTCGCCGGGAACAATCGCCCGGGTTCCGTCGTGATCGGCGAGAGCCCCTGATTCGAGATCCAGCCGGAGGTCTGCTTTGCGCTGCTTTTCATCGGGACCGTGACATTGGATGCAGAAGTCCGACAGGATCGGCCGCACATCGCGATTGAATTCAATCGGCCGGGGTTCAGCGCCCGAGGTGATGCCGCCCGTGACCAAGACAAGGACGGAAAACCACGTGGCTCTGCGGCGATACATCACTGTACGATCTCCCACGCCCTGTCGAACTCATCGAATTAGACTGATCTGAGACATCATACCGAATCTGTGCAGATCGACAAACGATGAGGCGCAGTGACCGCCTTGCCTCCAGGAAGCAAAAGATCGAATGAGGGATCTCATGCAAAGGCGCGAAGACGCCAAAATGAAAAACGTTTTGTGTTGTTGATCTCCGCGACTTTGTGTCTTGTCGCGAGATCCTCTGGAAAAACCTACTCGGCGATGGTCAGGCTGCTGACTTGCATGCGGCTGGTGGCGAGGTCCAAGCCGAAATATTTGAGCCAGTTCGGGACCGGCTGATCGTTGGCGACGACCAACGGAGTGGAAATGGTCACGCGGACTTCGTTCGCACTGAGGGGATTCGGACCCGAGGCGGCACAGGCAAAATTGAGATTGCCCCGTTCACCGATTGTCAGGCCCCGCTCAATTAAGACATAGGCGTTGCCGCCACCGTTGCTGATGTTGGTGGTGTCGAAGACCACCTTGTTGATGGCCAAAAACTGCTGGATGACGTCGGCGACGACCGTGTTGTCAGTGGTCTTGGCGGCTTCGCGAGCTCCCTCCACAGTGGCCGAGGTCACGGTTTCTTCGTAGAGCAACAAGACGCCAAATTCGAAGATGGCCAATGTGGCAATGAAGAGAATGGGCATCGCCAAAATCAATTCGAGATACTCAACCCCTTTGCGTCGTGACGCACGCCAGCGCGCTGTCGAGTGACGCAAGCCTGGAATGGGACGGGGGGAGCAACTTCGCATGACGGGACCATCAAGACAAATTCGAGCGAAAATCGAGTGTTAACAGCGGTAAACACTCACGTCGATCAGTTAACGCAAATGGCAACAAATGTCGCCATCTAACGCCGTCCCGTGACAGTTGGGAATCGCGATTCTGGTGGCAAATCAGGTGTTGATTGCGTTAATCGCATTGGCCAAATCGAGAAGTTCGTTCACGAGTGCACTGCGAAGAGCAGCCAGCCCGACAATCACACCGAAGCCGACCAGAGTCACCAGAAGCAGGTATTCAATGAACACAGCTCCGCGGGGCCCCTTGGCTATCAGGCGTTTTTTCAGCTTGTCCAACCGAAACTTGTAGCGCACGTTTGGCCCTCTTCTGGCAATTCACCATGTCCACAGAACCAGCGCAAACATCCCTGGCCGGTTTTATGTAATAAAGCATCTTCCGTGCCAACAATATCGCCATTCAGCCATTTCATAAAGACTAAAAGTCAATACGTTCATGCCTGAACCGGTGGAATCAGTGACTGCTGGAGATTCTAACGGGTTGTCCTAACCTGTCGTAGCCTAATCGTTTCGCATGGGAATTGGGTTGGATGCCATTGCTGTGAAAACGAGCCCCCTCTACCTATCGGTTTCCTGGCTACGTGACCTCGCCTTAATTTCGGCCGGTCGTGTCACCCGGAAAGGCTTGCCAAATCGGAGCATCCACAGGCGGGAAGGGACGCTGTTGGCGTTGACGTAACAAGTCAGAAAAACGCGGTTGGCGTTTGATCCAGATGACGGCTTGGTCGTCGCGATAGAGTTCCACGAAATCGTGACGATGGGGCAAGTAGCCCACTGCTCCGTTGCCTACGGGTAAGAGGACGATCTCCGTCCGATACTTGTCCAGCATCGGGGTTTGCTTCGGCAGGGTTCGTCCTGTCCGTTGAAAACTGAGGAATTCCGTTTCCAGCTGACTGGAGTAAACCGTGCGGTACCGGCCGTCAAATGCCAGTTTGAACTGGGGAGCTTGCCAGAAAATGAATTGGGCCCAGCCGTAGTCCGTCAACAAGTTTCCTGACAGTTGCCTCTGATTCAGAAACTTGACGGCGCGGACCGGCATGCCGGGGACGGGACTGCGTGACTCCACGCCGACCTCCCAGGGCGTCATACCCTGTTGCCATAAATTGACGGTACTCCGGATCTGCAGCACGACCAGAATTCCGGCGGTGATTGTGACCCCTAAGACTTTCAGGTACCAGCGTTCGGGTGGGGCGAGTACTGAACGGAGATGGGGAAACAGCCGGGGAAGACTTTCCGATAGCGGCCCCGGAAGCAGCACCATGCAGGCGGCCGCCAGTAAGGAGACGTGTCGGATATGTGAACAGGCCTGATAGCCGATCACCAGTAGAATCAACGCGTCGCCGAAGCTCCAGCGACGTGAAAAGGGGAGCGATAGCCCCAGTAGGACCAGCGGCACATAGTACGTCGGGGCCTGCTTGGCTGCCCAGAGTGGCTGCCATTCCACGACAAATTGCTCGGTGGCGAGATGATCCCACAGCATCAGATGCATGTCACATCCAAAAGGATTGATCAATGTCGCCAGCCCCGTCAGCAACCCCACCAGCGGCAGTTGGAATTTTTCACTGGTCCAGGCTCCGGCCGTTTTTCGTTGGTGAACAATGTCTAAGAGTGCATAGATTCCGATGACACCCAATCCGGCGAGAAATCCCCCGTGCAGATTCACCCACAGGGCCATCAGCGGTGGCAGAATCCAGATCTCGCGGCGACTGGCACCGTCCGCGTGCCGCTTCAGAATGCATAGGAAGAGGGTGAATAGGGCCAGTGTGGGGACTTGTGGGCGAGCGAAAACGACGAACTGCGACAGGCATTCCGCACCAAACAGCAACAGCAGCGTGCTGGCGGCGAGGTTGGCCCGTTGGCGTCGCAGTTCCGCCGCGGCACACAAAAAGACAACCAGCACCCACGCATTCCGCCACAGCCACAGTCCGACATTCCCCCCTGCGGTGAAGACCCAGGCGAGTTGTCTTTCCGTCAACCATTCATGATTGATCCAGGCCGCATGCGGTGCCGTGTACGAGAAGGGATCGGTTCGCTCGACCAGAATTCCCTGGCTCCAGGCTCGCAGACCGTAGAGAGTGTGGCCCCACAGATCGGGATCGGCCAATATCAAACCGCACACAAAACAATAGCCGACCAGCCACACCACGACCGTCAACCAGCGGTCCAGGCGTCGCGGCACAGGCAGTGAAGCAACATCAGGCTCTGCAGAGTGCATGTGCGGCTCCTGCCGAACTGTTTGGGCAATTAATCCCGGAAGACTTCGCGTTGATTTGAGGCTCGCGGATCAATCGTTTTGTCTTGAGGAAATCCGTGCAAAACCTTCGCGGTATTGTCTGAATCGCGGGACAGGCACGGAAACGGAAGCAGCCCGACTGTTGGTGACAGCCGGGCTGCAAGGTCGTGGTCCATTCGCATATCCAACACTTAATTCTGAGGTGCGGGGGGCTGGGGTGTCGCGTCAGTCGCCGGGGGCATGTCCCCTTCTGGTTTCTTGAGCAATTTTTCCAAATCGGGCAACTCTTTGTAAACGTGCGGCAAGACGGACAAGGTGTTGGACGGCTTGTGGTCGGGTTCGTAGGCGGCGTTCTCGAACTGTTCATAGACCGGAATAAACAGTGAGCGGGAATACGGATTTCGGGGATCTCCACCGATCTGGGCAATCCATTGCTGGTGTTGCCACACGGCGGTGTAGTTGTAAGGACGGAAGTAGTAGTACCCGTGATTGTCGGGAATGTAAGGAAAGTGCTGGTACATATCACAAGTGCTGTCTTTACAGCAGCTTTTGCAGCGTCCGCGGCGGCAATCACGGCAGGGAGAGTTGAGATCTCCATACCCGTCGCTCATGCCAAACTCACCATTCATCTGGCCGTTGGCACCATTGTTCGTGCCCCCATTAAAGGATGAACCATAGGCTCCTGCCGCCGCGCCGCCGGGAACTCCCTGGCAGGTGGTGCAAGTGTCTTGGAGCGGAAGGCTGGCCAGGCTCCAAAGTAAGAGGAGAGTTGTTTTCATGCTTTGCACCTCGGATGCACTGGATATGGACCCCCGGCAGCATCACAACTGTGCGCTGCCCCCCCAGACGTCGGTGCGCTCAACGGCACACCTGGAGTACTTATCGGATAGTTCGCTGGTTTAGGGTCGCAGTAAAACCCTTATTCCCTGTACGCCCCGTCAATACTGGAATGTTCGATTCAATTCCGTCATCCCAAAATTCCGATACGAGTGATGCAGAGATTCCGTAAGGAGCAAAGTTTAACCCCGCAATTTGTTCAAGTGGTCACACGTGGATGTATTCCGTGTGTGAAATGCGCTGTGGTCAGGAAGCAGACGCAGCCATTTGGTGCTGTATTCCAAGGAGGGCTTCAGATGGTCGGGCTATTATCGGACCTCGCCGGGCGGGGTAAGCGTTCCTGGGTCGTTCCTTT
>JAZKFE010000085.1:19779-20926 GCA_040386595.1 Planctomycetota bacterium | reverse complement strand
GGGCAGCCAGACCAAAGATCAGGCCGATGGTGATGGCCGTGCTGGCCTGGATTGGGGCTCACCCTTTCTTGCACGCACAGGACAATCCGACCCAATCCAAGGTCTCTCAATTCGTTGATGAGATCTTGGAGTCGGAGGTCGAGCTCAAGGTTGGGCTGCGGCGTTCCAAGATTATCCGGATGAAACAAGACGTATTCCGGGTGGCCATGGCCGACCCGAATATTGTTGAGGTCGTGGCTTTCGGTTCGCGAGAAATCGAAGTCATCGGCAAAGAAACCGGCAGTACCACGGTGACGTTGTGGCTAGGAAATACCCAGCAATCCACAACACTCAGCCTGTTGGTCTCGGTTTCCAAAGACGATGCCGTGGATGATCGTCGCCGCCTGGAATATGGCGAGTTACAGACGATGATCAACGAGCTTTTCCCGAACAGCAAGGTGCAGCTTTTCCCAGTTGCTGACAAGCTGATCGTGCGTGGCCAGGCTCGTGATGAGCAAGAGGCTGTGCAGATCATGTCTGTACTGCGGAAGAATGCGGGGGGCGGTGGACAAGGTGGGCAAGGTGGCCAGTTGGTGCAGACCGGTCAAGCCGCATCGCCATTTCCCGATGCCTCCACGCTGCCGCAATCTAATATCGTAAATATGTTGGGAATTCCCGGTGAGAAGCAAGTTTTGCTCAAGGTGCGGATCGCAGAGCTCAAGCGTTCTGCCGTGCGGAACTTGGGTGTCAATCTGGATGTGGCCTTCAAAGAATTCTTCGCCAAGTCGGCTTTGACCAGCGGTGCCAACCTGGCCGTGTCGGGATTGTTTACCGAGGGGCAGTTCAACCTCTTTATTAAAGCCTTGGCCACGAACGGTTCGGCCAAGATTCTGGCGGAACCGAATCTGGTGACTTTGAGCGGCCAGACGGCGACGTTCTTGTCGGGTGGTGAATTTGCCGTGCCGACAGTCGTCGGTGTCGGCGGTGCGCAAGCGGCAACCACTCAGTTCAAGGGTTACGGTACGTCGATTCGCTTCACTCCGACGGTGCTGGATCGTGATCGAATTCGCCTGCAGGTCAGTCCGACCTTCAGCACACTGAATCGTAATAACGCCGTGAACGGCATCTTCGGTCTGGATACTCGAACCGTCAACACGGTTGTCGATCT
>JAZKFE010000085.1:2743-19769 GCA_040386595.1 Planctomycetota bacterium | reverse complement strand
GCGTGGTGAAAACGTGCGTGTTCCCGGCTTGGGTGACGTGCCACTGCTTCGCACATTCTTCAGCTCGAAGTCGATGACCCGTGATGAAACGGAATTGATCATTCTGGTGACTCCGGAATTGGTCCACCCGTTGGAAGCCGAAGATGCACCGACGTTGTTGCCCGGAATGGAAGTGACTGAACCGGACGATATTGAATTTTTCTGCAAAGGACACATCGAAGGCCGTCCTGACTGTCATCATCGGAGTACTGTTTGGCCGATTTACCGTGACCGCCTGTGTGAATGCCGAAAGAAGATGAGCAACGGTTATCAAGATTCGGAAAATTATTACATCAACGGTCCGCATGGATTCTCGGAGTAGGGGGAGATGCAGGCCTCATTGGGGTGAGGCCCTGCATCGTGGGGTGATTGTATTCCGTCAATTTGCGGGCAATTTACGTGGGTGATTTACAGGGGGAGAATCATGTGGAATCGGAAGCGAATGGGCTTCATGGCTTCGACGGCCATTGCGTTGTCCCTGGTCGGCGGGTGTCACCGTTGCATTAAGAAATGCGACTACATGGGGGACATCACACCTCATCCGTTGGGCACAATCAGCGATCCCGTTTGGCAGAAGCAGGAACACAATGCCGAGGCGTCGGACTTCGTGATTCACGAGCACGAATTTACAGCCAATACGGCACGATTGAATGCGGCGGGCGAAGATCATGTGAAGCAGATTGCTTATCGGATCACCCAGAAGCCCACGTTGCCGTACCCGGTCATCATCGAGCCCAGCTCGATGAGCGAACGCCCGGGCGATAAATATGGATTTGCCGTACACAACGATCCGGCTCTCGACATGAATCGACGGCAAGTGATCGTGACCTCGTTGCAGGCACTCGGGTTGACCGATGCCGAACAGAAGGTCGTCGTCTCCCCTGCCCTGACTCCGGGATTCCAGAGTTTCGAAGGCGAACGAGCTTACACTCGCGGCTTCAGTGGCTCGCAGAATGGGTTTGGCGGCGGCAACTTTGGTGGTGGCGGAATGGGCGGCGGTGGCTTCGGTGGCGGGTTCTTCTAATAAAATTGAATTTAGTATACATACGCTGGGTTAAGACTGCAGGGGAAAAGAATTTGCCGATCTTCGTTAAGAATGATCGTCGGCCGTGAGAACTGTGTGCGGTTGCAGCTTGGCGAGTCCGATATTCATCTGGGATTCTATTGTACGGTTTGACAGTTTCTACGGGTCAAGAACATCACTCAGCGTGGACGGATGCTGCGCTGCATTCCGCAAATAGAAGGATCGCCATCATGAGACGTTATAGTCTCTCTGCCGCAGTACTCCTGGCACTTGTTGCCGGGCCGCTGAGCGGCTGTGCCAGTACGGGGGCGGGCAGCTTCGCCGCCGCTAAAGCTCACAAGGTTGAAGCGCAGTATGACATTGCCCGTTTGACTGAGTCCGAAGGGCAACTCGAAAAAGCACGACAAATCTACGAAAGCATCTATCTGAAAGATGCCAAAAACGTTCAGGTTTGTCATCGACTGGGAATCGTACACGCCAAACAAGGCAACTACGAAGGCGCTAAACGCTACTTCAACGAAGCCCATCTGCTGCGGCCGTCAGACACGGAAATTCTGAACGACCTCGGATATACGTGCTTCCTCTCTAACGATTTTTCTAGTGCGGAAACAGCCTTGGGAAAAGCAACCAAGCTGGACCCTCGCAATCATCGGGCGACCAACAATCTGGCACTGGTCGTCGGCACACAAGGCCGGCTCGACGAGAGCTATCGTCTGTTCCGCCAGGTGAATAAAGAGTCCGAAGCCCACGCGAACGTCGCGTATCTTTATGCCCAGCAGGGTCAGGGAAAGAAGGCTCTGGAGCACTACAGCCAGGCTTTGACTATTGACCCGCAGATGAAGACGGCCGCCAATGCGATGGTCGAAATCTCTCGTCTGCAGCAGAAGATGGAAACCGATCGCAGTACCGAACGGACCGAGTTGGCGAAGCGGTCGCCGCAGCCCACTCCCGCTGTGCAACAAGTCTCTGACGCCAAGCCGGCCGTGGCCGCTATGCCGCAGCTGAATGACGTCATTGCCGAAGCACGTGCCATTGAACAGAATCCTTCGATTCAAGTTGTGACCGAAACACCCATTCGCCCCGCTTCTGCAAGCGTCGTCGAAAGGCCTGCCACACCCGATGTGGCGACACCGGTTTTCCCGGATGACGTGGCTTCGGAAATTGATGTGACCGAATCGGCCGACAATCCGTTCCTGGCCCCCAAGACGCCCGAATCAAAATCGGCCTCCACCGATGCCGATTTCGCGGAACCAGTCGCCACCGTCGCTGAACCAGTTGTCGAAGAAATGCCTGAAGCCGCAGTCGCCGTGGCTGCACCGGTCGTGGCCCCTGCTCGTCGCAACCAGCCGTTGGCCAACATTCCGGATGACATCCGGATTGCTGCCGTGGAAAGGGTGGACTACGTCGCACTGTGTCCCGAAGCGGACGATCAAGTGAAGTCGTTGCTCGACAGCATGAATTCGAATGACATCAGTCAGATCAAGCCGGCGTTGCATAAATTGGGTGAACTGGGCAGCAAGGCAACTACTGCCGCGCCAGCCGTGCGAGCCGCATTGCGACACAAGGACTCTTACGTGCAAGTTCACGCGGCGTTGGCTTTGTGGCGAATTCAAGAAAATACCGCGGACACCATGCCGGTCTTCGTAACTGGCCTGCAAAGTTCTGACCCCGGGGTTCGATCTTTCGCCGCGACCGCGTTGTCGATGGGACCGCAAGTCGATTCGATGATCGCCCCGTTGAAGTCGGCAGTGGCGGATTCGAATGCTTTTGTGCGGTTGCATGCGGCCGAAACGCTGTATCAGTATTCTGGACAAGAAGAGACTGCGACTCAGATCATCGTCACTCATTTGAATGACAAGGAAGCCAACGTTCGCTGGCTGGCGACATTCATTCTAGGAGAGATTCAACCGCAGTCGGATGTGGTCGTGCAGGCTCTGACTCAGGCGTTGAAAGACAACGATAATCGGATCCGAGCCGGGGCCGCATTCGCGTTGGGGGGATTCGGACCGAAGGCCACTTCCGCACTGCCCGAATTGAAGAAACTAACCCGCGATGCCCAACCCGAAGTCCGCAAAGCGGCCGACGAAGCGGTGCGTGATATCGAGCATAGTTCGGCTCAAGCCAGCTCTAAGTAATGGAATGCAATGAGATCTCCTGATCAATAGCACCTGCCGGCGGTTTCGCCGGCGGGTGTTATTCGTTTGAATTTGCGGCGTTGATCGCCGCTTGTTGTTTTTTAGATGGCCTACCAGTATTGGGGTTGGCGGAGGCACTGGCCGTGTCTGCCGGTGACGTGGCACTTTGTGCGGAGGGGGCAGGAATTCGCCGCAGGCAGTGGCTTGCGGTTTGATTCTGGCGGCCCGACCGTGATACAATGCCCGATTCTCCAGATTGGTCTGTTCTTGAGGATTTGATTGTGTCGCAAACTGTGCCGTTGGTGGTCCCGGACGAGGAACTGATCCTCGTTCTCGATTTTGGCTCGCAAACCGCTCAACTGATTGCTCGCCGCGTGCGGGAACAACATGTGTTCTGTCAGCTGGTCCGACATAACCTGTCGGCCGCGCGAATTCGAGAGCTCAATCCCAAAGGGCTGATCTTATCCGGTTCGCCCGCCAGCGTTTATGGCGAGGGCTCGCCTCAACCGGACCCCGAGATTTTCAAGCTCGGCATTCCGATCCTCGGAATTTGTTACGGGATGCAGGTCAGCTGTGCGGATGAGGGCAGCCAGGTTCAGCCGGGCCATTCTCGCGAATTCGGCCGCACCTCCTGCCACGTACAAGAAGCCTCCGCCCTGTTCGACGGCGTGCCTTCCGACTTCACGGTCTGGATGAGTCACGGTGATCAAGTTCAGAACCTGAGCGAGCACTTCATTTCTTTGGCCGCAACGGAAACCTGTCCGTTTGCCGCCGTACGACATGACAGCAAGCCATTGTTTGGACTGCAGTTCCACCCGGAAGTGACTCACACCGAATTCGGCGGCAAGTTGCTGGCGAACTTCGTGAAACACATCTGCGGTTGCCGTGGGACCTGGCAGATTAGCTCGTTTATTGAACGCGAAGTCCTCGCAATTCGTGAACGAGTCGGCGAGAACCGCGTCATTTGCGGGCTGTCGGGTGGTGTGGATTCGTCGGTCGTGGCAGCCCTGCTCTATCGAGCCATCGGTTCGCAACTGTCGTGCATTTTCGTGGATAACGGGATGCTGCGAAAGGGTGAGGCCGAAGCGGTTCGTGAACGTTTCAGCCGCCACTTCAAGACCGATTTGCACGTCGTCGATGCTCGCGATCGCTTCTTGTCAGAACTCAAGGGTGTGTCCGAGCCACAACGCAAACGCAAAGTGATCGGCCGCGTCTTTATCGAAGTGTTTCGCAAAGAAGCCGAGTCGATCAAGGATGCCAAGTTCTTGGCTCAGGGAACGTTGTATCCCGACGTGATCGAAAGCGGCGGAGCGCCGGACGGACCGGCCGCAGCCATCAAGCATCACCACAACGTCGGCGGCCTGCCCGACGAACTGGGTTTTGAATTGATTGAGCCTCTGCGAGACCTATTTAAGGACGAAGTCCGCGAAATGGGTTTGCAGCTGGGCCTGCCTGATGAACTGATCTGGCGGCACCCGTTCCCCGGTCCCGGACTGGGAGTCCGGTGCCTGGGCGAGATTCGCGAAGAGCGTTTGGCAACGTTGCGGGAAGCCGACGCGATCGTCATCGACGAGTTGCGGAAAGCGGGTTTGTATCGAGCCATTCAGCAGGCATTTGCCGTGTTGTTGCCGGTCCAGACCGTGGGCGTGATGGGCGATGATCGCACCTATCAAGACGTGATCGCCGTGCGGGCCGTGACAACCGATGACTTCATGACGGCGGACTGGTTCCATATGCCATATGATGTCATGGGACGAATTTCGACTCGGATTACGAACGGCGTGCGTGGCGTGAACCGCGTCGTCTACGACGTCAGCTCGAAGCCGCCCAGCACGATCGAGTGGGAATAGTCGGAGTGTGTTCTTAGTCGTTGGGAGGGTGAGGCTCCTGCCGAACCGCTCTGTCCATCGAGAGCCGAAAGACCAAGCGGTTCGGCAGGAGCCTCACCCTCCCAACAAGACCTCACGGCGTTACCGTCTACTGCGATCGTGTTCAGTTCGCGGAGCGAACAACGACTAGGGGGCACCTCATGACGTACGAAGTCGAATTGAAGTTTCCGTTGGCGGATACCGGCCGGATGCAAGTCCGGCTGGACGCCTTGGGAGCCGTGCGCGGCGTGGTCCAGGAGCAATGCGACCAATACTTCGCCCACCCCGTGCGCGACTTTGCGAGCACCGATGAAGCCCTCCGAATCCGCAGTATCGGCGATGAGAACCGGATCACTTACAAAGGCCCGGTGATCGACAAGGCGACGAAGACGCGACACGAATCCGAGCTGACATTTCAGCCCGGTTCCGCGGCCGCCGAGCAGCTCGCCCAGATCTGGGAACAGTTGGGATTCCGCCGCGTCCGCGTGGTCAAAAAATCCCGCCAGTTGTACAGCCTGCGGTGGCAAGAGCGAGACCTGGAAATCTGCCTGGATCAGGTCGCCGGGCTCGGGGAATTCCTCGAAATCGAAACCTTGGCCGATGCCGCCGACAAGACCGTCGCGCAACAGACAATTCTGTCGCTGGCGGCCGAGCTGCAATTGTCCTCACCCGAGCAACGCTCTTATCTCGAAATGTTGCTTGTGGCCGACGGCCTGCGGTGAGTCCACCACCCGGAAGAGCAGCTCATCCCCTCCGAATTGCCTGCGGTGGCGTTCAGCGACGGTACTTCGTTAGAATTTGGTCTTGGCGATCAGCTTCTTGGATAACGTAGTTACGTTATCCGTGTGAGCGGTCGTCCCCTGCCCGATTTCAACCTGTTTGTTTAAAAACTCCATCAGCTTGCTGCCTCCATAGATCACCAGATCACCGAGTGCTAAGGAAGGACATTCTGCGATGAGCATGTTACGTGCGTCCCGCTGGGTTTCGGGTGTTTCCTGTCTGTTGCTGGCTGCCAATTGGCTACCGGTATTCGCCGGAGACGTGGCGGCCGATTCCGAGCGTCGGTTGCTGGACGATGTGAAATTCCTGGCGTCGGATGAACTGGAAGGTCGCGGTATCGGGCTGAAAGGCCTGGACCTGGCCGCCGAACATATTCGGACCGCGTTCGAAAAAGCCGGTTTGAACGTGACGGCCGTCAAAGGGGGGGCTTTTCAACCCTTCGAGATGACGACGTCGGCTAAGCTGGGGGCTCCCAATTCCTTAACGATTCAAGGCCCCGATGGGGTGAAGCTGGAGCTCAAACCCGAAGTCGACTTTATTCCGTTGTCGATTGGTGCCAGTGGCAAGGTGGCCGGAAATCTCGTGTTTTGCGGGTACGGGATTGATGCGGCGGACAAACAGTACAACGACTATGCGGGCCTGGATGTGAAAGGCCAGATCGTCGTCATCATGCGGCGTGAACCGCGTCTGAACCACCCGCAGGGTGGCTTTGGCGGTCCGCACGGGGGCCAATCATCCCATGCCGATTTGCGAACCAAAGTCAGCACTGCGTTCGGTCGCGGAGCGGCCGGCGTGTTGTTCGTCGACGATCCGCACTCGGCGCAGGATGCTCTGGAAAAGCTGAAGGAGCAAGTCACCAAGCAGGCGGCGATCGTGGCCGAAGCCGCACAAACGTTTGAGGAAACTCCCGCCACTGATGCCGAAAAATCGACCGCGGCTCGGCAGGAGTTGTCGAAAGCCATCGTTCGCTTTAAAGAGACCAAGACGGAAGCCGCCGCCGGGGCTCCGGATAAATTGATGAAGTTTGGTTACGGTGGATCTGATTCCGCACGTGACATTCCCCTCGCGCACATCACGCGCCATGTGGCCGACCAAGTCCTGCAAGCGGCATTGAAGACCACGCTGGCTGACATCGAAAAAGAGATCGATAAGGATCTTAAGCCGCGGAGTGCGACATTGGCTGGTTGGACGGTCAGCGGTGAGTTCAAAATTGAACGCAATCAAGCGGTCGTCAAGAACGTCATCGGTGTTCTCGAAGGGAGCGGTCCACTGGCGGACGAGACCGTCGTGATTGGAGCGCACTACGATCATGTGGGCCGCGGTGGTCGCGATTCGCTGTCGCCCGGTTCGACCGAGATCCACAATGGTGCTGATGACAACGCATCGGGAACGGCTTCGTTGCTGGAGCTGGCCCGACGGCTGGCCGCACGGCCGGAAAAGCCCGCTCGGCGGATTGTGTTTATCGCCTTCACGGCAGAAGAATCGGGATTGCTTGGTTCGGCGAAGTATTGCCAGGAGCCTGTCTTCCCGCTCGAGAAAACCATCGCCATGCTCAACATGGATATGGTCGGACGACTGGTCGACAACAAGCTAACCGTGTTCGGAACGGGAACGTCGCCTCATTGGAATGGACTGTTGGAAAAACTGGGCAAGGCGGCCGGGTTTGAATTGACGATGAAGCCCGAAGGATTTGGCCCCAGCGATCAATCTTCCTTCTATGCCAAGAAAATCCCCGTCCTGCATTTCTTCACGGGAAATCATCCCGACTATCACCGGCCGTCTGATGATTGGGAGAAGATCAATGTTGCCGGGATGGAGAAGGTGACCGACCTGATTGAGCAGGTTGCGCTCGATACGATTAACACGGTGAAGAAGCCCGAATACGTGGCCATTCAGAGTCCCGCGAATCCGTTCCGTGAAGGCAGTCGTCCGTACTTCGGCAGCATTCCGGATTTCGGCACTGATAAGCCGGGTTATGCCCTGGCGGGTGTTGGTCCGGGAAGCCCGGCGGAAAAAGGTGGATTGAAGGCTGGCGATCGGATCATCCAGATCAATCAAACGAAGATTGGCAACCTGGAAGATTTTGACCTCATCCTTAGAAAATTCTCCGCGGGAGAGGTGATTGAAGTCACGGCTGCTCGCGGCGAGCAGGATGTGAAGTTGAAGATCACACTCGGCAAGCCTCGCTAACGTGATCTGGCGGAATGACCGTAGCCCGACTCTCTGAGTCGGGATTTTTTGTCTTAGTCTCCGACTCCCCGACTCGGGCTCCGCTGTCCCCTGCTCTTACTATGTCAGCACCAGCCACTCAACGATCCCTGCGACAGATCTGGTGGGTTGTCTGCTGGCTGGGGCTGGCGGCGTTTTGTGTGTTGGTGGAAGGGATTCGGCTGGCGCCAGATCTTGATCAGCTGTCGCCGTGGTGGCGGTGGATCGCGGACTATGCATCTGACTCACCGATGTATCTGCCGCTGGTTCTGCTTTTCCCGTTTGCCTGGTGGAGCCGTTCAGGGCTGATCATTCATCGCGCCGACCTCGTGCGACGTTGCACGGGGGCGTGGGCGAAATGGTGCGAGCCGATTGATCGATCTGCGTTACCGGTGTCGAGAGGCGTGCAGGTGCGAGACTGGAGTCTCGCCGTGGGTATCGGTGTACTGTCAGTCGTGATGAGCTGGCAGGTCGGTCGCGCGTTGGGGGATCTGCCCCCGGCGTTTCATGACGAATACAGCTATTTGTTCCAAGCGAAAACGCTGTTGGCGGGCCGGTTGTCGTTTCCCAGCCATCCGACGCAAGCGGTCTTGTTTGATCAACTACATGTGCTCAATCAGGGACAATTTGCCAGCCGCTACTACCCGGGAACGGGGCTGTGGCTGGCTCCGTGGGTGGCCCTGGGACATCCCTACTGGGGCCAATGGCTGGCTGGTGCGTTCACTGCCTTTTTCATTTTCTGGGCGGGGCGTGAGATCAGCGGCACGGGTGTTGGAGTTCTCGCCGGCGTGTTGACAGCCCTTTCGCCCGGGCTGGCGTTGTTCAGCAATCTGTTGTTGGCCCATCATCCCACATTGCTGGGGTTGTCGTTGTTCTTCTGGGGCTTTATTCGCTGGATGAATTCCAAACGCTCATTGTCACTGCTGTTGGCAGGGTGCGGTCTAGCCTTTGCGATGATTTGCCGTCCGGCGACTGCGGCGGGTGTCGGGTTACCGTTCGGGCTGTGGTTTGCCTGGTGGTTGCTGGCCGCGAAAGAAACATCGCTGGTGGCTCGGCTGCGAACGGCTTGTTTGTTGGGAGTACCGCTGGTGTTGGGGTGGGGAGTCATGGTGACTTACAACTCGGCCATCACGGGGCATTGGTGGCAGGCTCCGTACCAGCTCTACACCGACCATTACTCGCCGCGGCACGTTTACGGATTCAACAACGTCCTCCAGGGGGCCGCCAAGCAAGGCGACCGCGTGCTGCCGATTGTGACTCGGCATTACGACGTCTGGGCCGAGAACCTGACTCCGGCGCTGGCCGTGAAGAACACCGGTTACCGCCTGGTGGCCAGTTGGCGTTGGACGTTAGGAGTCGTTCCGCTTGTCTGGATTTGCCTGGCGGCAGTCGGCCTGTTGGGGCGTCAGCATGTCGCCTGGCGATTGATTGCGGCGGCGATTGTGTCACTCCACGCGATCCACGTTCCGTACTGGTTCGACGGCATTATGCATTGGCATTACGTGTTCGAGTCGTCCCTGCTCTGGCTGCTGCTGGTGGCTGGTTCTGCTGGTGCCTTGATTCGCCAGTGGCAGGCCGCCGATCGACCCTGGCGGATCGTGTGGTTGGGGACTTTGCTATCGGTCGCCGTCGTGACGAATTATGTGGCTTGCCTGCCCTACTGGTTGCCGGCAATTCATACGGGCATCGTAGAAATCCGCTATCCGCGTCGCATCTACGGAGCCTTCCATCAGCAATTACGCAACGGAGTCACCGAGCGGCCGTCATTGGTGTTGGTCGTCCCCGATCCGGCGGATCGGCATATGGATTTCGTGACCAACGACCCGCAGTTGGCGTCATCGATTTTGATTGGGCGTTATGTTCGCGATGAACTGCCCCCCGATGCCTTGCAGCGCATCTCGCACGATTTTCCCGATCGGCATCTCTATCTCTTCGACGCCAAGACGCGGCAGTTGAGCCCGCTCAGCCCGTGAAAATATTTTCGTCCGGGCTGGGGATGTCGGTCGATTCGGACAAGGATCTATGTATTGAGTAGTCCGTCGTAAAGTTCCGTGTAACGCGCCGCCATGGCGTCCCAGGAAAAATGTTCGCGAACTCGTTGTTGGCCGGCGGCTGCGATTTTTGCTCGGTCTGGGGATTGGAGGACGGCGTCCCAGCGGGTAGTGAAGTCGGCTCCGGCAGGGACGATCCAGCCTGTTTCACCGTCGACAATGATCTCGGAGATCCCTTCAACATTGGTGGAGAGAACTGGCAAGCCTGCCGCGAGAGCCTCTAACACGACATTCGGCATCCCTTCCCAATGCGAGCTCAATACAAATCCCTGTGCGGCCCGCAGCAGCCCGGGGATGTTGTCTTGCCATCCAATCAATTGAATGGTGTTTTGCAAATTCTCGTTGTCGATCCAACGTTGCAGCTCGCCCTGCAACG
The DNA here is from genome assembly GCA_040386595.1 of Planctomycetota bacterium. Lineage (GTDB taxonomy): Bacteria > Planctomycetota > Planctomycetia > Planctomycetales > Planctomycetaceae > JAKFVC01. Next base: position 9,288 of record JAZKFE010000085.1, on the reverse strand, counting down.
GTCCGCTGCCGGCCCAGAGTAATTTTAAATGGGGGTGGCTTGGCTGCAGTTTTTGTACGGCTTGTAAAAGATCCCAGGGACCCTTTTGGGGATCAAGACGTCCCACGGTGACCCAGACTTGATCATGGGGGGGGATGTTCCACGGGCTGAGGTCGAGTGGTTTCGCCGCTGAAAATTTTTCGAAGTCTACGCCGTTGGGAATCACGCACAGCTTTGAAGTGGAGAGTCGCCCGGCGATCCGGGAATGGGCCGCGACACCCTCGCTAACACAGACGTGCTTCTGGACCATCCATTCGGTGGCTCGATCCAGTAACAAGTAGCCGTTCCGCCTCCGCTCTGCGACACGAATTCCCGAGACCACATGAGGCACACGGGCCAGCCACGCGGCGATCCGTCCCGCAATGTTGGCGTGAAAGAGGAATGTTTGCAGGAGGCTCGGCCGCAGCTTTCGCAGTTCCCGGTAGAGCCGCCAGAGGACGCCCACGTCTGATCGCCGGCGGGCGTTCAAGCACGTCACCGGGATGTTCGCCGCCAGAAGTACTTCGAGCAGACTCCCGCCGGGCGAGAGGCAAATGACATGCGGAGCAAATCGACCGCGATCCAATTTTGTCACCAGTTGCACCAGTGCCCGCTCGGCCCCTCCCGGGTCGAGATCGGTGATGCAGAAGGCAATTTTGATGGGTGCTACAGCGGGCAATGGAAGTGTTCCTGAACGGCGGACGGTCTCAGTGATGACTCGGGCGATGTGTCGGAACGTCCGCCGGAATTGAATACCTACGGGGCTGTTTGAGGTTCTGTTGGAGAGTGGTAATAACTGCAGAATACATAACTCATTTTTGATGAATGGGTTATGCGTTCTTAGTTCAAGTTTTTTCTCGGCGGGCGGAAAAAATTAGGCCGTCAGGCTTGATGACGTAACGTTTGGAGATATCGGCAGTTCGGACTGAAAATATCTCGAATTAGGGGGTTGAAATCTTTCGCCGTCCAACTACAATGGTCCTCGTTGTTCAAGTTTCGCAGGTCGACTAACCGAAATTTCACAGCATCGCAGTTTACTGACTTGATTCTTCGGCAGTAACGCGATAAATTTCGCCGTCGACAATGATCTGAACTTGGCCCTGACTGAAATGTTAGAGCGAATTGCAGGTCGATTTTAAGCGGGTGTAACTCAGTGGTAGAGTACCACGTTGCCAACGTGGTTGTCGTGGGTTCGATCCCCATCACCCGCTCTGTGTAGTTGTCGGTGCAGGACTGAAACGGCGGATTCGCTGGTTCAAGTCAGTGGTCTAACAATTGTTGTTCCACACTCATCGTCAGCAAGAATTTTACGTGTTACGGCACGTTGAATTCGCAATTGAAGTACAACGAGGCGTCCTGGGTGGTCATTATAATACCAGCCGCGGACGCCTTTCGTTTTTTACGCCATGAAAAATGGCGCACGGGGTGAAAGCCCAACCTAGTTTTGGCGAGTCCTTGTTCTGCGAGTGGGCTTGGTGCCACCTGATGCGTCTTTGCGTATTGGGTCCAGGCGGCAAGTCGGCTTACTCCAGACCTGAGTCTCCCTGGAAGAGTAGACCATGAGCAATACGCAAAGTTCCTTCGGCGGCGGTTCGACTTCGGTCACCGTCGACTCCACCACTGCCGTCAACGCCCCCACCGATCAGACTGCTTACAAGCTGTCGCTCGAAGTGAAAGTCGAAAAGACTGGCCCCTGCAAGCGGCACGTCTCGGTCAAGGTCCCCCGCAAGGACCTCGACTTCTACTACGAAGCCGCTCTGAAAGACCTCGTCAAGAACGCGGCTGTCCCCGGTTTCCGCGCGGGCCACGTGCCCCGGAAGTTGGTTGAGAAACGCTTCAAGAAGGACGTTTCGGATCACGTTCGTCAGCAGATTCTGGTCGACAGCTTGGAGCAACTGGCTGCCGAGCACGATCTCGACGCCATCAACGAGCCCGACTTGGCCGTGGCCGATCTGATTCTGCCCGAAACCGGTGACTTCGAATACGAATTCAACGTCGAAGTTCGTCCTGAGTTCGACCTGCCGAGCTACAAGGGCCTGACGATCAAGCGCCCCGTCAAGGAATTCGGCGACGCCGATGTGGATACCTACTTGGAGCGGCTGTTGAGCTCGTTCAGTGGTTTCTCGCCTGCTGACCATCCCGCTGCGAGTGGCGATGCGGTCCGGGCTGATATCACTATCGAGTACAAGGGTGAAATGCTCGGTCGGCACACCGATCGTCAGATCGTCCTCAAGCCGACCCTCGCTTTGGCTGATGCCGAGCTGACGGGCTTTGACGCCTTGCTGGCCGGTGCCGTTCCTGGCGACAAGCGACAGGGTGAAGCGACCGTTTCTCTGGAAGCGGCCAATGTCGAAATGCGTGGCGAGAAGGTCCAGTTGGAATTCGACGTTCTGGAAGTTCTGACCCGCGACCAAACCGAATTGTCGGATTCGATGCTGGCGACTTTCGGTGCCTCGGACAAGGACGAGCTGCGAACGTCGATTCGCACGACTTTGGATCGTCAGTTGAAGTACACGCAACGCCAATCCGCTCGTACTCAGGTGCTCGACAAGATCACCGAGTCGGCCAACTGGGACTTGCCGGAATCGTTGGTTCGCCGTCAGGTCGAAAACGCGATGCGTCGCGAGTTGCTGGAAATGGAACAAGCCGGTTACACACCGGAAGCTATTCGTTCACGTGAGAATGAATTGCGTCAGAACGCGATTTCCACCACTCGCCAGGCACTCAAGGAGCACTTCGTTCTCGATCGTATTGCGACCGAGGAGAAGCTCGACGTCACGCCTGAAGACATGGAAACCGAAGTCTACATGATGGCCATGCAGCGTGGTGAAAATCCCCGCCGTGTTCGGGCTCGCCTCGAGAAGCAAGGCTTGATGGAAAACTTGGCCGCTCAGATCCTCGAGCGTAAGGCGATCGACATTGTGCTCGATAGCGCCACTTACGAAGACGAAGCCGCTCCGGCCGAAGTTACCTCGGACGTGACTTCGCCAGAAGGTTTGCCAATCGAAGTTTGCAAGAAGAGTTCGGGATCGGCCCCGGTTGCTGCAGAGTAACTTGTGGTTGATGCGTTCTGAATGATCCAAGGCCCGGTGACTGATCCCAGTCACCGGGCTTTTTCTTTGCGCGTTCAGTCGCGGAGGGCTCGAGTCTGGGGGAGCGGAGCGAACCATAGTCGTTGTTCGCTCCACGAACTGAACGTCTTCGTCTCTTCGTAGGCAAGCGTCCGGCTTGAGCCGGATGGCGGTTGACCGCTGTCGGTCACCATGAGTTTTGCCTCCTCAATTCAGTCGCATCAGATCAATTCTCGTAGAAAATCACTTCGAATTGATGTCGAGTTGCAAACAACCATCCAGCTGACGCTGGACGCTCGCCTATGAATGAGGAGAGCGCTGAGTTGAGGGAGCCCTAACCTCTTGTTCGCTAGACTCACCCAGATTCGAGAATCTGGGCTACCCCATCGATTGCATCGATGAAGTTGTAAGCCTTAGGCCAAAACGCTCAACCCAAAGATCTATCACATACCGGATCAGATGTTTCCTGGAGTGCCCGGCCGAGCTCGCAGGGAAAAACATCGAGACTGATCTTGCAGGAGTGTGCGGACGTCGCCAACATGTGAGCGCACGGTCAAATACAGGATGAATCGTCCTGATTAGGCCAGCAGACGAAAGGCAATGAGCGAGCCGAGGTGGCTTGGCGGTTAGAACGCTCTTCCTAATTCAAGTCGTTTTTTGGCAGGAGAATGGCATGCGGAAATGGTCGCAGTGGATGGCGGCGTTCGGATTCATCGGCTTGGGCTATGCTCTGGGTGTCTCTGGGATTTCGGGCTCGGTTGCAGTCTGGGCTCAGAATGATGCGAAAGACGCGGCTCCTGTCGCACCGCCAGTCGGGGCGTCCAGCGAAGAGGCTCAAAAGAAGATCACTGCGGCATTCGAAGCTCTCAAGACGGCTCGCGAAGCCTTGGAAACCGAATCGTTGTACGTTTCCGCTACGAAGAACCTGAATGCGTTTGGCGTGCTGAGCGGTGGTTTTAATGCCGTTGAAGATCTCGAGAGTGGCCGCGGTGTCGATCCCGAAACGTTCGCCGCGTTGTACTCGGACTTGGCCACCGAAGAGGTCAAGCTGAAGCTTTCCAAGGACGACAAAGGCCGCCTGGTCTACAACGGCAAACTGATTCAGATGTACCCAATTTCTCGGCTGCGGAAGACGTTTGACGCCCGCAACGCCCTGTCGGGTGAAAAGCCCGCTGCGGCTACAGGTGCTCCGGCTAAGGAAAAGGCCGAACCTGAAGAGAAGAAGGAAGAAAAGGCTGAGAAGTCCGAGTAATTTCCGGCTTCAACGCTCGCTCCTGTGATGGTTCACCGATCAGATCGACAGACTCCACCCGCCCGGGTGGAGTTTTTTTATGCGCTGTGCCTACGGGTAGAGCTTTGAATGGTGGTACCGGTACTGCTTCTCTTAAAGAGTGTTGTCTAGAGTGTTGTCTATGGACAATGCTTCCCTTGCCCTCGCGCCGGTTGAGGCCTATACCATCGCAATGATGAACAAAAATGATAAGATGGGATAGTTATCCATTCCACCGTTGTCGGGAATTCATCCATGCCTACTAACGTGATCCTCAGTCAAACTGGCCCTGTGGCGCGCGTCCGATTTGAAGCTCCCAATGAGATTCATATTTTGTCGGCCGATACGCGGCGTCTGCTGAGTGAGATCATTGGCAAGCTGGATGCGGACCCCACGTGTCGCATTATCATCTTCGAGGCTCGTGGGCGAACTTTCCTGGCTGGGGCGGACTTGGCTGAACTGCAGGGGCTGCGGGCCGATTCAGCACAAGGTTTTGCCGAAATCGGGCAAGCGCTGATGAACGAGATCGCCGCACTGCGTGCGGTCACCATCTGTGCCATCCAGGCCGCGTGTGTGGGGGGCGGTTGCGAGCTGTCTCTGGCCTGTGACTTCCGGCTGGCGGCAGCGGGGGCGCGAATTGGATTGCCGGAGACATCGCTGGGAGTGATTCCCGGCTGGGGAGGCACGGTACGCAGCTCATTGCTTCTCGGCGCACCCGTGGCGCGGCGGATCATTCTGACTGCCGAACTGTTTTCGGCCGAAGCGGCGCAGAAGCTGGGATTGGTTGACCAAGTCTTCGCCGATGAGGGTTTGGAACAAGGAGTCGATCAGCTCGTTGAGCATCTCCTGACGCGTGGCCCCGAAGCCTTGAAGCGGGCCAAGCGGCTGATTTCGCAATTGACTCGGTCGGGTTTTAAAAAGGCTCTGGCTCGTGAAGCCCGGCAATTTGCTGCGTGTTATGCGAGTGGAGAACCAGCCGCGGGAATCGGTGCCTTTCGCGAGAAGCGAGCCCCCTCATGGGTGGATGCTCAGCCTGCTGAAGTCGCCGCGAAAACGCCCTCCGCGCCCAAGCTCAAGCGGAAGAAATCGGACGTTACGATGCCTGTTGTCGCCACGGAAGAGGTGAAGGCGCCCAAAGCGAAGCGGCCGCGCGAAGAAAAGACAGACGCCGAATAGTGCTGTCCATCCTACGATTTATCGATTGCCTAAGTTATTTAAGCTTAATAGCTTATGGGAAATCGATTTGCTCGGTTGAGTCTGGGGGCGGGTGTAGGCCGCCCCGGTGTGGCAAATTTGACGGCCAGTTCGGTGCTGGAAACGTACTGCGAAGACGCTCTAATCCGGCTGATTCGACGTTTCAATCAAGCGTTGCAGGACGGCCTGGGCGGCTCCGGAGTCAATTGCTGCGGCTGCTTGCTCTGCGGCTGAACGCAGATTGGGGGCTTTTTCAGCGACCCATAGGGCGGCTGCGGAGTTGACGATGACGATGTTACGCGCGGGGCCGGGGGCTCCGGTCAGGATCTCGCGAATGACTGCGGCGCTTTGTTGGGGCGACGTGACGCGGAGTTGATCGGGGTGGCATTCTTCCACGCCGAAATCGGCGGCAGTCCAGGAGTGCCGAGTGACCGTTTGTTGCCGCACTTCGAAGGCGGTGGTGGTGCCCCACAAGGCGACTTCGTCTAGCTGGCCTGCTCCACAAACCACGCAGGCGCGTTGACGATTCAAGAGTACCAGGGCATGTGCCAGTTTTTCCGCCGTTTCGATGCGGCCGGTTCCGATCAGTTGGAAGTCGGCTCGGGCGGGGTTTGTGAGCGGCCCCAGTAGATTGAAAATGGTGCGAAACTTCAGCTGCTTGCGGATCGGGCCGACATGCTTCATCGCGCCATGCAACAATGGAGCGAAGCAAAATCCCAGCCCGATTTCTCGCACGCACTGGCCGACCCGGGGGGGCGTCAGTTGAATGTTGACTCCCAGGGCCTCCAGGACATCCGCGGCACCGCTGGAACTGGAGACGCTGCGGTTGCCATGCTTGGCCACAGGAACGCCGGTTGCAGCGACGACGAACGCGGTCGTGGTGCTGATGTTAAACGTATGGAGTTGATCACCGCCGGTTCCGCAGGTGTCCAGCACGCCCGTTCGCTGAGTTTCAATCGAAGTGGCGTGATCGACCATGGCTTGGGCGGCAC
>JAZKFE010000085.1:0-2733 GCA_040386595.1 Planctomycetota bacterium | reverse complement strand
ACCCGCAATCTCGGTGACCGATTCGCCCTTCACCCTTAAGGCCGTCAACAAGGCGGCAATCTCAACTTCACTCGACTGCCCCTGCATGATGGTGGAAATGACTGCACGCATTTGCTCTACGGTCAAATCTTGCCGGTCTACCAACCGGTGCAATGCGTGCTCGATGACTTCCTGCATATTCACAAGCCTTTATCTGGCGAGGAGATTACGATCATGAAGGGGTCAGGATGGCGTCTGTCGCTGAGAGAGTCAACAGGTCGGCCTGCCGATTTGACCGTACACCTCGCCGCGGTACAATCAAAGATGTGATTGATCAGAGTCGCAATTCTCTTGGCTGGTTCGTCGGCCGAATCAAAATCTCGGTTTGACATGCGGTCTAAGACCACTTGACCCCCAGTCAAGTGCGCTCTCAAGGGCATTGCCTGTCGACAACAAAGGAGTCGTCCAGATGACTCAGCGAAAATTGATTATCGACGCCGATCCCGGGATTGGTGATGCGTTGGCGATTCTGCTGGCATTGCTCGATCCAGACATCGATCTGCTGGCGGTGACGGCCGTTGCGGGGTGTGTCTCGGCGAAAGATGCCACTCGCAATCTGCATGGGATTTTAGCCCAATTGGATCCCCCTAAACTTCCGCGGGTGGGAAGTGCGATCGAATCGGCGGGACGAGATCACCCCATGTCGGCTCTCGATCAGCTGGCCAAGCTGAACGGCCCGACCGGTTTGGGTGATTGCGAACTGCTCATCGCTGAATTGCATCGATCTCACGAGTCGGCGAAGGTCTTAACCGATCTCGTCAAGCAGTATCCCAACTCGATCACATTGCTCACCTTGGGACCGTTGACGAATTTGGCGGCGGCCATCGAGCGAATGCCTGAGTTCATGCAGGCGCTCGGTGGGCTGGTGTGCCTGGGGGGAGCGATCAGCGTCGGAGGCGACGCCACGCCGATGGCCGAGCAGAACATTTTTCGAGACCCGGAAGCGGCTCGTCTGGTGCTGCGTTCGCCCGCGACGAAGACGCTAGTTCCGCTGGATGTGACCAATCGCGTGGAATTGACGATTGATCAATTCGAGCGGGTGCTGGGCGATTCCAACTCGGCGGCAGCGACGTTTCTGCAGCGTGTCATGCCGTTTGCTTTCCGAGCCTATCACCATTGTCTGGGCATGGAGGGCATTTTGCCGCGCGATGTCGTCGCCCTGGCAGCGATCACACGCCCTGACCTGTTTCGCTCAGAGCCCATGGCGATCGATGTGGAAACCGAAGGCCGACTGACGTGGGGCACCACGGTCGCCGATCGTCGCCGGTTTTCTCGTGCGCAACCGAATATTGATGTGATGATTGAAGTCGATAGCCAAGGAGTTTTAGACTACATGCGCGAGATCGTGGCGTTGAGTGCCACGACCTGACTTCGATCCTCAAACGAAAACTCAAATCCCATGGCTCGGCTGCGTTTGTGCGTTCCGTTGTTGATGTTGTTGTGGAGTGTGCCAGGGATGTCTCAAGGTGAGGAGCCGGTGCAATATTTGGAGCCCACACCCGCGACAGGATCGTCTGCTGCCGTGATTGTTCAGGCATCGCCCTGGGCACAAACCAGTCAGATGTTAGCGTGGGACGAAGCGGGAAAAGTCGTCCGTCCGGACGATGTGGCGGTGCAAAGCGAACAGGTTTTGAAGAACCTGGAGACGGCGTTGCAAGTCGTGGAATCGAGGCTCGATCAGACCGTCAAATTGAATGTTTATGTGGCGCATGAAGAGTCGGTCTCGGCCGTGCAGCAAGTCGTGGCGAAACGGTTCGCGGGGCCGGCCAAGCCCGCGGTGACCTACGTGACGACCGCCCTGCCCCACGCCGATGCTCTGGTGGCGATGGACGCCATCGCCGTGATTACGTCCTCCAAACCGGTGACTGGGGTGCGGACCACTTTATCTATCCCGGCGACGTCGTTTCGGGCGCGGGTGACGACGATGCCGTTGGGGAGCCGGATTTACATTTCCGGACAAGCAGATCAGGCCACGACGCTGGCCGAAGCGACGCGGTTGACGCTGCTCGGACTGGAGAAATCCTTGAAATTCAGCGGCCGTGCGAAGCCCGATGTCGTGCAGTTGAAGTGTTTTTTATTGCCGATGTCGCGGGTGGCGGATGTCGAACGGGAGCTGGAAAATTTCTTTGCGCCGGCGGCCGTTCCCGCGGTGTCCTACGTGGAGTGGGAATCGACGCTCCCCATTGAAATTGAGGTTGTGGCCCATGGCGGAGCGACACCTCAGCCAGCCCCCGTGGCGTCGATCGAGTACCTGACTCCGCCCGAATTGAAAGCCTCGCCGGTGTTTTCGCGGATGGCTCGCGTGCATCATCCATCGACGATTTTTATCGGTGGCCTGCATGGGGCGACCGGTGCGAATGGTACCCAACAAGTCGAACAAATATTTGATCAGCTGGGGAAGCTGCTACAGGCTTCAGGAAGCGATTTCAAACACTTGGCCAAGGCGACCTACTACGTGTCGCAAGATCAAAGGCGCAGGTCAAAGGCGTGGGGCATGCGGGACGCGGTTTGAACTTGGACATGATCGCCGTCCCCGCCAAATAGCGAGCGGCGGTCTCAGTAGAACAGTGTTTCTAGTGGGTAGCCCAGATTCTCGAATCTGGGTGAGCGGAGCGAACAAGAGGTTGTCGCTTTCCCGGCTTCGCTTTTTTAGGCGAGCGTCCGGCGTGAGCCGGATCGGTTGTTGGCGATTCG
>JAZKFE010000084.1:0-4830 GCA_040386595.1 Planctomycetota bacterium | reverse complement strand
CCAGAATTTTTCCCGGTGTCGCCTGATGCGGCGCCCCATTCTCGACAGCAGTAACCTGCCCGACACGCGACAGACAAGACTTTACCGCTACAATGGAGGGAAGCGACCGTAACGGGGTCGCGCTCGCGGTCATCCATAATGCGTTCCGAGATCATGTTCGTGGGATGGTGAGAGATGCTGAATCGATTTCGCCGTGGTCGCTCGGGGCTGATCGCATTTTGGTTGCTGCTGAGTCTGGTTGCTTGGAGCGTTGAATCCGCTGCCGCAGCGGAACCCGCCCTAAAACCTGGCGAGACACTCGACTTCGCTCGCGACATCCGGCCGATTCTGGCCAATCACTGCTGGAGCTGCCACGGCCCCGACGAACAGGGACGCAAAGCCGGGTTGAGGCTCGATCTGCTGGCAGGAGCGACCGCCAAGTTGGAAAGCGGCTCGACCGCCATCGACCTGGCCCATCCCGCCGACAGCGAACTACTGGTCCGAATCGGCTCGACCGACGATACCGAAATCATGCCTCCCCCGGCATTTAAGAAACCCCTGACGGCCGCGCAAATTGAATTGCTGCGACGCTGGGTGGCTCAAGGGGCCAAGTTTGCTCAGCACTGGGCATTCACGCCCCCAACCAAACCGTCGCAGCCTGCGGTGAAAGATTCTGCCTGGCCACAGGGGGCACTGGATTACTTCGTGCTGCAGCGATTGGAAGCCGCCGGCTTGCGGCCCAATCCGGCTGCCGATCGCGCGACGCTCTTACGCCGAGTCACCCTGGATCTGACTGGCGTGCCACCGTCAGTGCCAGAATTGGAAACGTTCCTCGCCGACAATTCTGCGGGAGCCTACGAGCGCGTCGTCGATCGCCTGTTGGCATCGCCCCGTGCTGCCGAGCGAATGGCGTTGCAATGGCTGGATGCCGCTCGCTATGCCGATACCAACGGCTACAACAATGACGAAGATCGCACCATGTGGCCCTGGCGAGACTGGGTGATCCAAGCCTTCGTGCAGAACATGCCCTACGACCGCTTTCTCACCGAACAGCTGGCGGGGGACTTATTGCCCCAGGCAACTCTCGCCCAGCAAGTGGCTACGGGATTCAATCGCAATCACGTGCTGACGACCGAAGGGGGCATCGTCGAAGAAGAGTACCGCGTCGAATATGTCGCGGACCGAGTGCAAACGACATCGACCGTGTTTCTTGGGCTGTCGTTTCAATGTGCGCGATGCCACGACCACAAGTTCGATCCGATGACGCAGCGCGATTACTATCGCTTCTTCGCCTACTTCAACAACGTGTCGGACAAGGTCTTGGGCTACAACAAGGGAACTCCCGCTGAGCCGTTTATCGCCGCACCTTCCGCCGCCCAACAGACAGAAGCCGCACACATCCTGGCAACTCGACAAGCGGTCGAAAAACAGATTGCCACGCACATCGCCGGGATTCAACCCGCGGTAGAGCAGTGGGAACAGTCGCTCTCAGCCGAGCAAAAAAAAGCCTCTACTCCGACCAGCCAATCACTGGCCATCACGCTCGATGAGACGGCTGGCGATCAAGCACGGTTCACGCTTCCGAAGACAGCCCCAGAAGCCACAACAGCGGTCAGTACCGCGGGGCGCGTGCAGGGCAATGCGACCTGGAAAACGGGAAAACTGTTCGGAGCCTTGGAGTTTGATGGCAAGACATTCGTGGATTGCGGGCAGCTGGGAATCTTCGACAAAGCCGACCGCGTCTCATTCGGAGCTTGGATCTATCCGACCTCAGCGAGTGCCAGTACGGTCCTGTCCAAAATGGATGAAGCTCAGGCCCATCGCGGTTACGACTTGATCCTGGAAGGGGGCCGCCCTGCAGTCCATCTGATTCACCACTGGCCCGACAATGGTTTGAAAATCATTGCCAAACAGCCGATGTCCCTGAATGCATGGCATCATGTGCTGGTCACCTGGAACGGAGCTGGGCAGGCTGCTGGACTGAAGATCTATGTTGATGGGGAAGCACAAGCGGTCGACGTCACGGCCGATCTGCTGAAGGATTCGATTAAGACCGAACAGCCGTTGCGGATTGGACAACGCAGTGTCTCGGCGGCCTTCCAAGGTCTGATTGATGACGTGCGGTTCTTCAATGGGGAACTGACGACCGACGAGGCGAAACAACTGGCTGACAGTCAGTCGCTCGCCACACTGGCGGACGTCTTTGCCATCCCCGCGGCCGACCGCAACGATCAGCAACGGGAACACCTGCGGAAATACTATTTAGAAGTTGTCGATCCCGATGCGCGTCGCTGGCGAGCCGAAATCGCCAGCCTGACCGAGCAACAACAGAAGCTGGACGCGGCAATTCCCAAGACCATGGTGATGGCCGAACTACCCCAGATCCGGGAAACGCACTTGCTGTCGCGAGGGCAAGTTGATCAACCCGGCGAGAAGGTCGTTGCTGGCGTTCCGGCATTTCTCGGGGGCATTCCGACCGAGACTCCGCAGACTCGATTGGCGTTGGCCCAATGGCTGACTTCCCCCAAACATCCGTTGACGGCGCGGGTCGCGGTCAACCGCTGGTGGGCCGGCATTTTTGGCACGGGACTCGTGGAAACGGTCGAAGATTTTGGCACGCAAGGTTCATTCCCCACGCACCCCGAATTGCTGGACTATCTGGCCACGCAGCTCATCGCCCAGCGGTGGGACACGCAAGCCATCCTCAAAGAAATCGTCATGTCGGCGACCTACCAACAATCCTCGGCGGCCACGCCCCACCAGATGGAACGAGATCCGCAAAATCAATTGCTGGGACGCGGCTCAAGATTCCGTCTGCCCGCGGAAACTCTGCGGGATAGTGCGTTGTCAGTGTCAGGATTATTGAAGGAAAGCCTGGGGGGCCCCAGCGTCAAGCCATACCAACCGGCTGGCCTGTGGGAGGAAGTTTCAGTGGAACGCCGATTCAAATACGTGCCGGATCAGGGGGACGGAGCCTATCGCCGTAGCATGTATACCTTCTGGAAACGGACCTGTCCGCCGCCGTCCATGTCGACGCTGGATGCTCCCGACCGCGAAACGTGTCTGGTGCGACGGGCTCGGACGAATACGCCGTTGCAGGCGCTGGTTTTGTTAAACGATCCCACCTATGTCGAAGCGGCGCGACAATTAGCGGTCCGCATCATTCAAGAAGGTGGTCCAAGTCCGGAGACGCGACTGGCGCTGGCCTGTCGCGCCAGCCTCAGCCGCACACCGACTCCTGCCGAACAGTCGTTGCTCTTAGAATTGCTGCAAGCCGCCACACGCCGGTTCCAGCAGCAACCTGCCGCGGCCGAGCAACTACTCGGCGTCGGCAATGCGCCCCGCGTCAAGGAGATTCCCACCGCCGAATTGGCGGCCTGGACCACGCTGTGCAGCCTGCTGCTGAATCTTGACGAGGCCCTGACGCGGCATTGAGATGCCCGCCGCCGGCGTGTCCCGATTTCTACCTCATGCTGGAACGGGACTGCCGGGAACGATGAATGGATTTGCGGCCCAGGAAAAAACAATCAAGTCGAATTGCCCCGTGAGCGTGACGACCGTCGAGACTAACTGGACGGAGTTCTCAAGGACGAATGGTGTCGGGAATACTTATGAGTCAACCAATCATCACCTTACTGACCGATTTCGGAACCCGGGACAGTTATGCGGCTCAGATGAAAGGCGTGATCCTGGGGATCAATCCCCGCGCCTTGATCATCGATATCTCGCATGACATCGAACCTCAAGCGATTATGCGGGGAGCGATCTGCCTGGATGAAGCGTTTGACGCGTTTCCCGACGGCACGATTCATGTCGTGATCGTGGACCCGGATGTGGGAACGACGCGACGCCGAATTGCCGCCGAGATTGGAAATCAACGATATGTCGGCCCCGACAATGGCTTGCTGACACTGCTGACGCGACGGCACCCGGTTCGTCGCGTTCACAACCTGAGTTCATCCAAATTCCATCGCCAGCCGCTGTGTGCCACGTTCCACGGACGAGACTTATTTTCGCCCGTCGCCGCACACTGGAGCCTGGGTACCGACCTGAGCGAATTCGGTGATCCCGTCACCGCGCCGCTGGCCGAGTTGCGGTTCCCGAAGATCGAAAAGCAAGCACGAGAAATCCTGGGTGAAGTTCTGGCGATTGATCGCTTCGGCAATATCACGTCGAACATCCGCGCGACCGATCTGCCGATGGAATTCCCGGCGACCATTTTCACGCATATCGGCGGACAGCAATTGAATCGGCTGAGTAACTACTATTCCGAGCATCCTCCGGGGGCGGTACTGGCCCTGATCGGTAGTTCCGGCCGGCTGGAAGTCGCCCGGAATTTGGGAAACGCCGCGGAAACGCTGCAAGTGACGGTGGGCGATGAAGTGTATGTGAAGTGGTAACGAGTGCCTCACTCGCCCGCATCCACAAACCAAGGTTTGACAAGTTGCCGTGTGGCTCGTCACACTGCATTGACGGACTAAGTAGCCAACCTGTCTGCGGTTGAGTTACTTCGTCAGCGATGTGAAATCTGCTTCTCAGGAGAGCCTCCAGCGTGTCGCAAAAAGTTTCAGACTCGGAATCCGGGGCGTCGCAGGCGGATCTGGATGCTGTCGAACGGATGGCTGCCAGTTATCGTCGCGTCACATCGGAACTTGGCCGGGTGATCGTCGGGCAGACGGATGTCGTTGAGCAGTTGCTGATCTCGCTGTTCGCCGGCGGACACTGCCTGCTGGTGGGCGTCCCGGGGCTCGCCAAAACGCTGATGATCCACACGCTGGCCCAAGTGCTGGACATGTCCTTCAGCCGCGTACAATTCACCCCCGACTTGATGCCGGCCGACATCACCGGCAC
>JAZKFE010000083.1:0-30356 GCA_040386595.1 Planctomycetota bacterium | reverse complement strand
TCGCCCCCGCATTGACCCAGGCGGTGATCTTGGCAATTTCTTCGGCGGTCAGCGGTCCGCCTTCCAGCGGCATCAGCCGTGAGCCGTCAGTCCCCTTAATGGCGGAAATCAGCAGGCTTTCGTCAGCCTTACCGGGCTCAATGGTCGAGCCGCCATCGCCACCTTGCATGATGGCCTGGGCAAAATCGAGACGCAGATTGCCCTTCTGCTTCAAGGCTCCGTGGCAGGTATAACAGCGGCGTTGCAGGATCGGCTTGATGTCTCGGACATAGTCCGGAGGTCCCTCCGCCGCAGGCAGAGGCAATCCGGCGAGTACGACCAACGTGAACGCAGCATATCGCAACATGCGGTGGGTCTCTTTACATCAAATTCCACTCGGCTAGATACTGCTGGCGGCAGGACGCGCAGCAAATCAGACCCGATGGTATTCCCTCAGGAGAGTTCTGCGTAGAGACAAAACACAATGGAATTGATCTCCCCGCGAACTCCGTGGTTGTAACGTCTTATCCGTCCATCTGATCGGATCAAATCACAGCTCAGAAAGTATACCCGAGTTCGGTGTTGAACTCCAGGTTACATCAGTAGTGTTTGATGGAATTTGGCGTACGCGTCTAAACACCAATACAGACCGATAAGAATGCCGCGATTACAGCGCCAAGCGGTTGGGTTCTCTGATATAGAGCATCAGAATCGCCAGATCGGCGGGCGTAATGCCGCTGATCCGCGCGGCCTGCCCCAGATTGCGGGGGCGGATATTGGACAGCTTTTCTTTGGCCTCGGCCCGCAGTTGAGGCACCGCGTGGTAGGCAAAATGCTCGGGAATCAAGACCCCTTGAACTTGCTCCAATTGATTGATTTGCGCCGTTTGACGTCGTAAATAGCCCGAATATTTGGTCTCAATGCTCACCTGCTCGGCGGCTCGTGGAGAAAGCTGCAATTGGGCGGCTGCGGGGGACATGGCACAGATTTGTGCCCAATCCACCTCCGGACGCCGCAGGATTTGATCGAGCATAACGCCGCCCACCCGTGCCGTTTCCAGCAGGACATTGGCCCGCTCGATTTCGGCTTCGAGGCGTTCCAGTTGCTCCCAGCGGTCCGCGCCGACCAAGCCGGCGACGCGTCCCAGCGGTGTCAGGCGACGATGCGCGTTGTCATGCCGTAACAGCATCCGGTATTCGGCCCGCGACGTAAACATGCGATAGGGCTCGTCGACTCCCTTGGTGACCAGATCGTCGATCATCACGCCGAGGTAGGCCTGGCTACGTTCCAAAATCAAAGCGGGTTTGCCTGCGATTTTCAACGCCGCATTGCAGCCGGCCATCAGCCCCTGCCCCGCCGCTTCTTCATAGCCCGTTGTGCCGTTGATTTGCCCGGCAAAGTACAGCCCCGCCACCAGTTTTGTTTCCAGAGCCGGGGTCAGCTGTGTCGGCGGCGCAAAGTCGTATTCCACCGCATAGCCGTAACGCATGATCTCGGCTTTTTCGAGGCCGACAATCGAATGCACCAAGGCTTCTTGCACGTCGCGCGGCAGGCTGGTGGAGATGCCGTTACAGTAATATTCGCGAGTATTCCGGCCTTCTGGCTCCAGGAAAATCTGGTGCGAAGGCTGATCGGCAAACCGCACGACCTTGTCTTCGATCGACGGACAATAGCGCGGTCCCCGAGAATTAATCTGACCGCTATACATCGGGGCGCGATGTAGGTTCTGGCGGATTAATTCGTGGACTTTGTCGTTCGTCTTCGTCAGATGACAGGGAACTTGCGGCTGCGTAATCTTGTCAGTCAGGAACGAAAACGGCTGCGGCTCATCGTCCCCCGGTTGCAGTTCAACCGCATTAAAATCAATGGTCCGACCGTTCAAACGGCAAGGGGTGCCCGTCTTGAAACGGGCCAGCTGAATCCCGAGATCTGCTAAGCATTGCGACAGGCTATTGGTGGTCCCTTCCCCTGCCCGGCCGCCAGCGGTTTTGGCTTCGCCGGTATGCATGATGGCCTGCAGGAAGGTGCCCGTGGTGAGGACCGCGGCCCGTGCCCGGTACAAAGCGGGTCCGCGAACCCAGACGCCGGTCACCTGGCCGTCGGTGACATCGATCCGCTCGACGATTTCCTGGCGCAGCGTCAGGTTTTCCTGGTCCTCAATCCGCCGCTTCATTTCGAACTGATAGGCTTTTTTGTCAGCCTGAGCCCGAGGACCGTGCATGGCCGGCCCTTTGGTACGATTGAGCATCCGGAATTGAATTCCGGTGGCGTCGATCACTCGCCCCATTTCGCCGCCGAGTGCGTCGATTTCACGGACAATCTGCCCTTTGGCGATGCCGCCGATGGCCGGATTGCAGCTCATCGCCGCGACCATATCGCAGCTCATTGTTAAGAGGGCAGTCTTCGCCCCCAACCGAGCCGACGCCAGCGCCGCTTCGCAGCCAGCGTGTCCGGCACCAATCACCACAACATCAAAATCGTACGTAAATGGATTCATACGGAAAGTTTAAGGCTTGGTTGAAGGGAGTGCAATTACGTTCGAGCCGCATTCGCAGCAATCAATGTTAGCAATTGAACAGAGCTCGACCATTCGCAGAACGGCGTCCGGCTGCTATAATTGTGGTTCTGCAAAGCGAGATCTCCCGGTAGTCGGCCGATGTGGCAATCTACGGGGTTTTTGTATTCTGTGGCAGTGCCTACTCAGTGAACTGCGGTTGGTTCTGCGGCAACGCCATTTATTTCAGGTGGTAACGAACCAAGACATGACTCAACAGTACATTTTACAGATCGAAGGCCTCACCCGCATGCACGATGAGCGTGTGGTGTTGAGCGACATCTGGTTGTCGTTTTATCCCGGTGCCAAAATTGGCGTGTTGGGTGGTAACGGTGCGGGTAAGAGTACGTTGCTGCGCATCATGGCCGGTGTCGACAAAGATTATATGGGCACGGTTCGCCCCGCCAAGAACATTACGATCGGCTACTTCCAGCAAGAACCGCAGCTGGACGGCGAGCAGACCGTTGATCAGTGCATTCAAGCCGCCGTCGCCCCCGATCAGGCGATTCTCGACAAGTACAACGACCTCAACATGAAGTTGGGAGAAGACTTATCTCCTGATGAAATGGAAAAAGTCCTTGATCAGCAAGCCCGCTATCAGGACATCATCGAGGCCAACAATCTGTGGGAACTCGATCGCACGTTGGAACTGGCGATGGACGCCATGCGTCTGCCCCCCGGCGATGCGTTGATCAAAATGCTGTCCGGTGGTGAAAAACGCCGCGTGGCCTTGTGTCAAATGCTGTTGCAGCACCCTGACCTGCTGCTGTTGGACGAACCGACGAACCACTTGGATGCGGAATCGGTCGGCTGGCTGGAACACTTCCTGCACGAATTCAAGGGAACCGTCGTCGCGGTGACGCACGATCGGTACTTCCTGGACAACGTCGCTGGCTGGATTCTGGAATTGGATCGCGGCAAGGGAATGCCGTTCGAGGGGAACTATTCGTCCTGGCTCGAACAAAAGCATGCTCGTCTGGCGATCGAAGAGAAGAAGGAATCCAAGCGACAGAAGTACCTCAAGCGAGAACTCGAATGGGTACGGATGTCGCCGCAAGCCCAGGCGACCAAGAACAAAACGCGTCTGGCCAAGTACGAGCAACTGGCGTCGCAAGACTACGATGCCCGCGACGAAGCCGCCGACATCCAGATCCCCGTGGCCTCGCCGCTGGGGGATGTGGTGGTCGTCACGGAGAATCTCTGCAAGGGATTCGGGGATCGTCTGCTGATCGACAACCTGACGTTCCGCCTACCGCCGGGCGGTATTGTGGGGATCATTGGCCCGAACGGTGCCGGTAAAACGACATTGTTCAAGATGATCATGGGGCTGGAGAAGCCCGACTCGGGAACGTTGCGCGTTGGCGAAACGGTGCAGATTTCCTACGTCGATCAAAGCCGTGACTCACTGGACCCGACGAAAACGGTCTACCAGGAAATCTCTGGCGGCGCCGACTACATGGAAGTCGGTCACGCCCGGATTCACGCCCGCAGCTATGCCCATCGCTTCAACTTTAAAGGTTCCGATCAGCAGAAACTGGTCGGCGTCTGTTCGGGTGGAGAGCGCAACCGCATCCATCTCGCGAAGCTGTTGCGATCTGGCGGCAACTTGTTGCTGTTGGACGAACCGACGAACGATTTGGACGTGGAAACGCTGCGATCGCTGGAAGAAGGCCTGCAGGATTACGGCGGCTGTGCGGTCGTGGTCAGCCATGATCGGTGGTTCCTGGACCGTATTTGTACGCACATTCTGGCGTTCGAAGGGGAAAGCCAGGTCGTGTGGTGCGAAGGGACTTACAAGACGTACGAAGCTCAGCGAAAACAACGTATGGGCCACGATGCCGACCAACCGCATCGCGTCAAATATCGTCCGTTGAATCGCTAGTTTGAAGCGCGACGAATTGAAGGCAGGTGGGTAGCCCAGATTCTTGAATCTGGGTGAGCGCAGCGAACAAGAGGCTGCGGCTCATTCTGCTCGTCAATCGAGTTTTTTCGGCCGGCCAAACGGCGCGAGTTCCCGAATTTGTGGTCACACAAATCGTGGAGCTCCGCCGCGAGTGCTGTGTCACTGCAACAAGCTTGGGTGCCACTGGCTCTGCCAGTACTTTTCAGGACAATCGATAGACGACCAGCCTTGGCAGAGCCAGTGGCACCCTACCCCACATGATGTTGTGACAGAGCACGAGCCTCGTCTGGACGAGATTCTTCTATGGCCACTGCAGATCATCCGAGTGCTCCTCTGACAACTGTGGTCGATGTGCCATGTCCCGTCTGTGGGTGCACCTGTGATGATCTGCAGATTACAGTCGACGGCAGCCGCGTCGTCGAAACCCAGGGGGCCTGTCGACTGGCCGAACCGTGGTTTCGAGAGCAATCGTCGGCCCGCCCCGAAGTCGCCGAAATCACTGGCCAACCCGCTCCGCTAGAGAAAGCGTTGGACCGAGCGGCCGAGATTCTCGCCGGTGCGGATGCCCCTTTAATCTACGGCCTGTCACGCAGCAGCACGCCCGGGCAACGCGCTGCGGTGATGCTGGCCGATCATCTCGGCGCCATCGTGGATACCACCGCTTCGATTTGCCACGGCCCGTCGATTCTCGCACTGCAAAAGGTGGGAGAATCGACTTGCACCTTGGGCGAGATCCGCAATCGGGCGGACTTGGTGATCTTTTGGGGCTGCAATCCCGCCGTCACTCACCCCCGGCACGCGGAACGCTATTCCGTCTTCGCCTCCGGCCGCTGGACTCCGCAGGGACGTGCCGACCGCCTAGTGATCATGGTCGGAGATGAACGCCATGTTGGCGACTGGCGTTTAGATCCCGAGGGAGCGTTACCGGATCAAGTCATTCCCATTGCCCCGCGGCGCGATTTCGAAGTCCTGGCCGTGTTGCGAGCCTTGCTGGCGGGGAAGCCTGTCACCAATGCCGAATGCTTGTCCGAGACCCTTGGTGTTTCCATAGAGGTTTTGACGGACCTCGTGCAGCAAATGAAGGCCTCGCGGTACGGCATCGTCTTTTTCGGCTTAGGGCTGACAGAGACGCAGCTCGACGCAGAGACTGAAAACTCTGGCCTGGGTCACCTCAATGTCGAGAGCCTCTTGAAGTTGGTGGCCGAGCTGAATGCCTTCACCCGCTTTCATGCACGGCGGATGCGTATCCAAGGCGATGTCACCGGAGCCGACAGTGTCTTATGCTGGCAAACCGGCTATCCCTTCAGCATCAGCCTCTCCCGAGGATATCCCCGATACAACCCGGGTGAGTTCTCCGCCAATGAAGTACTGGAACGAGGCGAAGCCGACGTTTGCCTGTTAGTGGGATCGGAAACGGTATCTCATTTCTCCCCAGCGGCGCGACGACGGCTCGAGCAGATTCCCACCATCGTTTTGGATTACCCCGCGACGGTGCCGAGCCTGCTCCCAACGGTTAAATTCACCACGGCCGTGTATGGCCTGCATGCCCCGGGAACCATCTATCGCATGGATGAAGTCCCCATCAGTTTGCGCCCCGGTCTGACCTCCACTTATCCCACCGACGAGACTGTCCTGAAGGATTTACTCTTTCGAATTCATCCAGAACTGACTCGAACGCCTAAGACGTCGCCGGTCGGACTCGCTGATTTCTCGGTGAACTCAGCGGTGTGTTCAGTCAGAAGAAGTTGACCACAGAGACACGCAGAGCCGTGTTAATAATCGTGTCCAACAAGGCAATTCAGTCCCAATAGGGACGACAGAACTTAGCCGTAGGTGTAAACCCACGGTATGCATTCCATAGATGAAACCAAGCCTTGACAGGGCGCCCCCCCAGTAGACTGCGGAGTGTCGCCCCGTTAGGCAACGCCGTGAAGGATTCTGGGAGGGTGAGGCTCCTGCCGAACCGCTTGGTCTACACGGACTCGCAAGACTGAGCGGTTCGGCAGGAGCCTCACCCTCCCAGGGATTCGAATCACCACCAAATTCAAGATCCCTTGAGAATTCGCGTTCCAAAACCCTTCACAGCGTAGCCCGTCAGGGCTTGGAGTCTGTTTTAAACGGTGACCGTGGGTTTACACTCACGGCTAGATGATTTCATCCCTGTCGGACTTCGAAAAACGCAGACGATTGCTCAACAGATCCGCGATCACGCTGTTTCTTTCAAAACTCAATACACTCCATGTCTCCGGGGTGAATCAATTCATACGCAGGCTGTTTCAGTAACTCACAACGTCGTAATGTTTTGCGGTATTGTAATGACTTGGCACCTCTGCCATGATTGGTAGTTCATCGCAATACAGCGAGTTGCCCTGAATTCACATGTCTTGAAATGGGCCCTTGAGGCTATGGGTATTCCTTTGATTATGGGTGTTTCCACCCAACTAAACTAAGCCACCTAAGACTACCACCCGTTGCAGGGCTAATGCATGTTGAACGAAGAGCAACCTCTCCCTCTGGCGTTTGGTGTTAAAGCTCGCTCTCCGCTACGCCCATCGCCGCAGATCCCCCACACGATTGTGAATCGGTGGCAGACGCTGGTGAATCTGATGGCGGAACTTGTCGGCGTTCCAGCCGGCCTCGTCATGCAGATCGTCGATCACGAAATCCAAGTTCTGGTTGCCAGCAAAACAGAGGGCAATCCCTATCACCCCGGTGATGCAGAACAGTTGGCTGGCTCGGGGTTGTATTGCGAAACCGTACTCAAAGACAAAAGCGAGTTGCTGGTTTCGAATGCCTTAGTCGACGATCACTGGAGAAATAATCCAGACGTCAAACTGAACATGATTTCCTATCTCGGCTTTCCCATCCATTGGCCGGATCAAAGTCCGTTTGGAACCATTTGCGTGTTGGATCGCAAAGACAATTCCTACTCCGACATCTACAAACGTCTGATTGCACAGTTCCGTGACACGATTGAAAGCCAACTGGAACTCATCTACCACGATGCCTGCAGTCGAGAAACTCAATCGCAACTGGCAACGTTGATCGACAATCTGCCGAATGGAGCAATTTACCAGACAGTTATCGCACCGGACGGCCAGATTTCCTTTCCATATATGAGCGCCGGGATTCTGGCCCTGACAGGAGTTTCCTCCAGCGAGGTCATGCAAGATCCGCTCGCGTTGCGGAGTACAATCCACGAGGATGACCTGCCTTTGCTGCAACAGGCCGAGCAGCATTCCTTGCAGACGGGCACCTCGCTCGATTGCCAATTTCGTCATCGAACGCCAGATGGCCGGCTCACCTGGGTCCATTGTCGGTCCGCCCCTCGTTCCAGATCCGACGGCAGCACGGCTTGGGACGGTGTGGTGGTCGATGTGACTGCCCAGAAGCTGGAACAGGAACGAGAACGGCTTCTGGAGCGTGCGAACAACAATCTCAACATTGTGGAGAAACTGGCGCGGATTGGCACGTGGTCCTGGGACGTTGCCAAGGATCATCTAGTCTGGTCCGAAATGCTCTATGAGATCAATCGCTGGTCTCTTTCCAAACCACCTCCCCAGTTCCATGAACTGCAAGAAATCCTGAAGCCAGAGAGCTTGGCGGCGTTCGACGCGGCGGCCGCCAATTGCTTGAAAACGGGAGAGTCTTTCAATCTCGAACTGGAACATCTTGAAGTTGATGGGAAACCCGTATTCGTCATTGCCGCCGGACAGGCTTGTCGCGACCTCGACGGGAACATTGTCAGTCTGTTTGGGACAGTTCAGGACATCAGCGAACGCAAGCAGATGGAACGCCAACTCGCCGCCCGCGAACGGTGGCTGTCGGAGATGGTGGAAAACCTCCCGCTGGGGGCCATTTTTGTCACTGGCGAACAAGTTTGTATTAATCGGACTGTCGAGGAAATTACCGGTTACGCGCGGTATGAGTTGGCGACCCGAGACAATTGGTTCCGGTTACTCTGGCAAGAGATGTACGACCAGCTCATGCCAATCTATCTGGAAGACCAAAAGAACGGCCTGGACCGTGTCGCACAAGTTCCCTTCTACCGCAAAGACGGTGCTTTGAGGATGGGGGAGTTCGTCGCGTCGCTCGTTGGTGAAGAAGAAATCTGGTTGATGCGAGACATCACCGAGATTCAGAAGTCTGAAGAAGACTTGCGACTGGCAGAACGTGCGTTGCGTGACCGAGATCGCGAATTTGCCGAGCGAGAACTGGACGAAAGTGAGCAACGGTTTCGGCTCTTGCTGGAATATGCAGGCGACGCATACTTTCTGCATGACGAAGAGGGCCGTATCTTCGAAGCCAACCGACAGGCGTGCGAGAGTCTCGGCTATACCCACGTGGAGTTGTTAGGACTCACCGTGAACGACCTAGTCACGGACATTGATTATCAAGAATTGCTGCGTCTCTGGGCGGCCACAGCGCCCGGTCAAAGTGTCACGGTCTCCAGTCACGTGCATCGGCGTAAGGATGGCACAACGGTTCCAGTGGAAGCCCGAGTCACGTGTTACGCGATCCACGGCCAAAAACTGTTTCTGGCCGCCGTGCGCGATATCTCGGAACGAGTCGATGCCGCCGCCGCCCTCGGCGAAAGTGAGGAACGGTTTCGGCTGCTTGTCGAGCACGCTGGTGATGACTTTTTCGTCCATGACGACGAGGGGCAATTTCTGGACGTCAATCGACACTCCTGCGAATCCTTGGGCTACTCGCGCGAAGAGCTGTTGGAAATGTCAGTGCTGCAACTCGCGCCGTCAATCCGCTCGTTGACGGAAGTCGAGGCCATCTGGAACGCGATGATGCCTGGCACAGCAGCGACGTTATATAGCGAGCATGTCCGCAAGGACGGAACGGCCATTCCCACCGAAATCCGGCTGACCTGCTATTTCCTCCAGGGCAGGAAAGTCTTTCTCGCCTTGGCCCGCGATATCACCGAACGCGTGGAGACCGAACGGGCTATCCAGCAGCTGAATGCAGATCTGGAAGAACGAGTCATCCATCGCACGGAAGCGTTACTCCGGGCCGAAGCTCGTTGGCAGTTTGCCCTGGATGGTTCCGGCGATGGTGTCTGGGACTGGAATGTGCCGAGCGGGGAGGTCTTCTATTCCCACCAGTGGAAAGCCATGCTCGGTTACGCCGACAATGAGGTTGGCCATACGACACAAGATTGGTCAGACCGAGTCCATCCAGATGACATACCAGGCTGCTGGGAGACCATCGAAAACCACTTTCGAGGAGATACGCCCGTCTTCGTCCTGGAACACCGCATGCAAACGAAAAGCGGCTCATGGCGTTGGATTCTGGATCGCGGCAAACTCGTCGAACGGGCCGAGGATGGCAGCCCTTTCCGTGTCATCGGAACTCACACAGACATCACCGACCGCAAGGAAGCCGAGAATCGGATCCGCGAACTGAGCGAACGCATTCAGCTGGCCGTCAAAGCTGGTGGCGTCGGCATCTGGGAACTGGATTTCGCAGAAGCACGGTTTATTTGGAACGAGCAAATGCATGTCCTGTATGGCATGAAGCAGGGAGATTTCCACGGCAGCCTGGAGCAATGGGTGACCATCCTGCATCCCGACGACCGCGAATCAATTTCCCGGGCCTGGGAACTCGCCGTGTCCGCGACGTCAATTTTTGAAGCCGAATTTCGCATCGTCCAACCGTCGGGCGCGGTACGTCATATCCGCGGACTGGCACAAGTCATTCGCGGTTCGGACAACAGCCCTTTGAGGGCATTGGGAACGAACTGGGATGTCACCGAGCAGTGGTTGTTGAACGAAGATCTCAAACATGCCAAGCGACAAGCGGATACGGCCAATCGGGCGAAGAGTGAGTTCCTGGCCAACATGAGCCACGAAATCCGCACCCCCATGAACGGGATTCTGGGGATGGCCGAGCTCGCTCTTGATACAGAGCTTTCTTCCGAGCAATGGGAGTTCATACAGACAATTCAATCTTCGGCCGACAGTTTATTGACAATCATCAACGACATCCTCGATTTTTCCAAAATCGAAGCCGGCAAGCTGGATGTCGATCCATTCGACTTTCGTCTGCGCGAGAGTCTGAAAGACATGCTCAAGCCGCTGACCATGCGAGCTCACAAGAAAGGGCTGGAGCTCACCTGTGACGTGGGATTGGACGTCCGCGACGCCCTGCATTGCGATTGGAACCGGCTGCGCCAGATATTAATCAACCTCGTTGGCAACGCCATTAAATTTACTGAACATGGAAAGATCTCCGTTCAAGTTCAAACACAGAAATCAAAACAACAAATCCCTGGCCTAAAAGCGATCCTGTTGCATTTTGTGGTTTCCGACACAGGCATCGGTATTCCCGCCGATAAACTCAGCAAAATCTTTGCGCCCTTTGAGCAGGCTGAGGGAACAACGAACCGCAGGTTTGGAGGGACTGGATTAGGCCTCAGTATTTCCGCACGTTTAGTAGAAATGCTCGGTGGAGAGATCTGGGTCGAAAGTCAGCCTGGCCAAGGCAGCAAATTTCACTTCACCGTCGCCCTCGATATTGCTCGTGAGCCAGTATCGCCAGCGATGTGGCTGCGGCCCGACGCCCTGCGCGAGACTACAGTTCTCATTGTGGATGACAACGTCTCAGACCGGGAAAACCTAAAATCGTTGGTAAACGGATGGGGAATGCGAGCAACCTGTCTCGAACGTGAAGGAAACGTCCTGCAAAAGATGATTTCTTCCGCTCAAGCTGGCGAACCGTTTTCAGTACTTCTTTTAGATGCGACCGAATCAGAGTTGAGCGGCCTGAATTTGGTCGCAAAAATTCGATCCCATCCGGTCCTAGCGGACATCGCCGTGTTGATTCTGTCGTCCGCGGAGGCCCCAGAAAACGTCCGCCATTATCAGGAACTCGGAGTGGTGGCGTATCTCGTCAAACCCGTGAGTTCGTCTGAATTGCAAGGAGCCATTCAACGAGGACTACACCCAGCAGTATCTCGGAAAACGGAGGCGAATCGGTCCGGCATCCTGGCGACAGCGAACGTGCATTCGGAGGTTCGTCCCCTGAAGATTCTGCTGGTCGAAGACAACGTCGTGAATCAACGTGTCGGACAGCTGCTGCTCCAAAAACACGGGCACCTGGTACAGATCGCCCAGAACGGACGTGAAGCGATTGAAAGAATCGCCGACGAGGTGTTCGATCTGGTTCTGATGGACGTTCAAATGCCCGAGATGGACGGGTTGGAAGCCACCGCGGCGATTCGCGCCGCCGAGCAAGAAACGAAAACGCACTTGCCAATCATCGCTTTAACAGCCTACGCCATGACGGGTGACCGCGAACGTTTTCTGGCTGCCGGCATGGACGGTTATGTGACGAAGCCGTTACACCCCGAGGACCTCTGGACGACCTTCCGCCAGGTTCTCCCCACGGTCGCGATCTCCTCGCCGCAAACGCCACGTTCGTCCGTTCCATTCTCGAAGCCGCGGGGTGCGGTCTTCGACCGCGCCAAGGCACTCGCTCATTCGGGAGGAGATCTCAGCATTCTCCGCGAAACCACCGACCTCTTCCGAGAACATGTCGGTGGTTACCTCGCCCAAATTCGACAGGGAATCGACGCCGGTGATGCCCAGGCCGTCCAACAGGTGGCACACACCCTGCGCGGGTCTGTGCGCTTCTACGGTGCGGATATCGCCGCCGACCTAACGTTCCAGCTGGAAGGATGTGGCCTGACCGGCAACCTGACGCAGGGTTTGGAACTCTGGTCGCGACTCAAACGGGAAATTCAGCGGCTGTTGGAGGCTCTCGCCGCGGAAGGTTGGTGATTGAGAACCAGCGGTGTGTTCCGCACAGACTCACCCATTACTGGCGAGTTCAGGAACACACAAACAACCATATGTGCATAAGTCTGGCTTTCGCAGATTGAAAGTCTCTCGCAATGTTGGGGAAGTTCCCTTCGCTGCTTGTCGTAGCTGGTGAACAGTACGGCCCCGCCTTCATTTCTGAACCTGAAGGCACGCCTCACGTCAGATGCGGTGACATTCATCGGGCCGACGTCTCGAAATAACTGAACTGTACATTGCGTATCCCTCGACGAAATTGCGTCCGTCGAGTATCCATATACGTTGAATCCAATGCCGTGAAGACGATGTAATTGAGCGATCTTGAATCCGTCTCACGGCTATCGCACTCGCAGAAGGATGAGATTCATGAAATGGAACGTGGTCGGGCTGATGGTGTTTTTGGCAGCGTCGGCGGCGCAAATCGCGCCGGCTGCTGATCCCCTTGAGTTAAAGAAGGGGGACCATATTTGCATCGTCGGCAACACTCTGGCCGAACGGATGCAACATAGTGGCTGGTTGGAAACGTTGCTGCATGCACGCTTTCCCCAGCACGAATTGGTCTTCCGGAATCTGGGCTATTCCGGTGATGAAATCGATGGCTATCGCGATGCCAACAAGCGATTGCGTTCGATGTCGTTTGGTTCTCACGACGAATGGCTGTCCGCCAACGCCCCGGTCCCACAGCCTCAGAAGCTCAATCCGAATGCCCCGGTCAGCGCCAATCGCTTCGCGTTGACGAACACCAAAGCCGACGTGATCTTCGCCTTCTACGGCTACAACGAATCCTTTGCTGGTGAGGCTGGCCTATCCACGTTCAAACAGGATGTTGCGGCCTTCATCAAGCACACCGCATCACAGAAATACAACGGCAAATCGGCTCCCAAGCTAGTGCTGTTTTCCCCGATCGCTCATGAGTACATCAACGATCCGAACTTGCAGAGCAAGGAGGCCGTTGCCGCCGCCAATGCTCGGTTGAAGCTCTACTCCGAGGCCATTGCCGAAGTCGCCGCCGCGAACAACGTGTTGTTCGTCGATCTGTTCACCGCGACCGTCAAGCATTTCAATGCCCCCGAAAAGAAGCTCAACAACACGATCAATGGCATTCATCTGAATGAAACCGGCGACATGTGGGTTGCCGCAAATTCGATGGATTTTCTGCCCAAGGGCACCGCAAATGACCAGGAAGCAGAATGGTGGACCAAGCACCAGAAGCTCCGTACGGCTGTCAATGAAAAGAACTGGTTTTGGTACCAGCGCTATCGCGCCACCGACGGTTATTCGACGTTCGGCGACCGGGCGTTCTTGAAATTCGTCGACGGTCAATCGAATTACGAAGTCGTGCAACGCGAGTTGGAAGCACTCGACGTGCTGACGTCGAATCGTGACCCGCTGGTCTGGGCCACAGCTCAGGGCAAGGAACATAAGGTCGAAGACAACAATCTGCCGGCGTTCATTCCGGTCATCACCAACAAGCCTGGCCCCCTACCAGGTGGCAAGCACTTGTTCCTCGGCGGCAAAGAAGCCATCGAGAAAATGACCGTGCATAAGGGGATGAAGGTCGAACTGTTTGCCTCTGAAGAGCAGTTCCCGGAACTCATCAACCCCGTGCAGATGTCGTTCGATACCAAGGGGCGCCTGTGGGTGGCAACTTGGCCGACTTATCCGCACTGGAAGCCGACCGAAAAGATGAACGACAGCCTGTTGATCCTGGAAGACACCAACGGTGACGGCCAGTGCGATGTTGTGAAGTCGTTCTGCAGTGATCTCCACAACCCGACTGGTTTTGAATTCTGGAATGGCGGCGTGATCGTGGCTCAGGGCCCCGACCTGCTGTTCCTGAAGGACACCAACGGGGACGACAAATACGACGTGAAAGAACGGATTATTCACGGGTTGGATACGGCCGACACGCACCATACGTCCAACAGCTTTGTGCTCGATCCGGGTGGAGCCCTGTACTTCCAGGAAGGGACCTTCCACCACTCACAAGTTGAATCCCCTTGGGGGCCGGCTCGCCGCGTCGCCAACGGTGCGGTCTTCCGCTATGAACCTCGCGCTCAGAAGCTGGACGTCTATGTGTCGTTCGGTTTCGCTAACCCGCACGGTCACGCGTTTGATCACTGGGGCCAGGACTTTGTCTATGACGGAACGGGCTCGAATCCTTATCACGGAGCCTTGTTCTCTGGTGATGTGGAATACCCCAACAAGCACGGCCGGCCGCCGCAAGTTTATCAACAGCGCACACGCCCCTGTCCGGGTGTTGAGTTCCTCGGCAGCAGCCATTTCCCCGAAGAGCTCCGCGGCAATTTGCTGGTGGGCAACGTGATCGGGTTCCAGGGCATTCTGCAGTACAAGATGTCCGATAAATCGGCCAGCTTCGGTGCCACCGAAGTCGAGCCGATCATTTCCTCCACCGACCCCAACTTCCGCCCGGCCGATCTCGAGACCGCTCCGGACGGCTCGTTGTACTTCACCGATTGGCAGAACCCGATCATCGGCCACATGCAGCACAACCTGCGTGATCCCAGCCGCGACCGCATCCACGGACGTGTCTACCGCGTCCGGGCCGAAGGTCGCGATCTGCTGAAGCCCACGCCGATTGCTGGTGAGCCCGTCGCCAAGTTGCTCGACTTGTTGAAAGAGAAAGACGACCGCGTCCGTTACCGCGTGCGGATTGAACTTTCCGGCCGGGATAGTGCCGAAGTCACCAAGGCTGCCCAAGCCTGGGTTGCCGCTCTCGACACGAAGGATCCGGCTTACGAGCACCACGCCTTGGAAGCCTTGTGGTTGCATCAGAGCCACAACATCGTCAACGAGCCCCTCTTGAAGAAGACGCTGCGTTCGCCCGACTTCCACGCCCGCGCCGCGGCCACCCGTGTCTTGTGCGGTTGGCGTGATCGAGTCGCCGACGTTCTGGAATTGCTGCGAGCTCAAGTGAACGACGAGCATCCCCGGGTCCGCCTGGAAGCCGTTCGCACGCTGAGCTTCTTTAACGGCGAACAAGCCGAAAAGGCTCTGGAAGTCGCCGTCGAATCGCTGATTCATCCTCAGGATGAGTATTTGAAGGTTCAACTCGACGAAACCAACAAAACGTTGGATCGCCGCGTGAAAGCCTTGCCGAAGAAGTAAACGACAGGCATGCAGAATTTCAGGCCCTCGTGTTGGCGAAAGTCGCGAACACGAGGGCTTCTGTCGCTAAGTCGCTGCGCAGGAGAACGGAATTTTGCGAACTCCGGTGACTCTGAATGGCACTCCAATTTCAACACTTTCTACTCTCAATATAGTGTGAAGTCATGTTTTCGTTTCCTCGGTTTGCCTGTTGCGTTGTCGTTGGACTCGGATTGGTGTGTTCGCTGTCTGCTCTCCAGGCAGAAGATCCGCCGAGCGCCGTCGGCCCCTTGATGAAGTTGTTCCAAGGGGGGCGTCTGCCCGCGGACCGACAGGGAACCGTGGCGGAAATGATCTGCAACCGTGGCAATGAACATGATCTGCGCGTGATCTTTGAACGCGTGGTCCGGCCCGATGGGTTCACGCCCGAACTGCGATTGAAGGCGATGGGCTGGCTGGTGGATGCGGCGACGACTCGCAAGATGAAGCCGATGGGAGATCTGTCGGCAATCGAACAATTGGTGAGCGCCGATGCTCCTGCGAAGAACCCGGTCCTGCAGTTAGCGGCGATCAAGCTGGCTTCGACGTGGAAGGTTCCCGCCATTACGGACGAGCTGCAACATCTGGCAACGGATCCTAAAACCGATCCCGCATTGCAACGGGCGGCGATTGACGGTTTGATCGCGATTGGCGATCCGGCCAGCGTAGAGACCATCCGCAAGCTGGCGGGCCCCGAACAACCTTTGGCCGTGCGTCTGCAAGCGATCACGGGACTCGTCACTACTGATCTCCCGGCAGCGGCGGCGTTGGCTGCAGACGCTTTGGCCAGTTCCAGCGCGAAGGATGATCCGAAGGCCGTTCTGAACGGGTTCTTGAACCGCAAGGATGGCACCGAGCAACTGGCGGCCGCGTTGGCCCAGAAGACTCCGAAGGTGGATGTCGCCAAGCAATTACTGCGTTACATGTACTCGGTGGGACGAAGCGATGGGGCCCTGTCGGATGTCCTGAGCAAAGCTGCAGGGATCTCCACCGACCCGACTCCGCCGACTCCCGAAGAGATTGCGAAACTGGTCGCCGAAGTCACCGCGAAGGGCAACGCCGCTCGTGGCGAGCAGATCTTTCGCAAGGCGGACGTCAGCTGCATGAAGTGTCACAGCGTTACCCGGGCGGGGGGACAGGTTGGCCCGGAACTCAGCGCCGTCGGTGGTTCTTCGCCGGTGGACTACGTGGTGAATTCGATTTTGAATCCCAATCTGGCCGTCAAAGAACAATACGCAACCAAAGTCTTCGTACTGACGAACGGCATGGTCCTGACGGGGGTCATCATCGATCGCGACGAAGTCAAAGTCCGCATTCGCGACGCCGTCGGGCAGACGATCACCGTGCCCACCGCCGACATCGAAGAAGAGGTCGAAGGCAAGTCGCTCATGCCGCAGGGCCTGACCAAATTTCTCACCCATGACGAGCTACTCGACTTAGCAAAGTTCGTGTCAGAGCTGGGAAAACCCGGGGCCTATGAGATTCCCAAGGTCCCAACAATCCAACGTTGGAAGCTGTTGCAGAATCCGCCACAAGAACTGACCGCAGAAGTTCCGCACCTGGAACACATCCGGCAATTCGTATTGGGCAGTGCGCCGAGCGACTGGATTTCAGTCTATGGCCGTGTCGCCGGGGTCTTGCCGCTGCATGAAATTCGCAAGGAACACACGCCGGTCGTCTTGATCCTGCAAGGCGAGCTGGAAGTCACCGCGGAAGGCAAGGTCGCGGTGAATGTGATCTCCACCGAGAAGACGCATGTCTGGATCGATGCAGAAGCGTTTGAGACTCAGAACAAATTTGAAGTCTCACTCACCCCGGGGCGGCACAAGATCACGGTGCGAGTCGAAGTCAGCGACCGTGACGCACCGGAACTAAAAGTGGAATTGACTAAGCCGGAAGACTCGGCGGTCCAGTTCGATGTTGTCGGTGGTGCTTAATCGCGAGACACACTGTTGGCCAAACGGTCGGGTAAAAAAACAACCCGGATTTCAGCAGAAATCCGGGCTATTACTGACTGCAGATGAGGCGAGTACTTGGCAGTCAGAATCAGTTTTCGTCGAACACATCAGTACCGAGACTTCTGCCGAACTAGTTGGTCTGTCAGGCTGACTAAGACTAGCGATTCGG
This sequence comes from Planctomycetota bacterium, assembly GCA_040386595.1. Taxonomy (GTDB): domain Bacteria; phylum Planctomycetota; class Planctomycetia; order Planctomycetales; family Planctomycetaceae; genus JAKFVC01. The sequence continues at coordinate 12,838 of JAZKFE010000083.1, read as the reverse complement.
CTGAAGTTTCAGTGTTTCATCGATCTTAACCTGCCTGGGTGAGCGGAGTCACGATCTAACTTATCGATTTTCACTGATGCTTCGGCTAACCGCAAATTGGGCGCAGCACCTGAGTTTTCGTGGCGCGACGGTCAGCGTAACGTCTTGAGGTACCGGATAAAGTCAGTATTGAGCCGCGTGAGGTCGCCAAAAATCTCTTGAAACTCGGCGACTCGCTGGTCGGGAGTCGGAAAATCGAGAGGTTCTTTGGCCGAGATATGCGTCAGGTATTTGACGTAGTTGGCGACCTGTTTGCGGATCAGAAAATAGGTCAGAGCCCAGCTTTCCGCATAAGCATCTTCGGCCGTTTCCGGGTCGGTCAGCCGGGCATCGTTGCGAATGAGCGTCTCCAGGGAATCCCCCGCTCGTCGGGCATTGAGAAACTCTTTGAACCGTCGCAGCCGGGCCCGATTAATTTGCCCTGCGGTTTTCCAACCTGTCTTGCTGCGGATGTCGGGTGTCTCGAAGTAGGTCGCCATCCCTTCCGTTAACCAGAGCGGATTGTCGGCCATGCGGGTATGCAGACCGCAGTTGAACGCAATCTGGTGCGTGGCCTCGTGGACCATGGTCGCGACGTTGTAAAGAGCCGACTCCAGCCGTTGCTCAATTTCGGCGGACGTTCTGACCGGTTGGCCTTTGGCCGCGGCCGTCAGATCGTGCAACACGATCCGATTCGTGGGGATCGAGAAATAGCCGGGAACTCCCGCGGCATCGGCTCCCGCATCGATTGTGGCGAATTCGGCGAATTGAGTTTGACGCTGAAAGATCACGGCGACGAGGGGGAAAGTCGGATCGACCGTCTTGAAACCGCGAGTGGTCCAGTACGCTCGAAACGCCGTTGCCAGTCGTTCGAACAACCCGAGGCACCAATGGGCATAGGGTTCTGAAGCGTTCGTGCAGAGCGTGTAGCGTTCCGTGGAATAGCTGACAAACCCTGCCCCAAACTCCCGGGTGATGGGTTTCCCAAGTTCGGCCGTCGAGAGTGGAGCAAACGGAATTGCGACGTCCGCCTTCTGCCGGATTTTATCGGGGGCAACCTGCCAGATCTGGCCATCGACGCCTTGCAGCAACAAGCCTCCATCCTGGGCCTCGACTAGCACCTTGCCGTTGATCTCCCGCGTCTTCCCGTGCCGATCCTCAAATGTAAAACGGCCCGAGGAGATGGTGGAAGGCTCAGCGGCCAGACTGCGGGAACCGATCAGCAACGAACCGGCCGCAAGTGCCAACCACTGCCTGCGATCGAGCGGGAATTCCAAGCGACTGGCCTGCATCAAGATGAATGGTTCCGATAAGCCTGGAGTCGTTCCCAGGCGAGCGTCAGAGGCGTTCAATAAGCCCGATTAACTTAGGATTCGAATTCGTGGAAAAGCGACAGATTCGAATCCTGTACCGCGGGTCTCGTGCCAGACACCGGCTGGCGTGTTAGAATTTGAATCGTCACAAATTTTACGGTCGTTGGCATCCCCAGTTTCGTGGAAGTGTGTTTGAGGCTTGGGCAGCCAAACTTCGAATCCATTCGCCCATGCACTTAACTGGCGCGATGCAACATTGATTGAGGATTGGCATGAGCACGAGTTTTCGCGACACCCTGGAAACATTCGAAAACCAGTTTCCGGATCGCAACTACACCATCGAGACGATCTGTCCCGAATTCACTTCGCTGTGCCCCAAAACGGGCCAGCCCGATTACGGCACACTCACGATCTCGTATGTTCCCGATCGACTCTGCTTTGAGTTGAAGTCCTTGAAGATGTATCTGCAGTTGTACCGCAATCACGGTTCGTTCTACGAACATGTGACCAATACCATTCTGGATGATCTGGTCGCCGCGACCAAGCCCAGAAGCATGAAAATCGTGGCCGCGTTCACTCCGCGAGGGGGAATCCGAACCAACATCATCGCCGAATTCACGGCGACGCAGTGACGGTCTGAGCCGTCTCGTGGTATCCAGTCGCTTGGTCCGTCATCAAGAATCGGGGCAGACTTGCTGGAGACGATATGGACGAACCGTTGCCGCTCGATCTGCCACACGGAAACGGCTGGCCCTGGTGGGATGCCTGGGGCCTGCCATTTCAATTGGTCGTGATCGCAGTCATCGGCTGGTTCGTCTTCCGCTGGCTCCGTCCGCGTCCGGCATTTCAAATCACCATCGAGAATCAGATACCGCGCGTCGTCTGGGGACGAGTTCGCCCGGCGTTTCTAGCCGAACTAACAGCGATGTTGCCGATGTTGGGAATCCAACGAGGAACGATCACCGGGCGAAATAGCGGTCAGAGAATCGTGTTGAAATTCTCGCGTGAGTTTTCCCCGGGGGCGCAGCAACAAGTGCGAAACGTGTGGTTCGCGAGTTAATCGCTACTGACTTTCGCCAGGATCTATTGAGAATCCACAGCTGCTTGAGTATCCGCGGCCGGCAATCGGAACAATCGCCGAGCGTTCCCGGAGGATAAGTCGGCAAACTCATTCGAGGACAAGCCTCGGACGCCTGCCAGACAGTCGGCGGTCAGCGTGATGAATGCCGGCTCGTTGCGTTTGCCACGATTGGGCGATGGTGCGAGATACGGGCAGTCGGTTTCGATCACAATCCGGTCGGCGGGCACAGCCGCTGCAATAGCTCGCAACGCGTGATTGTTTTTGAACGTCACCATTCCGGCAAACGACAAGTGCATCCCCAGTTCCCAACAGGCCTGGGCGGTCTCCATGCTGCCGGTGAAGGAGTGCATTACACCGTTGAGCGGGCCGTGTTGTGCGGCCTTGCGGAGTTCACTCACGATGTCTTCGTCGGCATCACGCAAATGCACAACAAACGGCAAGCCGGTCTCCCGAGACAGCTGCATGTGCCGTTGGAAATACTCAGCCTGGAGATCGATCGGAACCGTCTTCCAATAGCGATCCAAGCCAGTCTCGCCGATCCCGACAACTCGCGGTGCCTGCGTTAGTTCGACAATCGTGTCCCAATCGGCCGGCCGCGCTTCGTGAACGTAATTCGGCTGAATGCCGACAACGGCGAACAAGCGGGAATCAGTCTGGGCCAATTCGACCGCCCGACGGCTACTATCGACCGTAAAACCAACGACCACGATCTGCTTCACGCCGGCATCGAGAGCACGAGCGAGAATTTCTGCGCGATCGGCTTCGAAGGCGTCTTCTTGAATATGAGCATGGGTATCAATCAACTCCATGAAGATACCCTTTTCATAGAAAGATGTGCGAACCGCCTCGGAAGCGGGGGAGTGATCAACGGCCCCGACTTCACAGAAAAGGCCTATGTTACCGCGAGCACGGCAGGCTGAGGAGCAGCCAACGTCCGTACGTCGTTCAAGATTTGTCGTTCGTTGTTGGCCACAGTCTCCAGCAACAGTGTGTCGGGATAGGCCTTGAACGCCGCTTCAAAAGCATTCACGATGCCGACCTGAGAAACAATCACTTGCTTCAACAGATACTTCAGCGAGACATAGTGCAGGTCAGTGAACTGAGTGGAATAGCCACCCAGATCGATCACCCAACCCGATTCCAGCAAGGCATCAGCCACCAGGGCTTCATCCTGCTTCTGCCTGGCCACGATGCTCTGAAGGGTCGCCAGTGTTGCTTCCTGACGGCTATCTTCTGCAGTCCACGGCGAGCATTCTCCCAGGTACTGCAGCAGACTGCGATGCAGGAGAACGAACAGCGAGTTCAGTTGTTCGGATTCAATCGCGGCCATTTATAAAATTCACTTACACTCAAGAGGACCGGACAGAGCCAGGTTTATGGATCGGAACGCTACGGTCCCTGTCACTTCGACTACCGACACGACCAACGATTACGGGAACAAAACCGAAGCGACGTCATGTGCGGTGGCACTCAATGGGTTCGCAAACACACAGGTGATGAACACCAAAACGGCCATGGACAGGACGAACAAACCAGCGGCCGAAGTTGCCGGTACTTTCACCCGGCGAGCGTCATCACTCGCGGGAGCAATGAACATAAACTTCAACACCCGGATATAGTAGAACAAGCTGAAGACGGTATTCATACCCGCAATCACCAGCACGCCCCACAATGCCCAATGGTAATGTCCGGCCTGGAACAGCGAGGCAAACACCATGAACTTGCCGGTGAAGCCACCAAACGGGGGCATTCCGATCAAGCTAAACATGCAGCAAGCCATCGCGAATGTCAGGACCGGGGCTTGAGTCCACAGACCACCAAAATCGGTGATGTCTTCGCTGAAGAGCTCGTTCCGAATCAAAGCGGCGACAGCAAATGCCCCCAGATTCATGAACATGTAAACCCACAGGTAGAAGATCAAACCTTCGACGGCCCGAGTCGCCATATCCCAGCGAACTTGGGGGTCGGGAACTTGCTTCGAAGCATTCAACACGACCAGCATCGCCCCGACAGCCATCAACATGTAGCCGGCATGAGCGATCGTCGAATAAGCCAACAGTCGCTTGATGTTGTTCTGCGAATAGGCAGCGAGGTTACCAAACGTCGCGGTCACCGCAGCCAGAACCGAGATTGCCACGCCCAGATAGAAGTAGACCGGCGTCATTGCGCCCGAATGTTCCTGATTCACTCCGACCAGAGCCAACAGGACTCGGACCAACAACACAAACGCCGCCCCCTTGGAGGCCACCGACAGGAACCCGGCAACTTCGGTCGCGGCACCTTCAAAGGCATCTGGACCCCAGAAGTGGAACGGGAAAATCGACAGCTTAAAGGCAAACCCAACCAGGATCATGACGATCGACAACAGCAACGTCAGCAACGTCGCATCCATCTTCAGCGGCTGGCTGCCAATCACCATATTCAAGCGAGCTGCCATTTCCGGGAAGCTGGCCGTGCCGAGCATTCCAGACAACAGGCTAATGCCATAGAGCATGACACCTGCCGCACCCGCACCGTAGACGACATACTTAAATGCCGCTTCGCTGCTGGTTCGGCGTCCCTTCAGGAAACCGACCATCGCGTAGCTGGGGACCGACGTCATTTCGATGCCCAGGAACACAATCAACAGATGGTTCGCGCTGATCATCAACAACATGCCGAGAGTCGAACCGAACAGCAATGCGTAGAAGTCAGGAGCATCATCCCGATCGGGGATACCCGTCAACCGTGTCAGATAGACAGTCAACTGCAGAAACAACAGCAGGAAGACTTTGAAGAACACCGTAAACGCGTTGTAGACCAGCAGACCGGTGAACATCTCTTTGTTGACAACGGCGTTCTGCACACTGGCGTCCAGATTCTTCAGCGCCAGAAACTGCACCACAGCGACCAGTAAGGCCACTGTGGAACCGAGTAGCGCAACCGACTGGCCGGAGATGACTTTTTTATCCAAGTCAAGCAAACGGACAAATAGCAGCCCCAGGATCGTGGCGACCACGATTAATTCGGGCAAGAACATCAGCAGCGAACCATCCCTGAAGGTGGGCTGCTGTCCGGACAGCGCGAGCCCCAGATCGCCGAAGGGATTCTTCCCTACGGTATCTTCCACTACGCGGCTGAGAAGTTCCGAAAAATTCATATCACACACCATGGGGAGCTAGTTGCATCCCCTAATGACTTTAACCGTATGACTGGAAGTCGCTGCAGATCGATTCCGTGCCGTGAAAAACTCACGGCACGTTGCCGAATCAATTACTTAATGGCCGCAGTCGCCGTAATCACCTTCAATGACGCTTGATAGCCGGCGTCCATCGTTGCCACGAACTGCTTTGTCGTGTCGTGCATCAAGCTGAACATCAAATCGGGGTAGACCCCCAAAACGATGGCGAGGACCAGCAACACCAGCCCCACAAATGCTTCACGCTCGGTCAGCGGAGTGATCGCTTCCGGGTGCGGCCCACGATACTCGGCACCGAGGTACACCCGCTGCACGGCCCACAGGATGTAGCCAGCTGTCAGGATCACACCCGCCGCGGCGACAATCGCCAAGACCGGGCTGTAGTTCCAGGTACTCAGCACGACGAACACTTCACCGATGAATCCACACAGGCCGGGCAGTCCCAGACCAGCGAAGAACAAGCCCACGGCCAATCCACCATAGAGCGGCATCAAGCCGATCAGTCCACCGAACTTGTTCAAATCGCGGTGATGCACGCGGTCGTAAATCACACCGACCATAAAGAACATACCGGCCGACGAAATTCCGTGACCAATCATCTGGAACATGGCTCCGTTGATGCCTTGTAACCAGAATCGTGAGCCATCAACCGCACCCGTATCGGTCAGTTTCCAGACCGCAATACCCAACAGGACGTAACCCATATGGCTGACCGAGCTATAAGCGACCATTCGCTTGAAGTCAGTCTGAGCTAACGCGGCGAACGCACCATAGATGATGCTGATCACACCTAACGCCACCAGCACAACACAAGCCGCCTGGGCTCCGGCCGGACAGATCGGGAAAGCAATTCGCAGGATGCCATAGCCACCCATCTTCAACAACACACCGGCCAGAATCATCGAGATCGGGGTCGGGGCTTCCACGTGAGCATCAGGCAACCACGTGTGGAACGGCCAGACCGGAACCTTGATCGCAAATCCGATGAACAGCAACACGAAGGCGGTCAGCTGCACGGCGGGTGAGTAGGTCAAGTTCGGAATCAGCCCTTGGCCGATCGCCGACAGTTTCAGAATGTTGAAGCTCGGCAAGGCGATACCACCACCGGTGCTGCCGAAGTACAGCATCAACAGGGCGATCAGCATCAGGATCGAACCGAACAACGTATAGAGGAAGAACTTGATCGCAGCGTATTCACGACGCGGTCCGCCCCAGATACCGATGAGGAAGTACATCGGTAACAACATGACTTCCCAGAACACGTAGAACAGGAAGAAGTCGAGTGCCAGGAAGACCCCCATCATGCCCGTTTCGAGCAGAAGATAGAGGATCAAGTAACCCTTGACTTCTTTCTGGATGCTCCACGAAGCGACCATGCCCAGGAAGCTGATCAACCCGGTCAACAACACCAGCGGCACGCTGATGCCGTCGTAGCCCAGGCGATACTCAATGTTCCAGCCCTTGATCCAGCTGACGGACACGCCGCGCTGTTCGTACTGCTTGGCGATTTCCAGCGGCTTGAAGCCACCTTCAGCCTTCGACACCAATTCGGGAGCCTTCGGCTGAATGCCGGGTTCCTTCGGGTCGAACACGCCCCAGGTCAAATAAATTGACAGCAGGAACGTGACGAAGGTGATGGCCAGCGAGAAAGCTCGCATGGTCTCCACGGCCTCTTTTTTGATTAAGGCCACACCTACCGCGCCTAACGCAGGCAGGAAGATAATCGCAGTCAACAGCCAGAATGTGTCGTTCATGTTTCGTCAAACGTCTCGATGATCAAGCCGAGCCAGTTTTTAAAAGGGCTGGTACGGGCCAACTAGTTGGGGAAGAACATGATCAGCAGGGCGAAAATACCCAGCAGGCCGACCGCGATAAACATTACATAGTTCCGCATCCGCCCGGTCTGTACGACACTGAGCGAACGGCCAATCGCAAAAGTCCAGTTGCCTACCGTATTCACCGCACCATCCACAATCGTCTCGTCAAATTGCCGGTCCCAGCTGGCGACCTTTACGGCCGCCTTGGCGGTGGCATGCAGAAAACCGTCAAACACGATGCGGTCGAAGGCTGAACACCAGCTCGCCACCACATGGGTCGGTTTGACAAACATCATGTCGTAAAATTCGTCGAAGCCCCACTTGTTCACCAGGAACTGGTGGATGCCACTGAATTGCTGCTTGATATCCCCCGGGTTGACCCAGCGAACACCATAGCACAGGTAGGCACAGATCATACCGGCAAACGCCATGATCAACGCCAGTGTCCCCGCCTGAGCGTGGTTGGCATGAATCGCAGCATGGCTCGGCAATTGCAGATTCAACAGGCCATTCCCCAGGTACTGGGCCGGAGCAACATATCCGCCGCCGACCGAGGAGGGCTCACTATCGAGCAGCAACTTAAACAGCGTCCCTGATTCTCCACCCACCGCACAGAATGCGGCGAAGAAGGACAAAGCAACCAGCGGCCCAGTCATCACCCAGGGTGATTCGTGAGCGTGATCGTAAACGTCCTTATCGCGAGGTTGGCCAGCAAACGTGTAGAACCACAGGCGGAACATATAGAACGCCGTGATCCCGGCACCAACCAAGGGCAGGACAAACAGGAGAACGTGACCGTTCAACTTGGTGTAAGTTAGGGCCGTGGCAACGATCGCATCCTTCGAGTGATACCCCGAGAACGCGATAGGCTCACCACCGGGTAGCGTGACATAAGGAATCGCCAAACCGGCGATCGCAATCACACCCACCAGCATGGTGTAGGCGGTAATCGGCATCTTACGTCGCAGGCCACCCATCTGGGGCATTTCTTGCACGTGATGGCAACCGTAAATCACGCTACCAGACGCGAGGAACATCAACGACTTGAAGAAGGCATGGGTGATCAAGTGGAACAGGCCTGCGCCCCATCCGCCCAATCCCAACGCCAGCATCATGTAACCCAACTGACTGATCGTGGAGTATGCCAACACCTTCTTGATGTCCGTAGCGACAACCGCGATGGTCGCAGCCATGAACAAGGTAATCGCACCGATGTAAGCGATGGTCAGCAGGACTTCCGGCGTGAACATCGGATAGAAGCGGCCCACCAGGTACACACCCGCCGCGACCATTGTCGCCGAGTGCACCAGAGCCGAAACCGGCGTGGGACCTTCCATCGCATCCGGCAACCATGTCTGCAGTGGGAACTGAGCACTCTTGCCGATACACCCGCCGAACACACCCAAGCCAGCTGCCACTAGCAACCAGTAGGGGATCGAACGTTGTTCGCCGTTGGCTTCAGTTTGAACGTGGTTGTCTTGATTCTTGAAGACAACTTCTGCCTTACCCGATTCGGGCACATGCAGCTTCATCTGGCCGTCATTACCACGCACCATCGAGAACAACCCGGGTTGCGTTTGGCCGTTGACGGGCAAGTCGCCGAACTGGAAGTTCCCAAACCACGTCCAGACGATCATCAAACCGATCAGGAACCCGAAGTCACCGACGCGGTTCATGATGAAGGCTTTGTTGGCAGCCGTCGAAGCCGACTTACGTTCGGTGTAGAAACCGATCAGGAAGTAGCTACAGACACCGACCAATTCCCAGAAGATGAAGACTTGGAAAATGTTTCCAGCCAGCACCAGACCGAGCATCGAGAAGCAAAACAGCGACAAGAACGAGAAGAACCGGTGGAAGCGTCCAGGGCGATGAAGATGCCCGTGCGACGTATGCACCTGATGGTCCGCGTAGTTGTCGGTGAGTTCGTCACTCATATAGCCGATCGCGAAGATGTGAATACAACTCGCGATGAACGTGACCATGGTAAACATGACCAACGTCAAGCTATCGATGTAATACGACAGCGAAATATCCAACGACTCGAACTGAGCGAGGCGATAGAAGATACCCGTGAAGACAATCTTAGGAGCAGCGTGATGAGCCGCATCATGCCCATGCTCCACGGCACCGTGTGCGGCGGCGGGCTTGGCATGGTCGTCATTGACCGGGTGAGCATCCTTCGCGGCGACAGGCTTCGCGTGATCATCGTGGCCGTGAGCGGCTTTCGCTGCAGGCTTGGCTGCATCATCGTGGTGAGCATCCGCGTCGGGATGGGCTTCTCCATGAGCGGCAGCGTGATCTTTGAGTGCCGACCACTGGGTGACCGAGCCCCAAGTCATCAGAGCGGTGAAGCTGCAAATGAAGCCGGTAACGATGCAGAGTACGGACACGTAGGCCGCATTCTTGCTCTTACGACCCCAGACCCAGCCTCCGCCGATCAGCTCGACGACAAAGCCCAGTAGCGGCAGCAACCAGGCGATGGTCAGCAGCCACTTCAGCGTCAGGCCAGTAGTTTGTAGAGTTTGAGGATCCATATTCCACCTGCGGGCAAATCCGTCACGTCGTTGAGCATCGAAGAATGCTCAGGCCGTCCCGAAATTAAACCGCGTTGAGTCCGTTTATCCAGTGAGCCACCAGCAACGAAGCCGTTACGGGCGGGAGTAATATTTCGTAAATCTCATTCGTTGCCACAGGACTGAAGTCACATCAGCTGTGGCTGCGTCGAGATAAAGCTTAACCCTTCAACTGATTGGCTTGATCGACATCGATCGTCAGATGGTTGTTGTAGTAGCTGAGAGCAATCGCCAGAGCAACGGCCGCTTCGGCTGCTGCCAGAACGATCACAAACAACGAAATCACCTGGCCATCGAGCCCCAGTCGCGTGTAATTGGCAAACGCCACGAAGTTGATATTGGCTCCGTTCAGAACCAACTCCACACCCATGAGCACGCCGATGCCGTTCCGCTTGGTCGCCATACAGACGATCCCCGCCACAAACAACACGGCGCCCACCAATAAATAGCTACTGAGATCCACGGACAAGCCTCAATTTTGAGGATCGAAACGATACTTGTTAAACGCTCTTTGGCTCAGCACAACACGTTACCGTGCGTCTGAGGTCACCATTCGCTTAGTCGTCCGAAGCCACACGACGTTTGGCTCGCGCCAGGTACGCCGCAGCAATCAACACCACCAGCAAATGAACCGAGACGATTTCAAACGGCAGTAAATAACCGTTACTGAAAGTCTTGCTACCGACTCCCAAGTCGCGGTCAGGTCGAATTCCTAAGAATGCCATCCCCAGCGGATGACCGGTATTGCCTTCTTGTGGCAAGTTGTACCCATGATTCAAGGCCTGCCGATCAACAACCGGATGGCCATCGTTCGTCGCAGCAACCACGCGTTCCCAATCCACCGAACAGACCGTGCTGCCCAGCAAACCTAACAGCAGGAAGGCGACTACCCCTGCCAGGAACAGCTCTCCCGGACGCGTCTGCATCTTGGAGAACGGACCGCTGGCGGTCAGCATCACGCCGAACACCATCAGCACCAGCGTACCACCGACGTACACCAGCAACTGGGCCGTGCCGACGAAGTCCGCATTTAATAAGAAGAACAGCCCGGACGACGCCCCCAAGGAGACGATCAGCCAGAAGGCCATGCGCACGACATTCTGAGTCAGCACCACCGCAATGGCGCCGCCACAAGTTACCGCCGCAAAAATCCAAAACAACAATTGATGGCCGGTCATGCCTCTTCCCCGGACCCTTCCTTGTTAACGGCAGCAGGTGCCGACTGCGTAGTGGAGTGATTCTTGTCTGCCGCCGGCTGCACAGCGGTACGTTTCGGGTTGTAAACCCGATTTCCCATCGGGGCCATCAGCGTTGTCTGCTTGGCAGACATGGGGCTTGAGTAAATCACAAGCGGCCAGACTGTGGCACCCAAAAACAGCATGCAGCTGATTGGCAACAGGTATTTCAAGCAGGTCGTCATCACCTGGTCGATGCGAAGTCGCGGCAAGCTCCACCGCACCCACATCTGGAAGAACACCAGGCCACAGCCCTTGGTGATGAAGATCGCTAAACCGATCAGGTTGACAATGTATTGTCCCAGCCAGCCAGAGCTGCTGAGCCCCAGAGCCCTGTCGATGGACTCGACAATCTGCAGTCCGTCGTACCAGCCCCCCAGGAACAGGAACACCGCAATGCCGCTGACGGCGAACATGCTGGCGTACTCGGCCATGAAGAAGTAGGACCAGCGGATACCGCTGTATTCAGTATGGAAACCACCCACCAGTTCGCTTTCGGCTTCCGCCAAGTCAAACGGGGCACGCTTCACGCTGGCCGTAGCCACTGTGAAGTAGACGAAGAAGGCAACGAAGGTAAATGGGTTCTGGAAAACCAACCAGTTCCAGAAGCCCCCCGATTGAACATATCCCACTTCGACCAGATTCAAAGTCCCTGTCGCGATGATCGGAACCAAGGCACAGATGGCCATGGGGATTTCGTAGCTGACAACTTGGGCCGCCTCGCGAATACCGCCAAATAGAGCCCACTTCGAACCGCTGGAGTAACCGGCGAAGACAACGCCCAGAACTTCCAGAGACATCAAGGCCAGCATGAAGAACAGGCCCACTTCCAGATTCTGGACGATGAACCCATTTCCAAACGGCAAGACGATAAACGCACCGAACGAGGCCACGAACACCAGATACGGTGACATGCGGAAGAGCATGCGGTCGGCTTCAGCCGGACACAGATCTTCTTTTTGAATCAGCTTCACGCCGTCGGCCAGGGTTTGCAGCCAGCCAAACCGGCCACCGACACGTGTCGGTCCCAAGCGGTCTTGAATACGTCCCGCGACTTTGCGTTCCAGCCAGATAAAAACCAGCGGAGCGACACCAAAGAACGTGAGGATCAACACCACATGAATTAATGCAGCGATGGTGAAGGCTACGGTCTCGTTCACAGGGAGCGATTCCAGCACAAACTCACCAAGCGAATTGGCAGCGATCAACGGCATCATGTCGTTCAATTTTCCTAGTCGGCCCCTGCGTTGCGCACAGGGAACACGCCCCCTCACGGCTGAAGGCAGGCTGAACTATGCCAAATGTGCTCGCGGGATTCAAGCGACTGACCTATCAGAAACATGCACCGCGAACCACTTTGCGGGAAAAGCAGGGTCACTATTTCACAGATTTCTCAATGTTGAGAGCAGATCGTCTAGTCAAGTTCTCAACCCGGGGAAGATTACTGGAATGTAAGCCCGAAATTTCCTGTCCGCCCCCCGGTAAAAGTCTCGGCCTGAAGTGCTTCCGAGGGGCTGGGAAATGACGAATGACGTAATCCAAATGTCGAATGAATGACCAATGACTCAATGTCGAAAATTTGGCTTTTAACCGCAGAAATCTGGCTGCTGAATCACGATCATT
>JAZKFE010000082.1:0-4312 GCA_040386595.1 Planctomycetota bacterium | reverse complement strand
CCGTCCGGGCACTGCTTAACGACCGAGTACGGTCGCAAAGCAGTGGCACGCAATCTTAATTCTTAGTTGTGACACAGCACTGGCCAGCTGCCGCTCCACTCGTACAAGGAACCATCATGAGCTTCATCGAGACCTGTCTCTCGCAATGGGAATTCAATCGCGTCAAGACTCTTGCCAAGCTGGACGAAATTGCCAAATTGCCCAACCCGCAAGAGGCTCTGGGCTGGCGACCAGGCCCTGGACGGGCTCACATTGCGTGGCAATTGGTGCACATTGGGATTACCGAAGAGCTGTTCGCCACCGAGCGCATGATCGGCACGGCTCCAGGATTTGCGGAATTGGTCCCGCGCTTTCGCGGTGGCAGCACGCCCGACGACAACATTCCTACGCTCGATCGCATCCGTGACGTCCTGGACGCCAGCCGCACTCATCTATTGCAGACCGTGAGCACGTTTCAAGAGAGCGATCTGTGCATCATTCCGCCGGCAATGAAGGAACGAGGCCTGAGTATCGGCCAGATTCTGCAGGTGCTGGCCTGGCACGAAGGCCATCACCAGGGTCAGGCACACCTGACATTGAACCTCTGGAAGGCCGCTCACCCCGCATAAATCCGGTCGCGAGGGGAGCTCGGGCAACACCCGATGATCCGTAGGATGGGCATTCCTGCCCGTCGATTTTGGCGTTCCAATGAACGCGACGGGCAGGAATGCCCATCCTACGGCATACGTTCTTCTGCGGACCGACTTAGCGGTTTGCGCCGGGGGTCCACAGGATGTCGGCTCGGCCGTTGTCGTTGCACAACCGGGCCCAGACGAACAACAAATCGGACAACCGATTCAGATAAATCACCACTTGCGGGTTGATGTCCTCGAACTCTCCCAGCTGCAGGACTTCAATCTCGGCACGGCGGCAAACCGTGCGAGCCATGTGCAACGCGGCAGCGGCTGTCGTTCCTCCCGGCAGAATAAAGCTGTTCAACGGAGCCAGCCGTTCGACTGCGGCGTCGATCCAGGTTTCCAAGACCAGGGTCTGAGACTCCAGCACACGCAACGGCGGAGTGCTGGGGACCTCGGGCGCGTCATCCGCGTCGAAATCGTCGGCGTCATCCTCATCCGACAACAGCGCTTCGGGAACGCACAGGTCGGCACCGATATCGAACAGATCGTGCTGGATATGCTGCAGCCCGCCGGCAATCGAATCGGGAAGCCCCTGCGCGATCGCCAAACCGATGACGGCATTCAGTTCGTCCACGGCTCCATACGCCCCAATCCGCGGATGAGTCTTCGGAACCCGGGATCCATCCCCGAGACTCGTCTGACCATCATCGCCGGTTTTCGTATAGATGCGGTTCAAATAAACCATGTCTGTTTCCTGCAGAGAACTGGTCCGTGGGTCAGGGACCAAAGAAAGCCGAGACCGGCCGTGCCAGCCGGTCCGACGTACTGTCGTATTATCGAGCCTGCGTTCGCTTGTTCCAACCCCATCGTCAGCCGGGGCCGATCTTCATCGGTCAAAATGAGGTCTGACGATCAAGGTTTGAAAATGTTGAACGTTTAAAGGCCTTGGGAAAGCAGGCTGCAGACGATTCGAATCTGCAAAAATGCCAGCGGTTTTGATTCGCCGCAGAGATTTTTCCCGTTCCCAGTTAAGCCAACGGCTGATTGCAAAACGACGATGACAGCATTGGCACAAATGCTTCGTCTCGCGTTTTTCAACCGCTTGCGTTTTCTGTGGCTTTTGTGAGAGCGTCGTTGGATAGAAAGTATCCCAGCCCGACGAATATTCCGTAACTGCATCCCACGATCAGCAGGCCCCACAGCCACCAGAATTTCAACAACAATTCCGAGGCTAAGACTTGGTTCAAATCTTCGGGGGACAACTCAACCCCGAAGTCGTCTAAACGATCTTCGGATGAAAGCTGCGAGGCTTCCTCAACTTTGCCCTCGGCGATCAGCTGACTTCGCAACTGCTGCGCTAGGCGATCAGCCAACCGGAGTGAGAAAGTCTTCGCCCATATCAACGGGCCTAAGAACGCCAGAATGGCGAAGATGACGACGACCCCATAGCGAAAGTTGTTGTTGTTCATATCATGTAATTATGAACAACCGGCAATCCAATTGCCATTCAAAAATGATCACCGCTTACAGACCACGGCGAGGCCGTGAGGCGGTTGACTGTACCTCTTCCGAGGACTCAGACGGCATCCAGGAATGATCCAGATTCGCCTTGAACTTATTGATTTCCGCAACAGTTGGTCCGCCCCTTAGGGCTCGCTGAATCGCTTCTTTCGTCGCCAAGTAGTTGTACTTAAAGACCTTCTTCTCATCGCGGGCATCCCAATGCAAATAGATGCCGCACACGATCACCCATTGATCCGCCTGACCAGCAGGAATATTCCCGTCTTCCAGACAGTCGGAAACGGCTTTGGCCACAGCTGACTGAGCGGGGCCAAACAGCATCACCGAATGATTCGAATCCTGTGTGGAAACCTTGGGGATCAGCACGGTCGAGGGCTTAACGGCCACGTTCGAACCGATGACCGCCAGCAGATTCGAATGGCCTTCCTTCTGATTCGCGAGAGCATTCACGAAGGCCGTGCCGACGGGACCATCTTTATGGCCAATGATGACGTCGATATGAGCGACTTCTTTTCCACTTCCCACAACGGCTTGGCCAACATGGAATGCCGTGGAAATGATCTCTTGCGGGGCCGTGGTGGCAGCGCCAGCCGCGCCACCTTTGCTGCAGCCGGTCAGAAGGAACACCGAGGCTACCAGAAGCGCCGCCGCGGTGCGCGGGGTGCTGCCTGAGCAAGGTAAGCTCGAGATGTTCGTTCTTGGGAGCACTCAGATCCTCCATTGATCGTGAGCTGTGTCGCATTGAGGCCGAGACAAAGTTGTGCTCGGCCGCGTAACTATGGCTAATTGGGGCGAGATGCAAGAAATCCAGGCCTGTGCCCAAAGTTTCTGACAGCAACTGCTCCTGCCGAGAAATCGGTCAGCAGTTTCTGCCGGACGCCAGCGGGTTGGCGAACATCATGTTCGCTCTCGCTCCCCAAACCGACGTCTTTAATAAAGGTTCGGTTGCAGACCCCTGCCATCAGGCCTAGAAAAAGACCCGCCCACGCAGAAATGTGCGGGGCGGGTCTGTTTGTCATCGCAGCTTACCTAAGCCGCCCCACGACAGGCGGAATGGAGGTAAAACTCCAGACGCATCACGGGAAAACGGCCCAGATCAAATCTACGTTTACTTCTGGATCAGGACGTTCGTCCCTTTCTTGTTGGACAGAACAATGTCCAGCTTCTTGTCGCCGTTGATATCCAACACCTGGAACTGAGTCCCCACTCCGGTATCTTTGCCTTCCTCAATCTTATGAGGAATGAACTTCGGGGGAGCTCCCTTGGTCTTTTGAACTTCGTACCAATACATCACGACCTCACCTTGAGGATCTTCATCACCAGAGGGCCCGTGAGCATAGAACCGCTTGCCGGTAATGAGATCCTTGACCCCGTCACCGTTCACGTCCGCATAGTTCAACGCATGCGTTTGCGTGAATTTGTCGTCCACCAAGTGGTAAGCAAACTTCGGCTCGGCGTTCGAGCCCACATTTTCGAACCACCAGATGCCCCGGCCATGAGCCGAGCTGAGAATGAGGTCGTTGTCGCCGTCGCCATCCAAATCATCCACAAAAATATCGGCGGAGGTAAACGGGGCACCGGTGCCGTCCTTCGACAACGTCAGCGGGTGGAAGGTCCACGGCCCGTCCTTCAGTTTTTCCGGGTGCTCCCACCAGCCGTGCGGGATCACAATGTCGTTCCGGCCGTCATTGTTCACGTCGCCGACACCGATGCCGTGATAGTAGCGATGGCTGCCGACGGGAATCTTCTCGACGCTGACCGGAGTAAACTCCCACAGCTTCGTGCACTTCTCCACCGCCGGAATTTCGACATAACCGACAATGCCTTCCGGTTCGGAAGCCATGACCAATTCCGGCTTGCCGTCACCGGTGACATCCAGAAATTGGGGCGATTCATTGGCCGCACTATGCCAAAGTTCGTGCTGCGGCCAATGTCCGGGTTGGTTCTTGGGATTCTCGTACCAATGGCACATCACCCCGGGGAAACCGATACAGATCAAATCCGACCAGCCATCTTGATTGATGTCGTAGTTGAAGCAGGCAAAGCTCTGGCTGTAGCCCTTGGCCCCGTCGAATGTTCCGGGTTTCCGGATTTCGTGCATTTTCCAATCCGGAGCCGCATACCAGACATCGCCGGTCACCACATCCAGCTTGCCGTCGTGATTGACATCAAAC
>JAZKFE010000081.1:0-10170 GCA_040386595.1 Planctomycetota bacterium | reverse complement strand
ACATTCGTCATTGAAGCATTGGTCATTCATTCGACATTCGGATTTCGACATTCGTCATTTCCCACCCTCCTTCTCCAATCAACCAAAGCCAACCCAATGACCACCAACTACGACCCCATCGCCGAACAATACAAGCTTTCCAAGCTGCAGCCGTGGCGGACGCATATCGAGGCCTTTAGCCTGCTGCAGTTGATTGGCAACCCGGCGGGGCTTTCGGTGCTGGACGTCGCCTGCGGTGAGGGATTTTATACGCGGCTGATTCGGCAGCAAGGTGCGGCCAAGGTGACCGGGGTGGACCTGTCGCAGGGGATGATTGATCTGGCTCGACGACAGGAAACATTGCATCAGCAGGGAATTGAATACCTGGTCGGCGATGCCAAGAACCTGGAGCTGCCGGTCCAGTACGATTTAGTCGTTGCCGCTTATTTGTTGAACTATGCTCAGAACCGGCTGGAGCTGGCGGCCATGGTGCAGGGGATTGCCCGGTGTCTGAAGCCCGGCGGCCGATTTGTCACGGTGAATAGTAGCCCCGCATTGGAATTTCCCACCGCACCTTCGTATCGCCAGTACGGGTTTGAAACGACGGTCGGCAGCAATTTTGGCGAAGGATCGCCGATCAAGTGGACCTTCTTTTTGGAAAACGACCGGTTCGATATTGAAAACTACTACCTCAATGTGGAAGTCCATGAAGCCGCCTTCAAAGCTGCGGGGTTCAGCGAAATCCGTTGGCACGCTCCACAGCTTTCCCCGCAGGGAATCGCAGAGTTCGGCGGAGATTTTTGGACGGCCATCAAAACGCATCCGCCGGTCGCTTTTATTGAATGTATAAAATAGTTTTTGGTCGCTCGATGCGAACTTGATGCGCCCCAGCAGCGACTGCGAAATTGTTTCTCGCCTCAGTTCTCCACACACCTGTTCGCTCAGATTACGTTCAGTTCGCGGAGCGAACCACGACTGTGGCGGCTTTTCAACTGCTTGTTTGAACTGTTATCCTACGGCACTCGCTGCTTTATTTAGACTACTGCCTCGGAGTCGCTCATGATGCTCACCGGTCGCCCCAGATTTCTACCTCTGTTGTCCTGTCTGCTGATTTCCTGGATGGCGATACCGAGTCTGTTCGCTGGGCCTCCGGTGGCTCCGACCGAGCCTTTAACTCCGCAGCAGGAACGCACCAAGTTCAAGCTTCGCCCGGGATTTGACATTCAACTCGTCGCGGCTGAGCCTGATATTCAGAAGCCGATGAATCTGAATTTTGACGCACGCGGGCGGTTGTGGGTCACGCATTCCATTGAATATCCGTTTGCCGCCGCGGATGCCGAACAATCACGTGATGGCCTGACCATTCTCGACGGCATCGGTCCTGATGGACGCGCCACCAAAGTCACCAAGTTTGCGGATAAGTTAAACATTCCAATCGGCGTCTTGCCGCTACCAAGCGGTCGTGAAGCCATTGTGTGGTCGATCCCCAACATCTGGAAATTGACCGACACCGACGATGACGGCAAAGCGGATAAACGAGAAATTCTGTACGGTCCGTTCGACTTTGTGGATACGCATGGCGATCAAAATGCGTTCCGCTTGGGCAACGATGGCTGGATCTATGCCTGTCATGGATTCCGCAACGCGTCGAAGATCAAGTTGAAGGGCGAAGGCCCGGTCGTTCTGGAGATGCAGTCAGGTAATACCTATCGTTTCAAAGCCGACGGTTCGGCGATCGAGCAAATCTCGTGGGGTCAAGTCAATCCGTTTGGTATGTGCGTGGACGCGCGTGGTGACATCTTTACCGCCGACTGCCACTCCAAGCCGATTACGATGATCCTGCGTGGCGGTTACTACGACAGCTTTGGTCGGCCCGATGACGGGCTGGGGTTCGCTCCGATTACGACCTCCAATGACCATGGTTCGACCGGCATTGCCGGAGTGGTGTCATACGCTGCGAATCAATTTCCGGCGGAATTTTCGGGCTCGATGTTCGTGGGCAATGTTGTCACGAACATCATTCATCGCGACACCCTCGAATGGCGTGGCTCATCGCCGTGGGTCCAGAAGGTTGAAGATTTTGTGACCTGCGACGACTGGTGGTTCCATCCGGTGGACCTGCAATTAGGCCCCGACGGAGCCCTGTATGTCTCCGATTTTTATAACTCGATCATTGGCCACTATGAAGTCGATTTGCTGCACCCGCGTCGCGATCGTCACCGTGGTCGCATTTGGCGCATTGTTTATACCGGGACTGACAATAAGGTTGCGGCCCCCGCCGTTCCGAACCTGCATGCCTTACCGATTGATGACCTGGTTGAGCGTTTGACCGACACCAATATCACGGTTCGCAACCTTGCCGGTCAGGAACTTCAAGAACGATTCGGCAAAGAGGGAGCTGCCCGGGCCCGTGCTTTGCTGGCCCAGGAAGTCGCCCCGACTGCCGTCGAACAACACGCCGCTGGCCGCGTGCAGGCCTTGTGGTTGTTGTGGCGGCTGGGACAACTCGACGACAGCCTGATTCAACAGTTGGCGAAAGATCCTGTTGCCCTGGTTCGAATCCATCTGGTCCGTGCGTTGGGAGAAACCAATCCCTGGAGCGCAGACATCGCAGGACTGGTCCGCACAAAACTCGTCGACTCGGACCCGTTCGTACAACGGGCCGCGGTGGAAGCCATCGGTCGGCATCCTGATCCGGCAAACTTGCAGCCGTTGGTTCGCTTGTGGAAGGCCATCCCTTCGGGGGACGTCCAGTTGATCCACGCCACACGTGTTGCGATTCGAGACCAATTGCGTCCGGCATCGGCCGTCGACCAGATTGCGAACGTCAAACTGGATCAGGAGGAATTGGCCAAAGTGGTCGACATCGCGTTGGCGGTGCCGAGTGAAGCCGCGGCGTGGTTTACGTTCGACTACATTCGTCAGCATGAGACCTCCGTGCCGATGATTGAACGATGTCTGCAACATGTTGCACGACATGTTGGTCCCCAACGACTCGATGCCGTTGCCGCCTTCGTGCAACAAAAATTCCCGGGTGATATCCCTCGTCAGGCGTCACTATTTCAATCGTTATTTGCCGGCTTGACTCAACGCGGGGCGAAGCTGACTGCTGACTCCGAACTCGGGAAGTGGGCCGAGCAACTCGCTACGACACTCCTCGATCCGCAACAAAAGCGTGCTGCCCCGTGGGAAAATCATTCCGTTCCGGGTCTCGTCAATCCTGCAACGGGCAGTCCCTGGGGTGTCAAACACCGCAACTCAACGGATGGAAATGCGGATGCGAAGTTCTTTGACAGCATCGTCCATGGCGAGCATCTGACCGGCGTGCTGACCTCGGCACCGTTTGTCATTCCCGCAAAATTTGAGTTCTGGATGTGTGGACACAATGGCCTCCCCGGAACGGATTCACCACCCGTGAATCATATTCGATTGCGATTGGTGGAATCGGGCGAAACGGTTGCGAAACAGGTCCCTCCACGAAATGACGTCGCGCACAAATACACCTGGGACCTGCAGAAGTGGGCAGGGCAACAGGGCGTGCTGGAAGTTGTCGACGCCGATACCGGATCAGGCTACGCCTGGTTGGCGGTCGGACGCTTTGAACCCGGTGTGGTGATGGCTCCGGTCGATAATTTTGCATTTGTCGACACATCCTTAGTCACGGCGATTAGAGTCGCCAGCCAGCTACAGCTGAAGTCCCTCGCCGGTCCATTAGTCGGACTGTTGCGAGACCGCCAGGTGGACACCCCGGTCAAGATTGCTGCTGCTCAGGCCAGTGTGAGCCTCGACCGGGCAGCAGCCGTCGCGGCCCTTATCACCGTCGTCCAAAACCCCACGGAAGCTGCCGCCCTGCGAATTGTCGCCGCGCAGATTCTGGGGCCCATCAACACGCAACCGTCACTGCTGGCCTTGGCGACGGCCTTAGGGACAGCACCCGGCCCGTTGCAGCAACCCATTGCTTTGGCGATGGCTAGTACTCAACCCGGCGGCGAGATGCTCTTCAGCCTGATTGGCCAAGGCCGGGCGTCGGCTCGACTGCTGCAAGATAAGCCTCTCCTGGATCGTTTGGGCACTCTTCCAATTGCCAATCGGGACGAACGAATTAAGGACCTGACGCAAGGCATTCCGGCCGCTGATGAGCGTCTTAAACAGTTGACCGCAAAACTCGTCAGCAGCTTTGCTACCCACGATGCATCGCCTGAAGCGGGTGCCGCCGTCTTCAAGAAAACGTGTGCTGCCTGCCACCGGATCAATAATGAAGGGGGCAAGGTCGGACCTCAGCTGGATGGTGTCGGCAACCGCGGACTCGAGCGTTTGATTGAAGATGTTCTGGACCCCAATCGGAACGTCGATGCCGCCTTCCGAGCGACCATCATCGCCAAAACCGATGGTATCGTCGTCACGGGACTCAAGCTGCGAGAAGAAGGAAATGCCGTGATCTTGGGTGACAATCTGGGCAAGGAAGTCCGTATCCCCCTGGATGACATTGACGAATCTCGGCTCTCAAATCTGTCCCCCATGCCTTCTAACCTGGCCGAACAGCTCGGTGAAGCCGATCTGCGGGCACTGCTGTCCTTTCTGCTCAATCAGCGATTGAGCCCTCCGCCAGCCGAAGGAAAATAGCGATTGGAAGAGGTTTACCCGTAGCTTGACTCTCTGAGTCGAGTCTCCCTCCGAAAACAAACCCTCGAGTCGGAGAGTCAGGCTACGTAACCCAACTCACCTGCGCAGTCTACCCTAAGCCTTGCCTTGAAAAAGCCTGTCGCGTGTTGTGTTTTTGCAGCACGCACCGTCGCCGGTATTCGCTTTAATCATAAACGGGGTCGCCTTCTATGACTGAACAGAGTTTGCTGGTGACAGTCACTAATACCGTTTCAAATCGGCACCATTGAAAGCAAGACAGTTCCGCCCATACCATGCCGCCACGGAGGATTGGCGAAATGGGTCATACGATCAAGCGGCTGTCATTGGGTGTTTCTCTTATTGCGGTGGCTTCGGCCATCCTGTTGCTGTCGGATACGCCGCGAGCTCCCGCTCGAAAATCGACGGGCGCCACCAAAACGGCAGCCGACGCGCCCCCAATTCCCGTGGCCATGATGCAGATGGCCTCGCAATTGATCTTGGACGAGGCTGCTGCGGGAATCATTGATGCCTTGACCGAGAAAGGGTTCACTGACGGCCAGAACATCACCCTGAAGCGGTTCAATGCCGAAGGTGACATCGCCACGGCGAACGCGATGGCCCAGGAGCTGACCGGCGGACAGTATCAATACATCATTACGTTGACGACCACGTCCCTGCAAGCTGTGGCCAACGCCAATCGGCAGCGTCACATCCCCCACATTTTTGGCGGTGTCTCTGACCCCACCAAGGCCGGGGTTGGGGTGGGGACGGGTCCTCTGGACCACCCGCCGTACATGGCGGGTGTCGGTACATTGCAACCAGTCGCACAATCGCTGGAGCTGGGAAAACAGCTGAATCCCAATCTGAAACGGATTGGCGTTGTCTGGAATCCCGCCGAAATCAATTCGGAAATCTCCACGGTTCTGGCTCGGAAAGCTTGTAAGGAACTTCAGATCGAGTTGATCGAAGTGACCGTGGAGAACACATCCGGCGTCAAGGAGGCTGCGGCCTCGATCGCCGACCGCGTCGACGCTTTGTGGGTCGGCGGAGATGTGACCGTGCTGGCAGCGATGGACGTGCTGGTTAAGGTTGCTCGGGATGCTCATATTCCGGTTTGCACCTGCATGCCTGGGAACGTGACCAAGGGGGCGTTGTACGACCTCGGAGCGAACTACTACGAGGTTGGTCGCAGTACCGGGCGGATGGCGGCCAAAGCCCTCTCAGGCGAATCGATTGCCAAGATGCCTGTCGAACTGACTGTTCCCCCCAAGCTCCTCTTGAACAAAGTGGCTCTGGTAGGCCTCAATGGCGACTGGTCCATCTCGGACGCACTACTCGCCAAAGCCGACTCGTTCATTGATGACAAAGGCCTCCACGAGAAGTCGCCCATCAAAACGGCACCGGCACCCTCTAAAAAAACCGCTCCGTTGAGCAAGACGTGGCAGTTGCGAAGTCTGAGCTATGTGAACTCGCCCGACGCCGAAGAAGCCGAACGTGGATTGCGTGACGGGCTGAAGAAGGCCCAACTGGTTGAGGGCCGCGACTATGTGTTGAAGGGCTCGAATGCCCAGGGAGACATGTCGGGACTTAACGGCATGGTTGATTCGGCTCTGGCCGATCATGCCGATTTGTTGCTGACGGTCTCGACCCAGGCCCTGCAAAGTTGCGTGCAGCGCTCCAAGGGAACGCCGATCGTGTTCACCATGGTCGCCAATCCGTTTTCCGCCGGTGTTGGTACCAATGATAAGGACCATCTCCCGAACCTCACCGGTTGTTATGGGGCCAATGACGTGGCCGCGATGATGCCCATTCTGCATAAGTTGATGCCTCAGGCGAAAAAGGTGGGGGCCATTTTTGCCCCGGCAGAAGTCAACGCGGTGTTCAACCATGAACTGCTGGTCCACGCGGCGAAAGAAGCCAACTTTGAATTGCTGTCACTGGGAATTAACTCCTCTTCTGATGTCCTGGAAGTCACTCAATCACTCCTTGCCGATCAGATTGATTTGATTTGCTTGCCCAATTCCAACCTCGCCGGTTCGAGTTTCCCCACCATTATTCAGGCCACCAATCGGGCCAAAGTGCCGGTCTTCGGCTTCTTCGGCGGGAGTGCCCTGCAAGGCGCAGTTGCCGTATTGGCCCGTGACTATTACGACATGGGAGTGGAATCGGGTTTGATCGCCGCGCGAGTCATGCGGGGTGAGAAAACCAGCGACATTCCCTTCCAGCAAGCTCAAATCAGCAGATTGATCGTTAACCGAGCCGCCGCGAAAACGTGTGGTGTCACATTGTCCCCCGAGTTCCTCAAGTCGGCCGACCGTGTGATCGAGGAGTAATCGTTGCCGGACAGAACTCCCGCAACATTGACGGTTCGTTTCGAAGGTACGCCAGACCATGCAGATCAGTACGGAAGTGAATGGTGAGTTTCTCGAAATGCGAGTCGCCGGCCGTCTCGACAACGAGTGGTCTGCGCACCTGTCGAAGGCGTTGGATGAAGCCATTCGCCAGGGTTCGCATTCGGTCGTGATGGACCTGAATGAGGTCGAGTACTTGAGCTCGGCCGGGATTGGCGCCTTGGTTCGTGCGTACAAGCAGTTCCAGGCGATCCACGGCTTCTTCGGGGTCGCGACGGCTGCGCCGCAGGTTTCGGAAGTGATCCGCCTGACGGGGCTGGCCAAGATGCTGCTCTGCGATCCGGACAAAATCCGGCGGCCGGCAGACCGGTTTCAAAGCACCGTGATGCCCGAGTTTCGTTTCGCGGCGCTCGGCGGGATGCTGTTTGAAGTCTATGACATTGCTCCTCAGGCCAAGTTGACCGTGCAAGTGATCGGCAACCCGGATCGGCTGCCACGTGCCAGTTATGGAAGTGAGCAATGCCAGCGGCAAGAGTTTCCCAAAAACAGCTTCGGGCTAGGGCAGGGGGCGTTTGGTGGAGATTTTTCCGACTGTGCCAACCGCTTTGGTGAGTTCTTAGCTGTCGGTGGTTCGGCCGCTCAGTTGCCGACGAATGGCACGGGCAAACCCGACTATCAGCTGGGAACCGGGGATTTTGTCCCGTCGGTGCAGATGTTGTACGGTCTGCGTTGCGCAGGGCAATTTGCCATTCAACATCGCTTTGAACCCCACGATCCGAAAGAACGCATCTCATTCTCAAAACTCGTTGAACAGTCATTGAATTTGTCCAAAAGTGACGCTGCGGGAATGGTCTTCCTGGCAGAAACGGCCGGCTTGGTCGGGGCTTCGCTACGACGCTCGCCAGCAATGAATGAAGACGGTTCTGCCGAAAAATTTTCGCATCCGGAAATCCGTCGCTGGCTGAACTTCAGCCCCGAACGTGTCTTTCCGCATTCGCTGGCTCTGATCGTTGGCGTCGCGGCCCGCGGTGAGCAGGCTCAAGACGCACGACTGGCCCCGCTGCTGCGTCCGCTGGGCCCGCAGTCGGCGATCTCCGCACATTTTCACGCGGCCGTGTTCTCCTATCGCCCCTTCAAAAAACGTAAGCTGAACCTGGATGAAACGGTGACGACTTTGTTTGAATCCGAAGACCTGCAAGGCGTGCTCCATTTGTTGCACGACGATCGCCCGATCATCGGTTGCGGCGAGAGTGAGTTTGTTCGCGGGGGCTGCTGGATCAGTCCGATCACCACCGTGCAGCAGGAGGGGGTGTAACATGACGTTGCTCATTGGTTCATTCACGATGGGACTGATTTTGTCCCTGCTGGCTCTCGGAGTGCTGATCAGCTTTCGGGTGCTGGCCTTCCGCGACTTGACGGTCGACGGTTCCATTACGCTGGGGGGCTCGGTCGCCGCGATTTTGCTGGCTTCGGGCTGGAATCCCTGGCTGGCAACCTTAATGGCCTTTTTTGCGGGTGCGGCGGCGGGCACGACAACGGGCATCCTGGCGACTCGTTTTCAGATTAATGGTCTGTTAGCGGGTATCCTGGTGATGACAGGCCTGTATTCGGTCAATCTGCGCGTGATGGGCAAAAGCAATCTGCCGCTGATGAAAGAATCCACGCTGGTGACGTTCGCTCAAAGCTTTGCCTCGTCGGAAGCGAAGTGGGCCTTCGGTCGCTGGGAAGTTTCGGTCCAGGACGTCTATGTCGTGGTCATGGTTGCCGGATTGATTACAAGCGTGGCCCTCCTGATGTATGCCTTCTTCCGCACCAATCTCGGTCTGGCCATGCGGGCCGCCGGAGACAACGATCAGATGATCCGCGCGCTGGGTGTCGAAGTCGGCTGGATGATCACTTTCGGCCTGGCGTTGTCGAACGCTCTGGTGGCTCTGGCCGGTGCATTATTGGTCCAATATCAAGGTTTCGCCGACGTCCAAATGGGCATCGGCATGGTCGTCTGGGGATTTGCCAGTGTCATCATTGGTGAGTCGCTGGTCGGTTCGCGACAAATCGGATTGCTGTTAGTCGGTGCCGTGATGGGCTCGATCTTGTTCCGTTTGCTGGTCGCTATTGCTCTGCGGTGGGGCCTCAATCCCAACGATCTTAAATTGGTCACGGCGTTGTTCGTATTCGGGGCACTGGTCCTACCGGATGCCATCGCCAAGCTTCGTAAGCGGCTGGCACTCGGGTAGATCATCGTCTTCAATGGCTCTGTCAGGTCTCCACATGCTGGAAATTGAAAATATCGCGAAGACATTCCACGCAGGCACACCCAACGAGGTCCGTGCATTGCGAGGAGTCAGTCTGCATATCGAACCGGGCTCGTTTGTCATCGTGATCGGCACGAACGGCTCGGGAAAATCCACGTTATTGAACGCCGTCGCGGGCAGTTTTATTGTCGACACCGGTCGTCTGAAGCTGAAGGGGCGCGAGATCACCCGCTGGCCCGAACACCGCCGGGCGCAGTTCATTGGGCGCGTCTTTCAAAACCCGTTTAGCGGTACCGCCCCATCAATGACGATTGCCGAGAACCTGGCACTCGCCGCCAAGCGGGGACGAGCCCGAGGACTCGGTTGGGCTTTAAGTTCCTCGGTCAAAACCGACTTGTATGAACGTGTCCGGGCGATGGGCTTAGGCTTAGAGGACCGTCTGGATAACGCTATCGGCAGCCTGTCAGGCGGGCAACGTCAGTCCCTGACGCTGCTCATGGCAGGACTCTTAAAACCCGATCTGTTGCTCCTGGATGAACACACGGCGGCACTCGACCCGAAGAGTGCCGATCAAGTCATCCGCTTAACCGAAGAGATGATCCGTCGCGACAAATTAACAACCCTGATGGTGACCCATTCCATGCATCAAGCGGCTCATCTAGGCGACCGCCTGATCATGATGGTCCACGGCCGCATCCTGCACGATTTCCAAGGAGCCGAAAAACGCCGCCTGACACCAGAAGACTTACTGGCCCGGTTTGAAGAAGTCCGCTGCTCAGAACAACTCGACGAAACCGCCGCAGACATGCTCAGCCGGCAATATGTTTAGTTTGCATGGTTATAGTCGTTGTTCGCTCCGCGAACATAACGCAATTGCAATAGCCGGCTGGAATTAGCATTCAATCTCAATGCGGATCCCACCTCGCTACTGCGAGCGCGTTCTGTTCGCGGAGCGAACAACGACT
>JAZKFE010000080.1:13150-23178 GCA_040386595.1 Planctomycetota bacterium | reverse complement strand
TTACTGCCGCCTATTTTTGAAGCGATTGGCTGTATTCGCGAAAGTAACCTGGCATTTCACGAATGCGCAGCCCCTCGGGCCATTCGTTCCAATCGCCGCCGTGATGATGACGAAGTTTCAGGTCTGCCCCATCGTTGGTCGGACGACGTCCGAGTTGTTTCATGAAGAAGGCAACTCCTTCCTCGCGGCAGCGGTCACGTAGATCCTCTGCCCACTCCAGAGGGAAGGGCTCGACATTCGCCTGGGCTCCACTTTCGCCACCGACAATGACCCAGTCGATACCGGCCAAGTCAATCTTTTCCGCGAGCGGCTCCCACAATGGTTCCAGTGAAAGACCGCGCACCGTTGCCTTGACCTCGCGCAGCGCATCGACACGTGAAAGTGTCTTGGCCGACGTCACGGTGGTCATAGCGCAGACATTCGCGGGGAAGCCGCCAATGCTGTCTGTAAACTGGCGCATCACATCGGGCCGCTTAGTCAACCACAACCAGAGGTTCCGCTGACCTTCCGGAATTTGAAAAGCCGCCATCTCACTCCGCAGAAACGCGAAGTCTTCCTTGCTTGAAAAGGCGTCTCCCATGTCCGACACAAAGATTAGACGCGGCAAGCCATCGAGCCATGGCTTGTCTATGCGTTCGGTTCCAAACAGATCCGACAAATGCGATGCGACTTTTGTTCGGCCCGGAAAGTGAGTGATCGTTTCGAACGTCGGAGCATAACCAACATTGACCTGACGCTGGGAGTTCAGCAGATCGAAGCCCCGATTCCCATGCAGCTGAGCGGCATAGCATTTCAGGTTCATTTCGATCGTGGTCTGGATGAGTTTGCCCGCTTGGGGCGAGAACCGCTGCGCAACGAGTTTTATCCGTTTCCGAAGGTGCCGAAGGTTGGTAGTGGTCAGTCCGTTCTGGTGACCCGATCCCGGTCCCGAATCTGTCCCTTCCAGTTCTGACCACACGTGATCCAGGACCTCGACAAAGAGTTCCTTTGCGGTCCCTTTGATCCAGCCGGTGGTGCCAGCCTGTAAGCAAGCACGATCAATCGCGGCCAGGACCTTCTGTGGAGTCGGGTACAGCTCGCAGCCGAGGCACCCCATGATGAAGTTGAGAGTACTGTCGCACCACTGAATATTCGTGAATTCTGCCATCAGAGTTCTCCTAAAACTTGTTCTTAATTGGGAGTGAGCGTTCGACAGCAAATGCGTTGCGATGAAGCACAACAACCTCTGCGTATCGTTTTTGACAACCCTGGCGTGAGGATCGTGCGGCGTAGATGTGACTTGGCAGCTCTGAAGACACCGCGGAGACATTTGTCGCCTGCGGAGCTTTCGTGCGAAAAGTGCGCAGGATAACTGCGCACCTCTTCCAAGGCATAACAGCGGTAAGCCACTCATGAGCGAGTGACAATGGAAAGAGCAAGTCGTCCCTCGGTGGGAGCCCTCAGGGCATCCGCAGCTGTCAACGGGACGGTTACTTACTCAAACCGCAATGAGTCGGATCTGCGTAAAACGAAGTAATGATCCACCCCCATAGGGGGTGGCTTTAGGAAGCCCCCCCGAGGGGGGCGAATGTCGTAGGATGCCCCGTTGGGGCCAAATCGCTGAAACGGAGCTTGATCCCATCGCCCCCCACTATTTGCTCGCTCGTCTGTGATCCCGCACAAACGAGCTGAAAACCGAACACCGAGATGAAACAACAACGTTATCTATTTGCCGAGCCCACCCTGAGACCTTAGTCCGGGGATTCAGCCAAGTCCTCGCCGGATCGGCAGAGCCTTTTAGGGTCGCACGGCCAGAGGCCGTGGGTTAAGAGCGGACTTAACCTTGCAAGCAATCTGTCAGTAATCGCGAAGTTCGCGATGAAGTCGGCACTGGGATCGGGAGTCGGTGCTCAGTGTGCCACGCTGGCCATTATTAGCATGGGGTACAGCCGCGGCAAGATTTAAATGTGAAATTTTTAAGAAAGCCGATTAGGCGGTTGCCGTAGAAGCATTGGCTCATCACTGCCCTCCCGGCTTTCGACCTGGAGAAAATAGTGTTAGATATCTGAGAACCAATGCGTTGGATTGCGTCGCGGGATGTCTGAAATAGTCGCTGTTTTTTTGAAGGCGTTTGCCATCCGTCTCAGTCGACTTGCTAGGTGTCGCTTAGGCGAAAGGCGACCACCGTAGGCCGAGGTGCCTCACCTGAGAGCGTTCCGGATGCCTGTCGTGCAGTCTCAAGGTCGCGGTCGGCTTCATAGCGGTTTACCCGTTCAGGAACGGAAATGCGCATTACGTATTCTGCTGCCGATCATCTGCCCTCATGCTAGGCGACGTCGTGTATATGTTGGGGACAGTCGATGAATAAACAACGGCATTTTTGAAACGTGGGCGTCACTGGACGGCGTAATCTTAACGGGAGCCATATCGCTTCAGGCTCGCACGATTTCGCGGCATCTCGGGTAGTTTCCGCACCCCCAGAACTCGCGCCCGTTTTGATCGCCTCGTTTTGACTTTCGAAGCACCATCGGCGTTCCACACTTTGGACAGACTGGAGTACCGTTCTGAGGTGTGATCGCGATAGGCAGGGCCGCTCGACCAGCAATGGCCTGGCCAATGAGATCGCTAATATTCTGTCGATTGTATGTTGCCGCCGCGCGAACGCGGAGGAGCGGCAGACCAGTAGCTTCGAAGACTTGATCCACAAAATGGTCACGATCTTGTCGATCACGCCTGGCATGACTCGAATCGTCGAGTTCAACGCCAAGAATTGGCAGAATCGAAGCGGGATCGCAGAGCAGAAAATCCACGTGCTTACGATCAATCTTGTTTCGGTACGACCGGTTCTCGTCGGGGCGTACCACAAAGAAGACGTCGGCCAGGTTCACTTTGGGGCAGACGAGGTATTTCCCGTCGAGAATCAGTATGAGCACTCGGTAGAACGAGAGTTCGGCGGGTGAGAGAAAGTCATCTCTCTGTCGGTACGGAAGTTGGACAGAACCCTCCGAACTATTGCTCAGGCGAACTCCGAAAAAACTGAGGATCGCCGTCAGGCAGCCTTGAGGTTCTGAATTGGACATCTTCAATGTGCTTGTTAAAGGGAGTAAGGATGAAGGAGCCACATGCTGCGTGTATGTAATCTTACCGCCGTGCGACTCCATGCGTAGCGTAACGATCAACGATGGTTGCCTAGGCTCTGAACCACTCCCATCACCACCTAAATCCGAGCCTCAAATGCGGCATATAAGGTGATGCCTATAGCATAACTCTGGAAGGTCATCCTAGAAGGACGAACAGCCTCGCGAAGACCGGTTTTGACTGGTTTTCGCGCGGCTGCGTTCGTTTTACGCCGAGCCCCCGGGACCGATCTTCGGTTCCGGCATCCTGTTATCCAAACGGAGGATCATTATCGTGTCGCACGTTGTGCAGATTCAAACGGAGATTCGTGATCCAGTCGCCATTCGGGCGGCATGTGGTCGGTTGTCGTTGCCAGAGCCAGTGTTCGGCGAGACGACGCTGTTTAGCAGTTCGGCCGTGGGCTGGGCGGTGCGGTTACCGGAGTGGCGGTACCCGGTCGTCTGTCATGTCGCCACCGCCAAGATCGCATTCGACAACTTCGAAGGGCGTTGGGGCGATCCGAAACAGCTTGATCGGTTCCTTCAAGGGTACGCGGTCGAGAAGGCCAGGATCGAAGCCAGACGGAAGGGGCACACGATGACGGAACAGTCGCTGGCAGACGGATCAATCAAACTCACCATTCGGGTTGGAGGTGCCGCTTGAAAACCATTGAAATCATTGTCGCTCCGAACGGCCAGTCACGCGTCGAGACCAAGGGATTCACCGGCAGTGAATGCCGCCAAGCCAGCCAGTCCATCGAGCGGGCGCTCGGACAACAGACCGACGAGGTGCTCAAGGCCGAGTTTCATCAGACCGCGAACTCACAGCAGCACATGAAGGAAGGCCAATGACCACGACACCCCGCCGTCGGGTAATTCGTCCACCCCAGGCGACGGCCGACGCCACAACACGGCAACGCAAGATCACCGCCCGCCGAACTCGGTTACTGGTAGAGCAACAGAATCTGTCACGCTGGATGTCACGGCTCCGCCGAGCCTTTCACGTTGTCGAAAAGCAGCAGCAGAAAATCTCCCGTCTCGAACGCGAGATAGCCCGCCTGGAAACTACGTGAGCCATTTTGTGGCTCACGTGAAATGAGGCAACGCGAAAATTCGTCACGGACGTCTTGTCACCAAGAGGTCTGCAATCTCTCTCATCTGAATGGCTAAATGAAGGTAGTCTGGGGCAAGGAGGTACGTGCCATGCATGAATTGGTTTCGGAGCTTCGGTACCAACACCGAAAGGGCTCGGCAGTGCGTATCGACCGTTACTTCAAGTTGGCTTCTGATGTGATCCGAAAACGGGCGAATCTCTGAAAATGCAGCATCGGTGACGATTCCCTCTGACATCGCTCGATCGAGTAGGGAGGCTAGACTTTCACCGGGGGCCGCAAGGGAAGCATAGGGCTCCGTCTGCTTCCGAAAGTGCAGACGCAGTGCTCTTTCGAGGCCAATCACCGCTTGGAAAAAGGCGAGGCTCGACAACTCGTAGTCATCTCGCGAAAGCCAGACAAGCTTTCCTGCCAACTCAAAGAATCGGACGCTGGACCCGTGCAGTGTACGTGCCTCTTTGAGCCAAGGTGCCTTAGTTTCAAAGAAGGATTCGGTGACGTCGAACCACGACCAACGCACATCCATGTTCTGTGTATCCGAAATTTCAAAGTAGTGTAATCGTGAAGGCGGCTGGGTTCCGCGTTTCATGGCTACACTTTGAACTGCCAGTGGGGGCGGGTCAAATTGACACCTCGTTGAGCGTATGCTCGGGGTGTAATCGTCCCATCGCTTGGTCAAGCTCAGCCTCGCATTCATGACCATTGTAGACTTGCATGGCGATCCGTTACCACCCCTGTCCAACACAGCAGCAGCGGCTCCGCTGGGCGACTTGGATGCTGGCTGAGTAACAGAATCTGTCACGCTGGATGTCACGGCTCTAACGTGCCTTTCACGCTGTCGAAAAGCAGCAGCAGAAAATCGCCCGACTCGAAACCACTTGAGCCGTTTGGTTCACGCGGGGTCAAGCGACGGGCGACGAATCACTCTCGTTCTCTTCAACCATCAACTTGTCGCAAAGGAACACCTATGGCGCTCACTGAGCACCTGGCGGAGTACGTGCGCGCGTGCTTCACCGGCATTTGGATTGAAAGCCACGAACAGCAGGATGCTCTGTTGGCCATTTCGCAGTTGTGCCAGCGCGAAGACTGGCGGCTTGCAACGTGGAATATTGAGCAAGGACTGCGGGTGTCGGGGGCGACTGTGGATAATAACGGCAGTGATCCGCTGGCTGCGATCCGAGCCGTGAACTCATTGGCGACGCCAGACGGGACAGCGATCCTGGTACTTCAGAACTTCCATCGTTTCCTGTCATCAGCCGAAATCGTGGAGGCATTGTCGCAGCAGGTCATCACAGGCAAACAGAACCGGACGATCGTTGTCATCCTGTCGCCGGTCGTGCAGTTGCCGCGCGAACTGGAAAAGCTGTTCGTGGTTATTGAGCACGAATTGCCCGATCGGGAACAGTTGGCCGAGATTGCGCGGGGAATCGCCACCGAAGCAACCGAACTTCCGACTGGATCAGAACTCGAAATCGTGCTTGATGCCGCCGCCGGACTGACCCGGATGGAGGCCGAGAATGCCTTCAGCCTCTCGCTGGTACGGCATGGCCGGATCACCAGCGAAGCCGTGTGGGAATTGAAGTCGGGACTGCTAAAAAAATCCGGGATGCTGGAACTGCATCGCGGGCACGACGATTTCAGCAGCTTGGGCGGGCTCGCATCACTCAAGAGTTTCTGCAAGCGCGCCTTGCTACATCCCAGTCGCGGGAACCCGTTAAAACGGCCTCGCGGGGTACTGCTGCTCTCGCCCCCTGGCTGCGGAAAGTCACAGTTTTGTAAAAGTGCGCCGTCTAACGGCTTGTAGTATTGCTGCTAGACGCAGCCGGAACTGTTGTCAATGTTCCGAGGTCAATGACTTTAAGGCGTCCGTGAAACACCAATCACGGCCCGTGAGCCGAACTCGAAAGGGCGAAGCTAAACCAGCATGTCATTAAAGCCTGCGATGTCTCGAAAGTGTGTAGAGACATGCCGGGCGAGACCTGCTTCCTATGGTCAAAGCTAGACTGCTTGAATCCAAATCCTAGGGCATTAGAAGGGGCGGACCTCAACACACTCGATGGGGTTCCCAGTCGTCCTCGCTGTAGTCTTTTGCGGCAGCGGAGAGACAACACGGCTGGCCTACCGCTATTTGCGGGACAAGGGATGAGTTGGAGACCTAAGGGAAGCTAGAAACGTACTATCTGACCGGAATTCGGGATCTCCTAAGGGGCGCGAGCCCTATGGAGACGGAGCCATCGTAGTACTCAAGGTGCGGCCTGTAATGGGCCGGGCATGGGGAAGGGTGGCAGGTATCGACCAAAGATGTCGTCATGGACGTTTAGGAAGTGCGAGATGCACAAAATCCTTAAGAAGCTCGACATCTTCGCAGATCGCGGTTCTCGCGGTCTGCCGCTAGAGCGTCTGTACCGAGAGTTATTCAACCCGGAGTTCTTCCTGAAGGCGTATGCCAAGATCAGGGCGAATGATGGGGCGATGACTCCCGGCGTGACCGAAGAAACAGTGGACGGGATGTCGGTCGCAAAGATCCATCGGATCATCGAGACGATACGGGACGGCACATTTGCGTGGTCCCCGACGCGTCGAACCTACATCCCAAAGAAAGATGGCAAACGTCGACCGCTCGGGCTCCCAACTTGGACGGACAAACTTCTTCAAGAAGTGATCCGAATGATTTTGGAAGCTTATTACGAACCGCAATTCCTGGAATTTTCCCATGGATTTCGGCCTGGTCGGGGTTGCCACACGGCGCTGACACAAGTGCAGAGCCGCTTCACTGGGGCGACCTGGTTTATCGAGGGTGACATCAAGGGGTGCTTTGACAACATCGACCATTCGGTGCTGCTCGACATCCTGTCGATGAACATTCGAGACAACCGTTTTCTTCAATTGATCGCCGACCTGTTGGAAGCTGGGTACATGGAAGACTGGCAGTGGAACCGTACCTACTCAGGCACACCGCAAGGTGGCGTGCTGAGTCCACTGTTGTCCAACATCTGCCTAGATCGCCTCGACAGGTTTGTTATAGACGTCCTTCAACCCGAGTATACCCGAGGAAAGAATCGACGCATTGATCCGCGTTACAAGCGGATCAGTCGGCAAGTCAGTGCAGCCAAAGCTAATGGGGATCCCGTTCGGCTGAGAGAGCTAAAACTACTTCAACGTACCCTACCGAGCACTCTCGGGAACGATACCCAGTTTCGGCGGCTGTACTACGTTCGCTATGCGGATGATTTTATTCTTGGGTTTTCAGGACCGAAGTCTGAAGCGCTGACAATCAAGGAACGGTTGCAAGAATTCTTGTCGAAACAACTGAAGCTTGAATTGTCAGCGGAGAAGACCTTGGTCACACACGCACTCACGAAGAAGGCCCTGTTTTTGGGATATGAAATAGGTCTGATGTCCGACAACAATCGGGTCAAGACCACCAAGGGGCGCGATGGCCTCGTATTCCAACGACGGACGATTCAACGAGTCGTGTGGCTGGGAGTTCCCTCTGCCAAGCTCGAAGCAAAAATGAATGAGTTCAAGGTTGCTGGCAACGTGCGCGGTCGCCTTGATCAGGTACCTAATAGTGACTTTTCCATAGTCGCCTGGTACCAATCCATTCTTCGCGGGTATTCGAACTACTATCGATATGCCCACAATCGGGCGAAAGCGATGTGGCGGTTGACATGGGTAATGCAGACGTCGTTATTGAAAACCTTGGCCAAGAAGTACAAGACTTCTATAGCCATGGAGTTCAATCGGCTTCGCAGTCGCACGTTGTCTCCCGAAGGGAAATGGGTGACGTGCTTGCGCGTCATTGTCCCGCGGGAAGGTAAACGCGCACTGATCGCCGTTTTTGGCGGTATTGCCCATCGCCGTGAGGTCTCCAAGCCAATCTGTGATGCTCCCCGATTCGTTTATAACACCCGCTCCGAACTTCTGGAACGTCTGCTTCGAGATGAATGTGAACTGTGCGGCAGCAATGAAGATTGCAACGTCCATCGCATTCGCAAGATTGCCGACTTAGAACAGAAGCGACGAACGGGCAAGTTGCGATCCTGGGAGGTCATCATGCTCACTCGGAGAAGGAAAACGCTGATCTTGTGTCGTCGTTGCCACATGGACGTCCACATGGGGCGTTACGACGGTACGAGATAACTCTAGCTGATACTGGAGAGCCGTGTGCGGTGAAAGTCGCATGCACGGTTCGGGAAGGGGCATTCGGAAAAGTGGCCGCTAACACGGCTAACTCGCTGGGTGCCTACTTCACGTCTGGGGAAGGAAGTCGGCCGGCCGGTGTTGATGCTCGATGTGGGGAGCCTGATGGGCTCCCTCGTCGGGCAAAGTGAGGAGCGCACGCGGCAAGCTCTGCGAATCATCGACGCGATGGCGCCGTGCGTGGCCATGATCGATGAAGTCGAAAAGGCGTTCGCGGGCGTCAACAGTCATGGTGACTCGGGAGTAACTTCGCGGATGTTTGGCACGTTCCTCAGCTGGCTGAATGACCACACCTCGGACGTGTTCGTCGTGTGTACGGCCAACGATGTGTCGAAACTCCCGCCGGAATTCGGGCGTTCGGAGCGGTTCGATGGGATTTTCTTTCTCGACCTGCCTGGTCGCGAAGAAAAGGACGCGATTTGGAATATTTACCTGGACCAGTTCGAAATCGACCGGAATCAACGAATGCCGGACGACGTGAACTGGACCGGCGCGGAAATCAAAGCCTGTTGCCGGCTGTCGGCCTTACTTGATGTGCCATTGATTCAATCCGCTCAGAACGTCGTTCCCGTGGCCGTTACAGCCGCGGAGAGCGTCGATCGGCTGCGGACCTGGGCGAGTGGACGCTGTCTCTCCGCACAACAACCTGGCATCTATCTGATGTCGGGTTCCCAAGCGGGATCACGGCGGAAGGTCAGCCGAGACTCTTCCATGAACTGAGTTTCAAGCAATTTCTCTCGGGGCGCATTCTGTCTGCGAAAGGCTTTCGCGTCACAACCCATTCATCAGTTCGGACAGTGTGATTCCCAGAGTATCAGCGATCGCTTCGATGTTCCTCAGAGCCACGTTCCTTTCGCCCCGCTCGATCCCACCAATGTAAGTTCGGTCGAGCTCACACGCCGCGGCAAAGTTCTCCTGGGAATAGCCTTGCTCCTTCCGCAGTTCGCGGACTCGCAGCCCAAATCGCTCCAGAATGTCGGCTCGTTTTCCCATACGAGTCATTGGAATGTTGACAATGAGTACCACACCACGGACTATGAGTATCATTCCGAATGATGGCTATGCGCATCGTCCTGCAACTTACCGGGCAAGATTCTCGGCACTAAAAGCTAAAAGAAGAAAGGAACGACACTTGCGATCAACCCTTGCAGTCGTCACTGCTACGCTTGGAACCATCTTGTTCGGGGGGTGTGGTCCCGCACCGCAACCGGTCTGGAACAAAGACTCTCACAGCTTTTTCTACACCCAGGCGGATGGTTCCGTGATGCAGTATGACCTGGAAAAAGAGGCTATTCGGACAGTGCTGGGGCCAGACGACCGTCAACCGATGCAAATCGCGATGAACCCGAAGCTGCCATCCATCGCAATTGCAGCGACAGCGCTAGGACCAGAGGGCCGAGCGGCCCAAGTTGCGTTCTCTTCGCTTCTGGATGGCAAAGTGACCTGGCAAAAGATGGAGACTTGGGGAAACGCGTCAGCAAAACGGGGAATCTGTCCCAGCAGCTGCTACTGGTGTCCGACCGGACAACGGATCTTGATCTGGTATCAGCAACGAGGTGAGATTCCAGACCTAATCCAGTCATCGACGCCGTTTGGGCGCTTTGCCGTTTATGACGTG
>JAZKFE010000080.1:3987-13140 GCA_040386595.1 Planctomycetota bacterium | reverse complement strand
AATCTGAAACGCTGTCAGAATTAACAACTGCTCCACCCGCGGTAATCATGGGGCAGGCGATTCATGCTTCGCCACTTTGTCCAGACGGCTCGGGCTATCTGGCGATGAAGCTGGCTGACAACGGTCCAAAATTCTTCTTCGTGAGCTGGGATGGATGGGAGTACCCACTGACAATCACAAAAGACGCCGAGACATTACTCAATGTGATCGGTGATCCCAGCACCACGCAGGACAAGAGGATGCTGACTTGTTTCCCGCTGCCGCAGGGCATCTGGACCGAAAATGTCCTCACGTTCAATACTCGCTCGGGCGTGGTCGCCATTGACGTGAAGAGCCGTAAAATCACATTGGAGCCTCTACCCGAAAACGTGCGAAAGGTTCTCAATCAGGTCGCATCCACAGATGCTGTCGACAAACCTTGGATCACCCTCCAAACAGCCGCCTTCAAGAATGGTGAACTGGAACTTCACTATCGCATGAAGTCGGGTACGGATGGCGGCGCGGTGCGTGTCGAACTCGTCGACATCAAACTCCAGCGGCGGCGTCAATTGCTAGAGGGAGTCGTCCCGGACAACTTCCTGGCTCATCATCTGTTTCCAGCGCCGAATGGCCAGCGGATCCTGGTTTGCCTCAAAGATCCGCGAACCAAAGGATTCTGCATTCACGTCGTCCAAGCGGATGGAACAGTGTTTGCCAAGCTGGATACAGGGACCATCGTGGCCGGAACGGTTCCGAATTCTCCGCAGCTTCCGGTACCTCCTGAAAGGTTTGACGGACAAAATGCGGGGGAATTGAAGGTGGTCGCGGGGATGAAGTTCCACTGGTGTCCGCCGGGGGACTTTTCGATGGGTGAGGATTCCCCGGTACAAGTGACATTGTCAACGGGTTTTTGGTTGGGTGAGACTGAGGTCACGCAAGGACAGTGGAAGTCGCTCATGAAGTCGGCACCTTGGTCGGACAAGAAGTACGTGAAGGAGGGTGACAACTACGCGGCGAGTTACATCAGCCATAGTGACCCTGGCAGCGCCAGTTCATTCTGCCATCGTCTGACTGAGCAGGAACGAAATGCGGGAAGATTACCTACGGGTTGGCAGTATGCGTTACCCACTGAAGCGCAATGGGAATACGCTTGCCGCGCGGGGAAGAAAACCAAGTACAGTTTTGGTGATGATGAGTTGAAATTAGGCCAGTATGCTTGGTTCGATCAGAACGCCGCCGCAATCGGCAATAAGTTCTCGCACGAAGTGGCACTGAAAAAGGAAAATCCATGGGGATTTCTTGACATGCACGGGAATGTGGATGAATGGTGCGCGGATTGGTACTACCACAAACTTCATGGTGGCAGTAACCCTCACGGTCCCAGCACAGGTTCATGGGAACTGGACCGGGTGATCCGGGGTGGCGGCTGGGACAACGGTTCCGCAAACTGCCGGTCGGCCTACCGCTATAAATGGTCGACCGCCCGCTCACCGGGCTACAGCATTGGATTCCGTGTAGCCGCTGTTCCAAGCCCTTAACTCGCCTCCACCGTCCGTCCTTTCTACCCCACGCCGTTCGGTCCTTCACTGGATCGAGCGGCGTTTTTGTTTTGACACCACATCATCCATCACGAGAGGCATACCATGAGTGCGTCATTACTCGACGATCCAACAACTGGTTCGTCCCAACGGTCTAATGCGGCCGAACGGCTGCGCAGCGCGATGGCCGCCGTCAGGTTGAGTTTTACCTGGCTGGGGGTGCGAAAATCCCTGACCGCCGAACAAAAAAATCAAGCTGCCGATTCGTTCGGAGCCGAAGGTAAATTTCTGTCGGCTGGCAAGAAGTTGCTCGACACGTCGCACCCTGCTTTTAAGGCAGTGACGGCCATCAAGGGCCGTTGCCAGAGCTACTGGCGTGCGGTCTCCTTGCCCTACCCAGAGCCTGGCATTCGGTTGATCCGACAGCAAAGTATCGGCGAATTTGACAACCAGATCGCGGGCTTTCGTAGTGAGCTCACGGAGGCGGTCGAGGAGCTGGACCGCCGCTATTCCGAACTGCGGTCTGCGGCTCGTGCTCGTCTCGGGGACCTGTTTGACTCCAGCGACTATCCCACATCGCTGATTGGTCTGTTTGCGATCGAACATGAGTACCCGTCGGTTGAGCCCCCCAACTACCTGCGCCAACTCAACCCCGAACTCTACGAGCAAGAATGTCAGCGAATGCAGGCTCGGTTTGACGAAGCCGTGCAGATGGCCGAACAAGCCTTCACGGAGGAACTGTCCAAGCTCGTGGAACACCTGAGTGATCGACTCAGCGGTGACAGTGACGGTAAAACGAAAATCTTCCGGGACTCGGCAGTCACCAACCTGACGGAATTTTTTGAACGATTTCGGACGCTGAACGTGCGGTCGAATGATCAACTGGACGACCTCGTCAATCGGGCACAGCAGGTTCTGGGGGCCGTCGAACCGCAACAACTGCGTGACAGCACGGCACTGCGGCAACGTCTGGTCACGCAACTCGCGGGGGTGCAGTCGTCATTGGACGGCCTAATGGTCGACCGGCCACGACGAAACATCCTGCGTCGCCCGCGATAGGAGGTGGTCGTGGAATTGCTCATCGAACGCAGTGGCGGCGTCCGTTGTGTCTACGGCGAAGACATTGATCTCCGCCAGCTGGGGCGCTTGTCGATCCAGCGTGGCTCGCACGTCGAGCCCACAGCTGACGGCCAATGGACCGCTGATCTATCGCCGGTCAATGGTCCCCAACTCGGACCGTTTTCAACTCGGACTGAAGCACTGTCCGCCGAAGTCGCCTGGTTGCAAGAACACTGGCTGGAATCAGCAGAGTGAATCAAGTCCGTTGAGTTTTCGCCTCGCAGGTGCGGGGCGGTTGTGTTTTCTCACGACCGTCCGGCGTGGGCGGTCGTTTTCCTACCTCTCAGGAGTTAACGATGCCCTTTCGCAAGCATTCCCAATTCGAACTCGACCATGCCGTGGCCACTGCCACAGGCGAAGATCTGCAAGTGATCCGCAGCCGTGGATTCTCGTTGGTGAATCCCGACCACCACGATTTCGATCCCGAGCCCGATCTGCTGCCCCCGCAATTCATCGACTGGGATGAACTGGAATTGTCGCTCAATAGCCCCGTCGTCTATCAGCCGGTCAATTCCGCTAGAAGGGTGGCCTGACGTGGACGACGATCACGAACGGCGGCGAGGACTCGCGGGACTGGAAGCCTCGAGTGAGCGCTATATCGCCTTCTGCGGCGTGATCTGCCTCGCGGCATTCTTCTTGCTGGGCTGGCCTGCGCTCCTTGCGTGGGTCGGCCTGGCTTGGGGGATGCAGCAGTTTTGTCAGGCCATGCAGGGCAGAGACCACGATCCACATTCTCGAAAACCCCGTCAACCTAAAAAGCCAAAACGGAGATGCTGTGATTGAACTATCACGTCAACAGGTCCGGAGTGTCCGGACAACCTTGCGTCAGTCACTGGGGCTGACGTCGGCACGCCGCCCCCCCGTGGTGACCTTTCAGGGCACGTCCGATGCTCTGCTCATCCGAGCCATCAATGAAACGACTGCCGTCGAACATCACGTTTCCGGAAACTATCCAGCTGTGAGTTTTGCACTCCCTTATGAGGCGCTCACCGCGTGCGAGGGGCGTCAGAACGATCTCGTCAGGTTCGAGCAGGATGGTGACTTGGTCACACTTCATTGGAGCGACGCCGAGATCCCACAGTCTGCGCAGTTCGCAGTGTCCGAACCGAGTCCCATGCCAGAAGCGCCTGACAATCTGGTCTCAATTAATCGGCAGTTTCTCGCGGCGATGGCGGACGCCTGTGACACCACGGAAACTGACTCGACCCGTTATGCCTTGAACTGTATCCGGCTGCGTGGCACAGACGGACAGATCGCAGCAACTGATGGTCTCCAGGCGCTGGTTCAGAGCGGTTATGAATTTCCCTGGGCAGAGGAAGTTCTGGTTCCCGCGTCAGGTGCTTTCACGGCGAAGTCGTTGCGTGACGCACAGGAGGTATCCATCGGCAAATCTCCCGATTGGCTATTTGTCCGTGCGGGAACCTGGACCTTTGCGTTGAAGATTGAAAAAGACCGGCGGTTCCCGGCGATCGATTCTCAGATGCCGCATGTTATGGCCGGGACCACGACCATGGTTCTGGCGGAACAGGACGCGGAATTTTTGATGCGTGCAGCCAGTAGGTTGCCCAATTCCGACCTGGGCAACGCGCCCATTACCGTTGACCTCAACGGCGCAGTCGTGATACGGGCGATGGCCGCTGAGCAGCAGTCACCCACTGACTTGATACTCCGGAACTCGCGGCGGGTGGGTGCAGAACTGAAGGTCAGTTCCAACCGCCGCTTTCTCCAACGGGCGATCCAACTTGGCTTCCGCGAGATCCACTTACGTGACGTCGAAGACCCCGCGTTCTGTCGAGATCA
Organism: Planctomycetota bacterium; assembly: GCA_040386595.1. Taxonomy (GTDB): domain Bacteria; phylum Planctomycetota; class Planctomycetia; order Planctomycetales; family Planctomycetaceae; genus JAKFVC01. The sequence continues at coordinate 8,704 of JAZKFE010000080.1, read as the reverse complement.
CCGGCGCAACTATCTGTGGGCGCTGCTCGGAAAGGACAACGTTCTCCAGCCGGATACCACTGCCATCCGAATTGAGTCGCCCACGATATCTTGCCCGACGCGCAGGACAAGCGCGAAACCGCGCCCGGCTCAGAGAGTGTCATCTGAGACCACCGACGCAACGAGAGACCGTATCTCCATGACGACACCACAATCTAAACTCATCAGCCCAACAACGGCCGAGAGCAATCGGCCAGACAGCGAGACGTTGGCCTCCTTGATCGAAGAAGGCGAATCCCTGCGAGGTACTTTGCGTGAGGTGCTCGCCCAAGCCACGGGACTCGTCAATGGCCTGAAACGCCAGCGGCGGCAGTCGAATTTGATGTGGGCCGCCTTGAAATCATTGCGAGCCGTGCATGCGATTGACAGCTGACGCGGAACCGGTCTGCTTCAGTGAGCCTTCAGTTTTCGGCCACTTTGCCCACAGCCCCGTAGGAGTGACTGCCATGATTACGTTGCGAGAACTGGCCACGATTCTGGCCGCGTTGATGTTTTGGAAAGAGGAGATCACGCCGAGCGGCAACCGCACCGCTCGACCCTATTTAAAAGCCGTCGGAATGCGCGGCATTAAGCCGCTCACTGCCGACGAAATCGAGCGGTTGGCAACACGTTTGCGTTCATCCCCAACTATCGACTAGCGGTCGCGTTACAACAGGTCGATCAGCGTTCAGGACGAGAGGAGACCACAATATGCCTTTGAAACTCAACGTCGGGCTGTCAAAAAAGATTGGCTTGCCTGACTACGGTTCGCTCGGAGCCAGCGTCAATCTGGAATTGGAACTCGATTCTAACGCCATCGGTGATCCCGAAAGGCTCCGTCAACAAATCCGACATCTGTTCGGTCAGGCCAAATTGTCAATTGAAGAAGAACTCAGCAGACAACAACCAGGGCCACAGAACGGCAGCGGTCGGAATCCGCATACCAATGGGAATGGCAACGGTCATTGCCAAACGACGGTATTGCGTGCACGTGGTGGCAATGGCCATCACTCGCGGCTGCCTGTCAATAGCCGTACGGCGACCAACGGCCAAGTCAGGGCCATTCGGGCCATCACCGATCGCCAAGGTCTCGATCTGGGACAGTTGCTCGGCAGCCGGTTTCGACTGCAACGGCCAGAAGAACTGAGTTTGGCAGATGCGAGTGACTTGATTGATGAACTGAAGACTCATTCCACAGTCAACGAAGACCGCCGATGATCGCTGGCAATCGTGCGACAACTGGTTTCAGAAGCATCAATGAAACAGCTGAATCGTGTCCAACTGAATTCGTCTCACTTGGCAGGTTCAGACGTTATCGCGGCGATTGAGCGATTATCGGAAGAGATTCGACAATGAGTCGATCCACAAAAGTTTTTGTAATTGCGGATGAGCAGTCGTGCAAAAATTCCGGTGCCTGTCCGCTGTTAGCCTTCGGGTTGACGCGGGCGGGGCCGGAATTTGTTCCACCGTGGAGCAAGAGGGGATCGCTGTTTTTTAGCTATCAGCGAGAACTGAACAGTGCAGAGTAATGTATTCCGGAAATCGTCGGTCAAATGGCAATCGATTCCTCGAAATCAAAACTGGGAAGTCATCAATGCCCCGCTGCGGTTCGCCAAGGTCACCAGAAAAGACGTGATTTGGAACCTCGGCTGCGGCACGGGACGCATCCCGGCGGTAGCGACCAACGCTTGCGCTTACAAAGTGAGCAGTTTCGAAATCAATACCGAACACGTCAAGGATTCTCCCGCCAACACGCGGAACTAAGCCGTTAAGCGACTGATGACAATCGACTTTTGTGTTCACCGTTCGTCGAGGTTCTCGTCCCGGCCTACCCGGTAGCTCATTTTTGCTGATTCGCAACCCAAAGGCTTCACTAACAGAGCGGTGTCGCACCGATGCCGATTGTGTAGGGGAAGGAGTGGGCCAGGGGTTGGCGCGGTTTGCAGGTCTCGGTCGTCGGGACTACATTCACGCTTCATGACCGACGTCATCAATAACGAGCCTGTTCCGCGTTCGCAGCGATGCGTGCCTGGATCCAAGCGTCAATCGTGCATGCGTTTTTGTGATCAAATCCTTTGGACATATTACGGATCGGAGTTGAGCCACACTGAAGTTGCCTCAAGCTGTTCTGGCAATCTAACATTGAGTCCCGCCATCACCGCCTGAATAATCTTTCTGATGCGTCTTCGAGGCTTCATCGTCAAAGTTTCGGCGATCCTTGTGGAGACCTCACTAGGGTTCAGAAATGCAAACCGTTGGGCCTCAAAACGCGGTGCCCAATGCGTCGCGAGTCGAGTGGCGACGAAACTCCAAGTCAGTGACTCGCCCATTGAGGAGGCGAAGTGATGGAGGACCAATGTCTGTTGAATGATGGATCTTGCTAAAGGTGCATCTTCAGCAAGGGATGACAACAAATAATCGACTGCGGCCACTTCATGCAGTTCGATCTGCGCTGCTGCACGCGCACGTGCGTGAAACTCCATGCTTGGCTTTCGTAAAAGATAGTTGTCAATGGACGCGGCGATCGCATCGAAAATGGTCGGATTCGACGCATCGGATGCAGTCGACTTACAGTGCGCTGACAGGTGTACCAGCTTTGGATTGGGAACGTCGCTTGTAAGTGCCGTGACGAGTGACGGCATGATGCCATTCCAGACATACAGGCACTCGACTTGGTTCCAATGTTTGTTTGGCTTCGCACCCAGCAATACTAGGGGATCCTTCCGATCCAGGACACTCGTCTGTCCGTTCTCGTAAGAGAATTTGGACGCGACGAGTGCCATCACAGACTCATATGCGTAGTCAAGCGCCCGGTCAATTTCCCCGAGCGTCAACAGATTCGGAACGAGCGCTTCGGCACACCGATTCACGCTGGGAAGATTGCCATTTTTACGTGCTTCATCGATTCCCTTGTTGGCCCAGAACAGCGCTCGATGTTCGCGTCCGGTCTCTGTCGCAAATACCACGAGCAACGTGGATCCTAAGTCCAAGAATCTGTCGCCGCGGCTATCGTACCACCGCGCCAGCGTATCATTGCAACCAATCAGTCGTCCGCGAGGCGGCAGTCTCGAAGTTTCCTCCGGCGGCTTGCCAGAGGAGAGCATCGTCGCCATATAACTGAGCATGTTCCCCAGCACAATGTGCCTCATTTTCCAGTCGTCCGTCGATTCGAAGCTCCGTGACATCACCGTAAATGCTTTGTCCAAAAGATCAAACGCATTGTCTGGCTTCTCTGCCAGCCATGCAGCGAGACTTGCTTCACCCAGCGATGACACCATATCTAGTTCCGGGACATCACATGGATTGTCCTCGGCAATGCGAACAGCCTTTTCAGCAACTGCAAGAGCCTCTTCAGGATCGGCTTCACCGATCGCACTGCTCAACTCGATGAAGGCCCGGCATTTCATCCCTTTAAACCTGCCGGATTGAAGACTGCAACCGGCTTTTAGTCTGTTGATTGCCTGCGCCGCATCGCCCGCATAGAGATACTGGCTCCCCACGCAGGTAGTAATCAGGAACAAGATTTCATCGCTATTCGATCCGCTTGCTAGAAACCTTTCGGACAGATCCACCGCCTTCGGTAGATCGTTGAGATACTCTGCGAAGACAATAATCTTCGCACGTACGACTAAAGCCTGCAGAACGCGCTGCTGACAGCGGGCAAAGTACGCGTCCGCCATGTCGTATGCGGCCAGGATTGGACGGAAATCTCGTTGCGCATCCGACTTCACATGCTGATTCATCCAAAGAAGGTCTACTGCCAGCCTCATTCCCGTCACAGCCAAATCAGAAGCGAGGATTTTTGTCACACGTTCGACTGGTTGTGCGGTGACAAGGTCAAACCATTTCCCGAAATCGTCTGTGGTCTTGACCTCGGTAACTAGAAACCATACCAGAGATCCTTCGAGGTCATTACTCAAAGTCGAGTCTAGTGCCCCCTCCCGTTCCGCACGTTCGATTATTGAGCTTTGAAACTCATTTACCGTCGCAATCTCGTTCAATACAAGCCTGTAAAGTTCGACCGCTTCTCCAAAGTTGTGTTTCGCGACAATTGGGGCAGCCAGAAACGCGTACGACACCGCTGCCCACATTTCTTTCGGGGTGACTCCAACCAGCAGTTTTCGGCCTTGATCTATGAGGGCTGCGAGCGGTTCCTTGATTGCTGAAGCCAACTGAATTTGTTTTAACTTGGCCATCAACGCCAGCTGCTTCGGACAGCACTCCATCAGTCGTTCGGGCAACGTAGCCGACAGCACAAGCTTCTGCCACGCTAGCGGTAAGTCCGACACAGACCCCAATGCACCAATGACGCACATTCCAAGAGACACCCCGTTCTGTGCCCGGCTCAGGTACCGGACACCTTTCGAAAAATCGATCGGCGAGAGGAGCGTTCGGTCAAAGATCGCGTCGGCAAGGGAATCTGCAATTTCGCACTCCACGGAAACCGCTAGTTGTTTACCCCCGAATGTCGCTATAAGGGGACAGACAACTGACTGGCTGAGCGACTGCTGTTCGACCCATAACCCTTGCAATGTGGTGTACTTCTCCGCCGGCCTCACGATAGTTGGCTCGATGTGCGATACGAGTTCGACTTCAGGCGTGCCGAATGATCCGATCACAACACAAAGTCGGTAGAGCAGCTCGCGTGAGTGTTCATCTTCAACCGTGCCGAGCAACCGGAATGTCGTTTCCGAGACAC
>JAZKFE010000080.1:0-3977 GCA_040386595.1 Planctomycetota bacterium | reverse complement strand
GCTCGTCGACGTTCCTCCATTCCTGACTTCGTAACGTTCGAATTGCGGCCGCCAACAGTGTTGGATTACCTGAAGTCACGGTTAGCAATGCATCAATGGTGACGGGCGTCGCTACCTGAGCGGGTGCGTCATGCTGTGTAAGCATTTCCAACACGTCATCTCGAATCAATCGCGGCGCGACTATTTCTGAAAATGTGCTGATTCCTTTCGCCGTGACGACTGACTGTGGAAGTGCGTGATGGCTCAATGACACCAGATGTTGGTTTCGAACATGCACAACTGACGCAATTTCCACCAGTCGCCGAGCCAGCTGATCTCCTGGAATCACTCTCGGAATGTCGTCAAGAATGAGAATCGTTCCCACTTCGAGCGCCGTGAGTGCTGATCGAGTAATTGTTCCCGTTCGATGATCGGCGCACAGTTGCACGAACAAATGATGGAGGAAGAAATTTGCCTCGCTCGGATTCAGATCCCTGAGCGAGACATACACGATCGGTTGAACTTGATCACCAAGCAGTGCCGCGAGCTGCGTCTTCCCACATCCCACACTCCCGTAAATCGCGGTCCACGCGTTGGTTTGAATTACTGCCTTCAAGGTTTGAATGGCGGCCGTGCGTCTTGCGATGGGGCGAACCTGAGGTGGAAGAGTCGTCGCAATTTCCGCCACGGCCGCAGACAGATTCAGCGACCAAGCGGGTCCGTAGGCCATCTCCATGAATTTTTCACGAAGTTCAGCGATTGCTTGTTCGTTTGTTCGCGACGCTGACTCAAGGCGTTCAAGTTGAACGGAGTGAAGAAGCACCTGATTCTGAACAAAAGCCAGGAGAGCGGCATCGGATGCGGAAAGAGTCGGATTCGCAAGGAAAGGCGTCAGAGCTGCAGCGGCGAGTTGCTTTGTCCCACGCTGAGATAGCAACTGCACGATATGCAAAAACAGTTTTGAATAGACGGCCTGCGCCTGCTCCCGCGGGACGTCAAAAGCGACATGTAGATAATTGCGTATTTCAGAAGACACATCGTCCATGTTCGGTTCGACAGCGGACCATTCGAACGCATGGATGAATACACCAAGCTCTTCGAGCGAACAGCTGCTACAAAACGAGGTGAACGTCGTCCAAGTTGTTGGGTCGATGCCTTTGGCAGGCTTCTTGAGCTTGCGTAGGAACGTGAGGAGCTTATTGAGACGACGTGTCCGATCCGGTTCAGCGATCTGTTCTGTTCGGAGTTTTTCCCAGATATCGATTCCTGGGGCTCTATCCTCGAATAGCAACGGCCGCTCGCTGGTAATTGTCGCATTCGTACAGAACCGGAAAAGCAGCCTGAGCGATGGATTCGAGACGCGATGCTGCGTAGCATTGGCGATAGCAATTTTCGCCGCATCAACCCGAAGAGTGATGGGGGAGTCGAGGTGTTTAATTTGCTCAAGAGTTCGATCGAAGCCGTCAGAACCGCGGGAAAGTGCGGTATTGACGATGTCGATATCCTCGCCGCTTTCGAGCACCAGAAGCTGATCATCATCCAGGCGGAGCCACTTCAGGATGGAGTGGTCGATTTGATACTTGTAGCCCCGAATGACGAACCACGCGTCTCGGTTCCTCGCGGCCTTGAAATCCGGCATGTGACCTATTCCGTCCTCTCACCACAATATTGTCGAGAATACGTGGCACTCGACTTGGATCCCGCATTTCTCGACGATTCACTTCTAAGATTCACGGTGCAATTTATGTCGATTCGTACCTTGATTACCTTTTGAACGGCGCGGCAATGCCTCACACTCTATTGGACATTTAAGAATACTCGCATAGTGTCAAATCATTCCGTCCTCAGTCCTGCCGTACCGAAATCGCCAACGACTTTCCTACAATCCATGCATGAGCCACAGAGCGATCTATCAATGGGAATCGGAACGGAGAAACGCCCCAGAGTCAAGAACACCCGACACTTGAAAGCCACGCCGTCGCATTTCCCAAATCATGATCGATAAGACAGTTTGAACGCTGTCCCCAACGTAAAGCCGAAATGGCACGCAATCAGGCATCACAATGTCCCGCACAGGTGGTGGTGGAATCTTCACACTTTTGCAAGCGTAGCTTGGCCGCCTGGAGCCTAAGTTGTACCGCGTTGTGCCGGAGGAGCGACTTTGCTTACCCCAGTAAACCTAACCGCGACACAATGTCGGGTCGGACCAATTGTTAGTGCGTATCTGCCTTACCACAATGCAGCGCGCTGATTTCTTTGTCCTTGGCAGCGAGCAATCGTTCGCCCCCGCTCAGAAGAAATCCGTACCAAGACGTCACCGTAAGAAGCATGCCGAACCAGATGACATGATGGTTGTCGGCGGAGAGTCCATAGCCGACGATCGACAGAGCAACTACAGCGAGCACACCGATCGCGACTGGGGAAGTTGTCTTCCGGTGTAGTTCCAGCAAAGGCGAGGCAACTCGCTCGCAGAGTGTCTGTGGCATTGATCATCCTATAGGAGCTCGTCATCGGTACGAAAACCTTACAAAACCTTTAATCCAAAAGGCCATCGAATTAATCACATATACAGTCCTCGAAGAACAGCTTGTGACCGTCAAAGAGATCATCACGGAACTCAAGACAATCAGCTTCGACACGTCAGAACAGACGAAGGTCGTATCAGTGCCCTGAAGGCTCTGGTTGACCACGCAGGAGCCTGGAAAGACCCCAAGCTAGACTTGGTGGATCAATCGAGGTCCGAATCCACAAAGACTAAAAAGTGTACAGGAGCATCTGAAGTTGTAGTTCCTCAACCATATCGGGGTCAGTAATAGCAGCAGCACAGAAATGGCACTTGAGACCGATCACAAATCGCTCTTCGGCCATTCCGTCCCCGTCAGGGACTTCTACCATTGAGATAAGAAGAATCGCATCCTGTCCGCAGAACGGACACGCTACCACATCAAAACTCTTCGACCCTATAGAAAGGCAATCCAGATCCAGCGACATTGAAGCTTTCGCTTTCTTCAGTGCAATTTGATCGTCCTTTCGAGCCTGCCATACTGCCAGATGATCGATCTTGAGCTTCTCACACTGTTCAGCAACCTTGTCATTCGCCACTATCGCTGCTGCAGTGTTTTTGAGTTTCTCTTCTGCTCCGTCCGCGAAGAACATCGACACGTCGTCAATCTTCATCTCGAAAGCGAGTTCGCTCACAAGTGGATAGAAATGCTTTTTCAGAAATCGGAGAGTATCCCGAAAGTTGAATTCATTCTTTGCTCGGTGTGCGATGATCCCTCGTAATCGAAATAGCTCACGAAGAGTCGGGCCTCTTTTGTCGGCCGTCTTGGAGAAATTGGCAGCAGCAGCCAACGTGGCGTTCCCGGTATGAACTTTATTGTCAGGTTGATCAGCATTTTGGTTTTTCGGCGTCAACCGATTTCTTGCCCAGTCTGTCAGTCTATCGTTATAAACAGTTAAGCAGATGTTCTTTAGGCTCATGTCTTCGTAAATGAGCAGTGGGTTGATTTCCCACAAAATCCCCTTCAGCAATTTCTCAATTCCCATTGCGTAGAGCAACACCGCCTCATTCAGCTCCATAGGATCGACGAAGACATCGTCTAAGCTTTTCCCTGATGCTCGGCGTATGAATGCCACCCCGTCTTTCGTGTATTCGTTCATTCTGCGGCCCTGTGCTACTCTATCTGAGTGATCGACATTCCCTACAAATTCCAATCTCGCGAGTACCAAAAGTCTTTGATGCATGCCTTTCACGACGACGCTTTCAAGCGTGCCGTGTGCGTCTGGCATCGTAGAGCGGGGAAGGACAAGACGCTTCTCAACATCGTCGTCAAGAAAATGCTTGAACGTGTGGGCACGTATTATTGCTTCTCCCCTGAGTTTAACCAAGGGAGCAAGGCTCTATGGGATACGGTGGACCCCATTGTCTAGACCAGAAATGGGTTTTTATTAGAGAGACTGGCAACGCCAGTTTCTCACCTTCGCGAGTGGGGCCG
>JAZKFE010000079.1:0-16150 GCA_040386595.1 Planctomycetota bacterium | reverse complement strand
CTAGCGGGTCTCAGTAGACCAAGCGGTTCGGCAGGAGCCTCACCCTCCCAGAAGACCTCATGGTATCGGAGCGAATGGGCCCCAAGCGGGCAAAGAAATCAAAGAAGTGGGAAGTACTAGAGGCGGGTACCGGCAAGTGGCACACCATTGCCAGTAGCCCGGGCGACGGCACACTCGTTACATGCAACCGGCGGGCGATTTCGCCATCCTGTGCCCTGCACCGTAATACGACTTTCTGAATTCGATAGCCGGGATCGACGCTGCACAATGTCTCATTGCTGGCGGGGTTAGGTATAATCGATTGACGCAGGGTCTTCTTGCTGCGCAGAAGATGTGGACTTTGGCGGTTGGGATAGATTCGCCGAACGCAGATCCGACTTGATCTCCTGTTTTCACGAACAGTGGTCTGTCTCGCTGTTTGAGATGTTCGATAGAGTACAGGGCTATGAATCTCGACAAACGTCAAAAAATCCTGATCGGTGCGTTCGCGGGAATCCTGTTTCTGTGGCAGGGCAGCGGTGTGCTGTGGAGTGTCTTCTTTGGCCCATTCGATCAACGCAGCTCTCAAGCCGCGGATTTGGACGAAAAGCTGAAGGTGAAAAAGGCCGCGAAGTTCCAACTGGATATGACGGAGCGCCGCACCCGGATTTGGGAACGCCGCAGCTTACCCCCCAATCCCGAGGTTGCTTCGACGCTGTATCACCACTGGGTGCTTGATCTGGCCGGAAAACATCATCTGGAAAAATTGACCGTTGCCCCCAAACGGATCAATACGGGGACGACGAATCCCGTGTTCGTGCGCATTCCGGTCTCGGTGACCGCCGAATGCAAAATGGATCAGCTATGCCAATTCCTGTACGACTTCTATCGCACAGATTTGCTGCATAAGGTGACTCAGCTGGGCGTGGAAAGTTTGGACGCCAACGCCAACCCGACTTTGAAGGTCAGTCTGGAGCTGGAAGGTTTATCGCTGACCTCTGTTAAGAACCGGGAGACGCTGTTTGCGGACAAGCAAGAGAAGGCAGTTGCCGATGTGATGTCGAAGAAGACTTTGGCGGACTATCAGCAGCTGATCGATGGGAACCGCTTTGTGCGGGGCTACAAGGGCCCGCCCAAGCCCCCAGCTCCTCCGGGCCCGCCCCCCACTCCGTTTGATGCCACGCCCCATATTTATCTGGTGGGCTACACCAAAGTCGGAGACGAACCGGCCGAAGCGTGGCTCTATGATCGCACCACCAATCAACGGACAGTCCTCAAGGCCGGCCTGGACTTTGAAATTGCCGGCGTGAAGGGTCATGTCCTGGAAGTCGACAAGCGGTTCGTGCGGGTGCGGGCCAAAGACAAAGAATGGCGATTGGAAGTCGGCGACAACATCAAACAGATGATCGAGATCAAGGCTGAAGCACCTGCCGGCACCACCCCCGTCAATACGACTCCGGTCAGTACCCCGCCCGTCGATGCCGCTAAGAAACCGACGACGTAAGTGTGGACGTTGTCCGATGGTAAATAAGTTGATAGTGCTCGAGAAACGCTCATCTATCAACGACCTAGGCGAGCCGGGCGGCGTCAGCCCCCGGATTCTTTTCCAGTAGTCTGACGCTTTTTCTCGGATGCAGACGCGACTCACAGAGTTAAGCGTGCGACACGCAGAATCCCGGGGCTTACGCCGCCGGGCTCGCCTAAATCACGATTTCTGCGTTTCCGGGGCCGCGGCTTAACGTCGCCCGTATTGCAAACTCAAAGGGACTTCCAGGCCATGTTGCTCTAAGAACGTGGCTTGCGAGAGGATCTTCGCCGGTGGTCCGTCGGCCTGGATTCGGCCATGGTTGAGGACAATGACCCGGGTGCAGAGATCGAGGATCAATTCTAAATCGTGGCTGGCAATCAATTGTGCGGCCGGGCATTGTTTCAAAATGCTAATGAAGCGGCGGCGAGCTCGGAGATCGAGGTTACTGGTGGGTTCATCCAGCACCAGTAACGACGGCTGACAGGCCAGAATCCCCGCGAGACAGACACGTTTGCGCTCGCCGAAACTCAGGTGCATGGTGCCGCGTTGTTCGACCCCTTCCAGACCGACCGCCGTCAGGCATTCGGCAATCCGGCGTTCGACTTCGGCGCGCGGCAGACCCAGATTCAGCGGCCCGAAGGCCACATCTTCGCGGACGGTGGGACAGAAGAGTTGATCGTCGGGATCTTGGAAGAGAAACCCCACCTGGCGGCGGATTTCTCGCAGATTCGATTTCACCATCGGCAAGCCGGCGACCGTGATTGCCGAGGTCGTCCCCGCCGGCAGTCGATCGGGGGAGGACTCGGGCAGCAGGCCATTCAAATGGAGCTGCAGTGTGGTTTTACCGGCTCCATTGGGGCCTACGAGCCCCACCACCTCGCCTGGAAGAATGTGGAAACTCACGTCGCACAACGCCACCGTGCCATTGGGATAACGGTAGTTCAAGCGTTCAATCTGAATGATCGGGGGCGAATCGGGCATAGATGATCTATTGATGGGTATTAAAAACTTTTCACGCCAAGACGCGTTGGTCGCTGGCGTGATCTGGACCGAACTTGTTGGGGCACCGGAGTGCGAGATCAATTTGTTATGGAGTCGGGGGCGTCGTGAGCTGTGTGTCGATCTGGATTTCACCCTGTGGGCTGATTTCTAAGGTGATGGCCCCTTGGCGAGCCGTTGTCAGGATTTCAGCGCCGGCCCCGTAATGTTGCTGCAGCTTAACGGTCGAGATATCGCCCCCGCCACTCACCACGACCCAGCGTGGCATCACCCACCGCGCCAGATCAGGGGGATTGGCCTTCAGGCTGCCGTGATGCGGGGCCAAGAGAATGTCATGGGACTGAGGTGGAAGCTGTAACAACGTCTGCAGGCCGACCTTCTCAAGATCGCCCGTCAGCAACAGGCTGCGTCCGGCGTAACGCAGACTGAGAACCAGGCTGTTGGCATTGTCGTCGGAACTTAACCCGGCGGCAGGAGGTAGCAGAACTTCGATGGCCACGTCGGGGGCACAGCGCAGGCGGTCTTCTTGCCAGATCAAGCGTAAGGGAACTCCTGATTGGCGGGTGACTTCACACAATTGCCGGACGCGTGGTTGAGTGAAATCCAGGAACGCCGGGCTGACGTAGACGGCTCCGATCGAGAAATTTTCCAAGAGACTGGGGACCGCATTGAAATGGTCCACATCGGCGTGCGAGATCACCAGCGCATCCAATCGCGTCAGGCCGCGGGCGAGCATGGCGCTCTCCACAATCTGGCTCGCTCGTTTGCCGTTTTCGAGGGAACCGGCGTCGTACAGAATTGTCTGTCTGTTGGGGAGTTCGATCAAGATGGCGGCACCGTGTCCGACCGCCAGAAACGTGCAACGGATTCCGGGGTTCGAGGCGGGCGGCAGCCCCCAGGCCAGACCGGCGACACACCAGGCCAGAGTCAGCTTCCAGCCGCGGGCTTGCCAACGTCGCGACAGCAGCCCGCTGCCAATCGCCAGGATCAACACATAGAACACCGCAAGCCACCAGTCGGGAGGGCCGCTGAGTTTGAAATGTCCCCCAGGGATCGCGGCCGCCGAGCGGATGATGGCTGCAAAGATGGCGAGTGCCCCGTCGAAGAATGGGGCGACAACCTGACCCAACCACGGAAAAATCAGAATGCACGCGAGATAGGCATAACCTAAATAGAGTGTCAACGTGACCCATAACGACAGCACGACATTGAGGACGAAACCGACGGGGGACACGAGATGAAATCGGGCGAGCACCAAGGGCAATGTGAAGATCCAGACGGCTGTCGTCGTGATCAATCCCGCCCGGAGATATTTTGCTAGTACATGAAGTGGCTTCCACCACCAGGACCGGCTCAGCTCCTCCAGTGGATCTGCGTGTTCTGGTGCGACGAGCAGACGCACTGACCACAACCAATTCAACGCGACGATGGCGAGAAAGGAGAGTTGGGCACCGACCTGAAACAAGTCGTGCGGGTTGCGGATCAGAATAATCAGGCCGGCGATTGCCAGATGGTTCAGTGGGGCCGACGGGCGGCCCGACACCAGGGACAGCAGCATGATCCAGACCAGCACCGCGGCCCGAAGAATGGGAGGGTCCGCATCGGTCATCGAGACATAACTGGCGACACACACGGCGAGGAATAGCAATCGCAGGTTTCGTGGCAGTCGCAGCAGATAACTCCACGGCCAGAGGAACGTCACCAGGATCCCGACATTGATTCCGGAAATTGCCAGGAAATGGACCATGCCACTCTGTAAGAAGGCCGCTTTCAACTCGGGGGTGATGTCGGTCCGTGGACCCAGTAGCAGGGCAATTGCCAAGGGGGCGTTCTGGGAGCTCAGCCCGCGCCGCAGGCGGTTGGCGATGGTTGCTTGCCAGGTGGAAGCGTCTGGCAGCCAGCGGAATGGAGGTGGTGCGCGGACTTGAACACAGTCGGAAAATTCGCATCGGACGAGCGTCTGAATGCCGCGTTCTCGCAGGTACAGTTTGAAATCAAAGCCCCCCGGATTACGAATGGGCCCGGGACGCGACAGCAATCCCCAGACTTCAATCTCGGTGCCTGGGGCGAGGGGCGGCAGCAGGCCTTGCACATCCAACCGGGCTCGACCGGTGACCGGAATGGATATTTCGCGGCTGCCTGCGGCAATCACGGCGATGACGTTGATTTCGGCGAGGGTCCGATCTCGTGGCGATCGATCAGAGGGAAATTCCGCGACTTCGGCTGGAATGCTGACCGGAGTGGAATCGACGATCGCTCGGAGACGCACCGGCCGCGGCAGGTCGGTGGCATAGGCCGAGAAGGCATTGGTCGGCACGAGGGACCATTGGGCATGATGCCACGCGGCCCCCGTCAATCCGCAGGCGATCAGCAACGCGACGGCGGCAGGCCGCAGCCGATTGGTGAGCAGCAGGACCAACCAGATCAAGGCACAGGTGGCGGCCCCTCCGAACCAAACCGGCCAGGGAATCGATGCCAGATACCAGTCGGCAACAATCCCACCGCAAACGGTGATCAACACCGCGACCGCCGGCACATGCTGAGCCACCGCGTCGGGAGATCGCAACGTGGAAGGTTCAGAGGGCGGTGACGTCACGATGGATCTCACACGAGTCGCCATGCGTTTCGGGAGGGTGAGGCTCCTGCCGAACCGCTTAGTCTTTCGAGCCCCAGTAGACCTAGCGGTTCGGCTGGAGCCTCACCCTCCCAACAATTCGGCAATATTGAACGATCAATCGGCCAATTTCCAACGAGCTCGCAGCATGTTCCACACGCAGATCAAACCATAAACGGGCAGTCCCAATGCCATCAGTAGCAACCCGACTCCCGAGGAAAACGGCTCGGCGTAGTAGGCCATCCAGAGGAACCAGCCCATGCCGGCGAGGTACAGCCCGGGAATGATGGGGTAGCCCCAGGTGCGATAAGGCCGTTCCCATTCCGGGTGCCGAATCCGCAGGACGTAGACTCCCAACACACACAACGCGTAAAAAATGTTGGCGGAATAGACCACGAAATTGGTCAGCAGATTGAAGAGGTCCAGCCCTTTGAGACTTTCGACATTCAACAGCAGCCAGGTCCCCACAATGACCAGACCGCAGGACATGGAGGCTTGAGCCAGCAGTGAAACGGCCGGGGTGCGAAATTGAGGATGAACGTGAGCCAGCGGACGCCAGAAAATCCGGTCGCGAGCCATGGCGAAGGCGACTCGCGGGCCCATCATCAGATTGCAGTTCAGGGCTCCGAAGACACTGCACAGGGTGACGGCGGTAATGGCATTGGCACCCCACAGGGCCCAAGTCGTACCGAATGGTTGCAAGGTCCGCTGGATCGTGAGTTGTGCGGTTTGCCCGGGAGCGCCCGCCATTTGTGACATCGACAATACGCCGTGAAAGGCCACGTTGACCGACACATACAAGACCATCAGCAGCAAGGTTCCGCCGATCAGCGCCAGGGGGATATTGCGTTTGGGATCACGTACTTCCTCGGCGACCGGGGCGATATCGTGCCAGCCGTTGTACGCCCACATGACGGCCAGCAGAATGGCCGCAAATTGTTCCGAGAGAGTCTTTTTTAAGGGGGCGACCGTCGTGAAATAATTGGACCATTGGACGATGTGCGAATCGAATCCCAGAAACAGAAAGGGCAACAGCGCGATCAGGGCCAGGAAGCCCACTTTGACGATCGTGGTCAGGCTTTGCACATGCCCGCCCCAGACGACCCCCACGATATTAATCGCCGTCAGCAGGCCGATAGTCAGGCAGGCGACGACGGCCAGCAGCCAGGGACTTTCAGACCATCCGTTGGGAAGGAACAGACCGCAACTGAGGCTCGCGAAGAAGACCCCCAAGGCGCCGTTGGTGGCTGTACGGCCGAAGACGTATTCATTGAACCCAAACAGAAAACCCACGGGGCGGCCAAACGCTTCCCGCAGGAAGACATACATCCCGCCGGCTCGCGGCAGCATCGATGCGAGTTCGGCGAAACACAGGGCGCCAAACAGGCAAATGACGCCCCCCAGGATCCAACCCAAAATGATGAGCGGAAATGAACCACAATCGGCGGCAATGCGACTCGGTTTGGCGAAGATCCCCGCCCCGATCACATTTCCAACCACAATCGCAATGGCCACGCCCGGTCCGAGGGCCCGCAGCAATTGGCGTTCACCCGATGTATGCGGCTCGACGACATCAACGGCAGGAGAACTCACGTAGGGGGATACTCCGGCTGGGGGCATAGTCGTGGTTCGCGATGCGAACTGAACGCGTTCGCCGTGGACGGGTTAAACCAGACTTCACGCTCGATACTAACGACACGTTCAGTTCGCGGAGCGAACCACGACGATGAGCCTGATGTTTAAAACGCGGGAGCTCCGCTCGGTCCCGCAGTCCCGGGTGCTGCCGTGCCGCTGGCGGCTGCACTATTGGGAAGTCGCAGTGTTTCCAGGCACAGCGGAATCCGCTCGCCTAGTTTTTCAGTCGCACTCGTGCTGTCAGGATACACGAACAACAGAATGGCTTGGGTATCTTTTTGGCTGGTGATGTAGAGCTTGAAGGACATCTTGGTCTCTTCAAACTGACGCTCGGGAGGAAGAAAGGCCAACGAATCATAGGTGACTTTGGGAACCAATTTGAATCCGACCGGAAATTCCTCACGACGCCAGTCGTCTTCTTTGAATTGCTCACCAAGATCCGCGGCCAACAGATTGACGGTATGTTCCTGGAACTTGAGCGGGTCGACGCGTCCGGCGGTTTCTGGCGGGATACCAAACAGCGACACATTGCTCAGCAAATAGATGTAGGCTTTGCGGGTCGACGTCGCATTCGGTTCGTCAACAACCACATTTTTCTGCCAGGCCGAGACCAGCCCGGGCAGCTTAATCCCTAGGTAGCCCGGCTGACGCAGGTCGTCGAGATGCTCCTCGGAGGCCGGTGTGGCTTGGGGGTTGTTGGGATCGGGTTTGGGGGGCACCGGCTTGGGAATGTATTGAAAACCCACTGGCGTCCGCAGTTTGAACCCAGAATCCATCCAATCGGGACTCAGGTTACGATTGAGGAGATCTAAGTGATCATAGAGTTTGACCGTGACCGCCATCCGGTCGGCGTAGGTCTTTTCAAAGCATCCCACGGCTGACAGCAGACAGGCGAGACAACCGAGGCGGATCCACCAGAGTTGCGGCAAGACCGAGCGAGTTGTGGGGACCGGACCGTTAATATTCTGATCGAGCATGACACCGCCTTGCAAAACCATCTCTGGCTGCCGGAACGTCCAGACCATCATCGCTGGAGCCTCAATTTCCGAAAATCACACGAGGGTGAATTGTCCACCCCCATCGACGAAGCGTCAAGCGGGACTGTACGAGTGGAAACGACGAAATTCAGAAAGGGGGCCTCAGCCGCTGCAAAAACGCAAACGAGTGCATCTCCTTCGCAAATTGCGAAGAATGCACTCGTTGACGATTTTAAGTCGGTTTTAAGGAATCACGCCGAATTCGCCTTAGGCGACCAGCTGGTCCTGCATGCGGTTCAAAGATGTCCCGAATTGATCGCGGTAGCCGTTGAGCGATTGAGCGTGCAGCCGTTCCAGGCCTTCGCTGATCAGTGGCAGGGCACAGCCCAACGCCTTGCGAATCTTCAGGGATTGCAAGGAGGTTTCACCCGAACCGAACTGTGTGGAGCGTTCCGTCAACGGTTCCAACGGAGCCGCTGGGGTGTAGGGGCAACCAAACGTGGTGGCCAGCAGTGTTCCCAGGCGATAGGGATTGAGGCGTTCGGCACCACCAATGTGATGCAGTCCAGTCAGTCCGGCTTGGTACGCCTGAGCGAGGATCTCGGCGAGGTCCGTGGCCAGGATCGGGGTGGCGTGTCGGACGCAGTCCAGATTCAACCGGTGGCCGGCATACATCTGTGACAGAGTTTGTTCGATGAAGCCTTCCGACCGGGCCGTAGGGGACCAGCCGAAGACGTGCGAGCGAACCAGCATGGTGCTGGGTGAGCATTCGGCGATGGCGGATTCCATCTGCTGCAGTGACCGAGCGGCGGGCGTCGCGCAGAAGTGTTCGCTGGCTTCGTCATGGAACATCCACGGGCCGGTGAATACGGCGTCCGAGGAAATGACGGTGGAGGCACAGCCGATGGTTTGTGCGGCCTTGATCCACGGGAGAACGGAATCGGTGGCCTTGAGGTACTGGCTGGAGTCTTGTTGAGGATTCCAGGCGGATTCGGTCCAGGGGCCGCAATAGACCAGCCAGTCGGGGCGTTCGGCCGCCATCCAGGCTTGAATGGCTTGGGGATCGCGGCTGGGGCATGGCGTCGTCGAGCAACCGGCGATTTGCACGCGGTCACCGAACGTGAGTCCAATGATTTCGTACCGATCGGACAACCAAGCCGCCATGTTTCCGCCCAGAATCGTATCGACACCGGCGATGACTAATTTTTCCACGCGAAGCCTCCCTGCATGTGCGTGTCAATTGGTGTCTGGCGAGTTGCCTGCCACGAGAGCCGGCAGCATTTCACCCACACCAACAGAAATAAGTGCGGACATCCGCCGCACCGTCCCGCGCGACAGGTGGGTCGACCAGGCGCGCGAGGCGGGAAGTATACGCAGTCCCCCCAGATGCTCCAACCCCAGTTTTGGCCACAGAAAAACAAGGAGAATGAGGGATGGGAAATGACGAATGACGAAGCCCGAATGTCGAAAGAATGACCAATGTCGAATTCCCAAATCGGAAACAGCTTGAGTCCCCAACAGGACATGGCATTGAGGGTGTCCCGTTCGTCATTTGGGTTTTGTCATTGGTCATTCATTCGACATTCGGATTTCGACATTCGTCATTTCTTAACCCCTCCAGTGGTCTTGAATAGACACCTTTCCCAATCAGCGTTAGTGTGATATTGCAATTGAAGATCACGGGATCGCCGTCGATCACAACGCGCTTCGTAGCCGGTCCCGATGGGATAAGTTTTCATATGATGCAGAGTGATTTGTGGTGGCGAAACCTGTGGCCGCAGGCCGTGGGACTGGTCGTGTTGGTGGTCGTCGTATTGCCCGTCTTGTGGGCTTGCGGTTTGCTACCCGGTGGAACCGGCCTGGCGATCGTCGTGGGTGGTGTGCTGACGGCTGCCGTGGCCACTGCGTTAGGGGGGCTGCAGGCCCAGCGAATCGATAGTGCTCTCACGGAAGTTCATTCCGCATTACTCAAGGCCGAAAAGGGAGTCTTCGACGCCCCCCTGACCTCGGATTGTCATACGGTTCTGCCGGAAATTGCCTCAGTGCTGGAGCGTGCTGAAGCGTCCGTTCGTCTTGAAGTCGCGCAGCTGTCGGGGCAGCGGGATCGTCTGCAGAACGTCATCAACAGTATGGCCGAAGGGGTCATCGGCGTGGATCGCGAACAGCGGATTCTGCTGATGAACGTTGCCGCCTGCAAGATTTTTTCGTTGCGAGAAGGGGCGGCGCTGGGGCGTCCCGTGTGGGAGCAAGTGCGATCGCCGCTGTTGCAGACCTGGGTCGCGGAAGCGGTCGAAAAGGCGATTCCTGCCGGGGGAGAAATGCATCTCCGCAGCCCCGTCGGACGCGACTTGGCCCTTAGCGTGACGGCCTTTCGGGGCCATGAACTGACGGGGGCGGTGATTGTGATTACCGATGTGACCGAACTCCGCCGTCTGGAAGGGGTCCGCCAGCATTTCGTAGCCAATGCCTCGCACGAATTGAAGACGCCGATTACCTCCATCCAAGCCTGTATCGAAACGTTGATCGACGGAGCCGTGGACGATGTTCAATGCCGCGACCGGTTCCTGCAGACCATCAACGAGCAAACGGCTCGGCTGGATGCTTTGGTGAAGGATCTGCTGTCGTTGGCCCGTTTGGAATCAGAACCGCTGCAGCGTGAAGCCCGCCCGGTGTGGGTCGAAGCGCTCGTCCGGATGTGTTACGAACGCCATCTGCAGACTGCCGAGCGTAAGGGGCTCACTTTAACGATGCAGCCGATCGCCGGCGATTTGCGAGTCCTCGGTGAAGAAGATGCATTGGAGCATATCCTCGATAATCTGATCGACAACGGCTTGAAGTACACCGAGACTGGCGGCTGCGTAACCCTTTCGATACGGGTCGATACTGATTCCGCGATGATCGATATCACCGACACAGGAATCGGCATTCCCCAGCAGCATTTACCCCGAATTTTCGAACGCTTCTACCGTGTCGACCGGCATCGCTCGCGCGATGTGGGGGGGACCGGATTGGGACTGTCGATTGTGAAACATCTCGTGCAGGCGATTGGCGGAAGTATTTCCGTCACCAGCCGACAGAATGAAGGCAGCACATTCTCCATCCGGTTACCGTTGGCGAGCACGTAGCGACAGGAAAGTTGCGATAGCAATGAAATCGCTTAGCACCGGATCGTAGCCCTCTTCCCTTGCCCGAAACGATGAACGATCATGACCTACGAATTGATCAACACACCGTTGCAACTTCCCGCTCGACCTACGGAGGGGAATAAAGGGACGTTTGGCCGCGCGTTGATCTTGGCCGGCAGCGTTGGAATGAGTGGTGCGGCGGCTCTGTCGGGGGTGGCGGCTTTGCGTGGTGGTGCGGGGCTAGTCACGGTCGCCGTTCCGTCACCGATTCAGCCGATCGTCGCCAGCTTTGAACCCTCTTACATGACGCTGGCTCTCCCCGCGACCGCCGAGGGGCAATTCTCACGCGAAACCCTAGAAAAATTACCGAAGTTGGTGTCGCACGCCAGCGCTGTCGCTTGTGGTCCCGGGTGGGGGCAGTCGGCCGAGCTGTCTGAAATCCTTGGCTGGTTGTTGCAGAACGTGTCACAGCCGCTGGTCGTGGATGCGGATGCTCTCAACCTGTTGGCCCAATCGCCCGACCTGCTGGGCCAGGCCGCTGGGCCGCGCATTCTGACGCCGCATCCGGGTGAGTTTGCTCGTCTGGTCAAATCCGATGTGCCCACCGTGCAACGGCAGCGGATCGATCTGGCGGTGAAATTTGCGGCGCAGCATCGTGTGGTGGTACTCTTAAAAGGGGCGGGGACAGTAATCACCGACGGCACCCGAGTCGCCATCAATAACACGGGCAACAGCGGCATGGGGACAGGTGGCACGGGGGATGTTCTAACCGGTTTGCTGACCGCGTTGCTGGGACAAGGCCTCGAGCCGTTTGCCGCCGCCCGGCTGGCCGCTCATCTGCACGGTTTGGCAGGAGATCTGGCGGCCGCGGAGCTATCGCAGCCCGCCCTGATTGCCTCGGACTTGCCACATTATTTCGGCCCCGCCTGGCTGCAGTTGTTCGCTGAATGTGCGACCTGACAGAGGACATTGCGAGACATCCTCCCTTCCGATAAACTCTCCCACCGCAGCCGGGTGACGACAGCGAGCAATCGCCGCCGTCGAGAGTCCGGCACACGACATCTTGACGCATTTGAGAAAATGCCCTAACTTGAGGCCACTCAAGATGTAATAGCAACCCGGAGGGATGGCAGAGCGGCTGATTGCACCGGTCTTGAAAACCGGCCTGCCCGCAAGGGTAGCGGGGGTTCGAATCCCCCTCCCTCCGCTGAATAACCCACGAGAAACCATTTGGTTCTCGTGGGTTTCTTCGTTGCTGGTGTCGCGTTTTCCCGCTCAGGTCCTGGTCGGGTGCGGTGATTTCGAGGCAGCGCGGCGAGCTTAATCTTGGCTTAATGCTGACTATGCCATGATGCTGGGCAGATCGGTCCACTCGCGGATCGGGTTCCCTTCCCGGTATTCTTTCGGAGTCAGCTGCCCATGACACACTGGACCCACACGAGGTGTTCCTCAATCGCCGCAGGGGCACGTTTTCTGACCCTGCTGGTTGGCCTGCAAGTTGCCACTGTCAGCGCCGCTGAGACCAAGGTGGCTGTCGTGTTCTCTGGCGGGCATGAGACCGAACAGAAAGATGGTGGTCGGCCTGTGGTGTTGATTGCCGCGGCTTTGGAGGTGAAACCCGAAGTCTTCCGCAAAGTCTTCAGCGGAGTCACACCTGCCCGTAACGGTGGTCCCTCACCCGAGCAGGCTCGCAGCAACAAGGCCGCGTTGATGAAAGTGTTGCGACCTTTGGGCGTCACCAACGAACGGCTCGACGAGGTTTCCAACTATTACCGCTACCGACCCCAACGTGGAGAGCTGTGGACGGTGACGGCTGCCAAGGGACATGCGGTCGTAGAGAACGGCAAAATCAAGAAGATCGTGATCACCGACGCGGGCTCAGGCTATAGCTCGGCACCGACGATTTCGGTCGCCGGCTTCGAGAAGGCAGAATTCGCCGCGACCGTGCATTTCGACAAGGATCTGAAGAAAAACGGCTCGATTAGCTCGGTGAAGGTCGCGGCTCCTGAATGATTCGGAGTGCGAGCGGTTTCACCACACCGCAGCGTGTTGTCGTTATTAGGCGAGCGTGTGATCGCTCGCCTAATAACGCTATTCCTTGACTCTCAGGCCCTACCCTACCAGTTCCACGGAGTGCTCGCCGCTGGTGACGTTGCCGATCACCCAGTGCGTTAGCTGTTCTTTGGTCAGATGTGCTCGGACTTGGTCGACCGCTTGTGGATCGACGACTAAGACGAAGCCCAGGCCCATGTTGAACACCTGGAACATCTCTTGTTGTTCGATGTCGGCCAGCGTTCGTAGCCAGGCGAAAATCGGATGCGGCTGCCAGCTTTGGCGGTCGATGGTGACGTGGCACCCTTCGGGAATCACGCGGACCAAGTTGTCGGCAATGCCGCCACCGGTGATGTGAGCCATCCCGTGGATGGGTGATTCCCCCTCAAACTGTTGCAACAGCCGCACGATCGGCTGTGTGTAGATCTTGGTTGGTTCGAGCAGTGCCTGTCCCACGGTGCAGTTGAGCTCCGGGACGTGCGTGGCAACATCCAACTTGGCGATCTCGAACACCGCTTTCCGTACCAGGCTGTAGCCGTTGGAGTGGAAACCGGACGAGGCGATGCCGATGACCGTGTCGCCGGGGCGGATTTTTTTGCCGTCGATGATCTGCGATTTCTCGACCACACCGACGCAGAAGCCGGCCAGATCAAAATCCCCGGGGGCATACAGGTCGGGCATGATGGCGGTCTCACCACCCATCAGGGCGGCTCCAGCCTGCACGCAGCCTTCGCTGACTCCCTTGACGATCGCGGTGATCAGCTCGGGATCGTCCTTGGGCATGGCGATGTAATCGAGGAAAAACAACGGCTCGGCCCCCAGGCACAAGCAGTCGTTGACCGACATCGCGACCAAGTCAATTCCGACGGTGTCGCAGACGCCTAACTTGATGGCTACCTTAAGCTTAGTGCCAACGCCATCCGTTCCGGAGACCAGCACCGGTTCCTTGTAGTTGCGCTTGAATTCCGACGAATTGTCGAGTCGGAACAAACCGGCAAAGCCACCGGGCAGGTCCATTACGCGGGGCGTATGGGTCCGCTTCATGATGGCGGGCAGGCGCGCCATGGCCTGTTCGTAGAGCTCCAGATCCAACCCCGCCGACTTATACGTCACACTCATGCTGTCCAAGACCTTGTTCGATTAACTACGTGGCGAAGATCACCGCGCCCGTATTGCAACAGACTCGAGGGCTGGAGGCAAGCACGATACGCGAATTGAAAGCAACAGATCGGAAGGCGTGGATCTGGCTGCGAGCTATTGAAGTAATTCTACCAGCCAGATCGGGATACTCACCTACGAATGCGTCATTACTCACATCGCCAACGAATTCAACACTGAGAGCGGCCCAAAAATGACGGCAGCCCGGTTGCGATGTCGCAACCGGGCTGCACCAGCGTTGGCCCTGACTTGTTGGGGTTACTCAATAAAATCGAGGTAACCAATCATCATTTCTTCCCAGGTCTGATCGCCCCAGCTGACCTTTGTCGTAGCGTTCGGGTTCGCGGGGTTGCCGGTCGAATTGTCGAAATGGGCGACGCATTCGATCTTGGTCCCTAGCGGAATCTCCAGCGGTTTTTCCAGGCGGTACGACGTCTGCCAGTTGAAATCGAACTGCGGGACAGACAGCAGAATCTCGGACCTTCCATCGGGGTACGTGGCCTTGTACTCAAACGATTTGCCTCGCAGGTGCATGTGGGGCATCATGCCGATCAACGTCACAGGCCGCTTGGTCGTGTGCTGTGCCTCCACGCGGTGATTGGGATTGCCAGCGGGGATAATGAATCGCTTGTTGTCGACCCCGAAAACGCGAGCCGTCTTCTCTGGCGGAGTTTTGCAGAACTTGAAGCCCACCTGCGAACGATCGGTTTCTGGCTTGCCGGTGGGGGTGTAGTGCACTTGCCAGACCAGCTTTGAACCTTTGGGGACCTTGCGTCCAACTCCCGGGGGAAGTCGCACCGGCTCATCTCCCGGAGCCGCAGCGACGATCCAGTTCTTTTCGGTGGGGCGATTCGTCCCCGGTGGCATCGTGAAGACAATAATATGATGCACAGCGGCCCGATTTCCGGGACGAGCCTCGGCCGCTTCGATCCACATGTCTTCTTTGAAGTTGGTTTCGGTGACCATGTATTTGTAAGGCACCGTCCCATTGGCGGGGATCGAGACCACTTTGGGCAGTTCGAAAATGACGTCGGGCTTGCCGATGCGCCAGCCATCCTCGAATTCCTTCGCCGGGGGAGCGTCTGCGGCATTTCCCTCGGGAGTTCCTTGGTCAACCCAATCCACCAAGGCTTTGATTTCGGTGGCGGCCAGGACTCGGTTGTTCGAGAACTTGCCGTGGCGCGGATCGGCATGCCACGGGGGCATGCGTCGTTCTTGCACGACTTCTTTAATCATCGCCGACCAGCTGACGGCATCGTCATACGTGAGCAACGAGAATGGTGCGGCCGTCCCAGCGTGATGACATTCTTGGCAAGCCCGTTGGAACAGGGGCAGCACATCCTTGGTGTAGGTGACCGATCCCGTGGCCGTCTTCTTGGCGCGGGAAATCAAACAGCCGTCCACAGCCGTTTCGGGGACCGAGACCGGCTTGCCGTCGAGTAATTCCGACGCGGCAATCCGTAGATCCTCGCGTTCGGCTTTGTCCTTCTTGGTGGTATAGCTGTTGCGATCATCGACCCGTCCGTGATAGCGGATTACGCGTTGTTGATCGAGCAAAAACGTTTCCGAAGTCCGCTTGATCCCAAGTAAATCGGCTGCCGTTTGATCGGGGTCGCAGAGGACGGGGAAGTTGATGCCGAATTTTTTTACGTGTTCTGCGATTTCTTCCTGGGTGTCTCCCGATTGGGAGTTGATCCCGACGATCTGGAGAAACTCGGCACCAAATTTTTCTTGTGCCGCAATCAGATCGGGGAGATACAGATTGCTGATCGGGCAACCGGTCCCCAGCGACACGATCACGACAATTTTCTTGTCGGCGAAATCGCTGAGACCGACGAGCTTGCCAGTGGAATCAGGCAGCACAAAATTGGCCAGCCGCCGTCCGACTTTGCCCGAACCGGGTTTCACTTGAGATTGCTTAAGGGCCCGTTCGACGGCGGCTCGAGTTTCCGCCGCCTGATCGGCTGATGTTTTTCCGAGTCCCAAACCTAAGATGCCGGCAGTCAAAACAGCAACCACGAATCCTGTCGACCAGCGTTGCAACACGTTGAGAGAACTCATGAAAAGAACCTCAAAACCATCC
>JAZKFE010000078.1:55107-65703 GCA_040386595.1 Planctomycetota bacterium | reverse complement strand
GTTGAGAAACAGCGTGACCGTCTTACCGACCAACTTCAATTTTGCCTGATTCCAATCCCCCGCCTTCAGTGGCAGTGTTTCCGGCCCCCGACGATTCTCTTTTTCTGTGGTCACATTATCCGGTTTTAAACCCGAAGCTTCGAACGTGCCGTCCGTCAGCCAATGCACATTGACTCCCGACGGCTCCACCAGCATCACCAGACGGTCCAGGGCCGGATGGACGGCGAATTCCCCAGGCTGATAAAAGAATTCGTAGTCCAACTCTCCGTCTTCAAATAAGGGGCGGTGATACTGCACCAATGATTCACTCCGCTTCGCATTCAGGTCCGATCGCTTTTCAGAAGTGAATTCGGTACCAGTCATTTTCCACAGCATCTCATCGGCCAGGAAATAGTCCCCGCGCCAAGCATCGGGGAGATTGGTGACCGCCAGCAGATCGATTTCTTTCGGAATGGTAGGGGATCCCGTGACACGAAGATTTCGTACCGTGCCGGAATTTACGTCGAAAGAATGGACCGCCAGCCAGGGATCGGAATCGGCGGCCAGCGTGCGCTCACTAATTTTCACATCATTAATAAACTGGGTGACCGTGCCGGCTTTGGAGACCAGCCTGTAGTCATACATAAAACCGGGATTCCGGATCGCCTGGTCAACTGCAGTATTTTCCAAACGTCCCCCCGCTCGGCCACGTCGCATCTGACTCAGGTTGCCCAAAATTCCAGACCATTCGCCGGCATACATGACCTCCAGTTCGCGCCAATCAAACGATGACAGTTCGCATTCCAGCTCGAAATCACCACGCAGCGGCAATTGGAAGTACACGAGATCTTCGGTTCCCCCCGCAAAGTGTTTCCATTCACCCGGCGAGTGCCGCCAAGTTCCGGCCGGTAGTCCGGTCGCCCGACGGCGCGCGGAGGTCACCGTCACGGGAAACCACTGTTTGACAGCAGCCGAGTCCTTACCAGTCAATTCTTCCGCTTGCCAGAGTCGCCCTGTGTCGCGCATCCCCCGAACCATGACGTCCCATTCTGGACTGGGTTTGCGGCGAAATGATTGCGCGACCACTTCATCCATAATCCGCCGTGATTCGAAACGTGTTAGCGGATGGCGTGCCGCTTCGTAACCGGCCAACAATTCCGGCCAGCGTTCGTGCACGGTCGCTCCCGCCCCCAGCACCTTCAGTTTGCCATAGAGTTCCACCAGCAGCCGGTCCGCTTCCGACCAATTCTCTTGCGACATCTGGGCTAGCGCCTGGAAAGCCAGCTTACTGCGCTGATCGAAATCGGAATTCGCCGGGAAAGCTTCAATCAACTCCAGCACCTCATTCAGCTGCCCCCGGGATTTCGCGAGAGCAATCAATTCGACAGCGGGAGCATGCAGTTCTCCCGCTTTGAAAAAACCGTTTAAACGAATGGTTAAGTGATCGCCATTGGGCAAGACCCAGTCTTTCAAAGCCGCGAACCGTTCCGTGGGAGGGGTGTCGGCGGAGCGAAAGAGAAATTCCTCCGACGACACGTTGTAGAAACGCTCGCCGATGATCGCCCGCCGCGCCTGGCGGTCGGCCAGAGTTGGCGTCTCTCCACGTTCGGCCAGCAAATCCTTGAGGATCTCCGGCCCAAGTTGCTGGGGCCAATTCCCAGCCAGGATCACATTGCGAACTTGAACGGCAGTGGCCGTGCGATTGTGATAGAACCCAAACTGGCGACCATTCTCGGAATCTAGTGTTGATTCATAAATCAGTTGACCATTCAGCTCCAGCCGAACCACTGATCCCTGTAGTGAAATTTTGGCGGAGTTCCATTTCCCCGGCAGTAAGGGCAGGGGAGACGGCCCGCGTCGGTCGTCCGGTTGATCGATGACATTGTCGACGGGCAGCTTTTGCTCGACATCGTGCACGCCATCAGTCATCCAATGCAGGCGGACACCTTGTGGATCCAGGACGAAGGTCAGCCGGTCCAATGTCGGATGCACATGGATGCTGTCTGGTTCGTAGAAGAACTCATAGCTCAACGTATCCCCGTCTTCGAGTGGCCGATGATAGTACAGGCGGCTGGGGCGTGGTAGCTTATTGACGGATTCTTGGTGCCGACCGTAGATGACACCCTCCGAGGCCGCCCAGTCGTAAGCATTCACATCGGAATTCCGCGTGACGATCTCCTGCGGCCGAGTAGGGGAGGGCTTGCCGATACTTCGCTGGGGGGGTTGAGTTTCGCCGTAAAAGTTCGACAGCCAGCCTTCGAGTCGATCGCCTGCCTGCAACCGGACTTCACGGGGAATCTCGGGTTGGCCGGTAAGCGTCAAATTCTTGAATGCTGATTGCTGTTCGAGCGAGACTCGCAGAGCCAGCCAAGGGGCATTTTGCCCCGGATCTTTGTCTTCATACACCAGCATACTGTTCACTAAATAACGAGTACTGCCGGGTTGGACTTGAATGGTGTGGCGATTAAATTGCTCCGCCCGCCGCATGATGGGAGGAAAATGGAGTGTTTCGGACAAGCCATGCGGAGTGATTTCCGACTGCGAGCCATTCTCCACCCCCAGCAACTCCAACCCACCATAGCCGACATTCCCCTCAGCCCAGCCTCCACAGTAGGCGTCCACGGTGAATTCAAACGTGCCCGCGACCGGATACAGAAAATAGAGGAATTGTCGTTCGGGACCGCAAATGTGCGACACCACTCCGGCATGTGCCACCCACCACGGACGAATTTGGCCAGCAGCATGCTGCAACGCCGTTTCATCCGTACCTGACCGCCACCATTTCAATCCCGGATCCACTCCGCCGACAGACTTGGCCCCCGTAAAATTCGAAACTAGGCTACGACTGAGATCGTGCCGCAAACGAGCCGTCATTTGCGAATTATCACTCCGATGCGCGTACGGCAGCAGCGCCCGAGCCAGGTCTTGCCCCTGGAGCTTGAGTGCCGGATCCTCTAACGCTTCGATCGCGACATTGAAACGCGGCCAAGGTGACACCACACGTGTGCCGAGCCGCGGCTGCTTTTCGATCGCGTCTTGCAACATCAACTTAATCGCGGGTGCCGCCTCTTCCGCCTTCTTTTGAGTGATCTTGATCAACGTCAGCAGTTCCGCTGCCCGTTCTACTTTCTGTTCGACTAGTGGTTGGACTTCGGCAGCCAGTTCGTCCAACTTGCCGAGTTCCTGCGCCGTTTGCACCAGCAACTTCGCCGAACTGAGCAGTCCTTTTTTTGCCGCCCGACCTCCGGTGATCTTAATCAGGCCTTTAAGAAAGTTATTAGGGGTCTCGTTTTCGGCGCTGAATTTGTCCATCATCAACAGGGTCTTCCGCCCCTCGGCCGGCAAAGTCCAGGCTTTCAGCAACTTGTAACGTTCTGCAGCAGGTCGTTCTTCTAGTTGCTTGAGAATGGCAGCACCAGCATTGGGATCTTCCTCAGTGCCGTACTGTTCCAACTTGGGAAAGCTCGCCACTTCGGCCATTCGCTTCAGTGCCTCGTCCACTTGCCCCGCCTTGGCGAGTACTCCGGCAACTCGTTGTATGGCTTGCTTCTGTTGGAACTGACCGTAGTCCCCCCCATAGTTTTGATAGATGGCCGTCTGCCCGGTGAGGTAGTCGGCCAGCAACGTTTTGCCAGTCGCCGCGTCGCCGTTCTGATAGCTCAATCCGGCGAGCCGCAATTGCAGTGAACCATAATTGACCGCGGCATTCGTATTGCGATTGTTGGCAGTAACCGCCGTCAATTGCTTGACCGCACGCGCCAGGACTGGCTGAGCATCGGCGGCCAATTCATCGTTATCTAATGCGGGCAATGCCACATGACACACCAATTCCGCGGAATTTTGGAGCGGACGGAGTTCAAATTGTTGCGTTACCGCTTGCAGGGCAGTCTTAGCCTGCGCGATGTCCTTCGTTTCCACGGCCAACATCGCCAAGAGCAGCTGTCCCTGCAGCCCGAAAACCGGCGACTTCAAACGCACGTTAATCTTCTCCCGGAGATCACTTTCCTTGTGAACCACAATCGCCTGTTTCACCAGAGTCAACCCGACGCTGCGGGGTTCCATCTTATTCTCTTGAGAAAGCGGCCGGGCATAGAGCTGAATCTCCTCCGGCCGGTTCGTCGGAAAGACGATCCCCAACAGCAGCTCGTACGCCTGATCCGGCGACGCATGATGCTGAGACCATAGCTGCTGCAATTCCCCAATGCCGTTGATCACAGCAAGATCCACCGCACTGGCACCGGTATCGCCCCCTGGTCCGCCAACAAACACCGGTGATGACCTGGTATTCGGTTGCGGATCAGCAACGGGCGCACCGCCACGGAATGCCATTCGCGCGGCTTTGAAGGAAAGCTCTTGCAGCTCGTTGGTCGCCGCAAACTTGGCCAGGTCGATCACCTGGGTGAATTGACTTAACGTCGCTGGCAAGGCACCACCGGTGACATTGGCAGGTTTGGCGGCGGGCACAGTCGGCGGCGGAACAGCAGCCACAGGCACGGCGATCGGTCTCGGAGCGGCAGGACTCGGGGCCGCGGCCGGCCGGACAAGAATCAAATCAAGCATCTCGGTCCAATTGGCTTCCGCGGCGACTTTATCCCCAGCATCCCACGCCAATTGCCCCTGTTCCTTTACGATGGCTAGAACAGAGGCCTTCTCATTCTGCCGACGTCCGGCCTCAGTCGCCCGAGCGCCCAGTCGACTGCCGATGGCGCGCAGTGGTTCTCGCTTGAGACATTCGCGAGCCACCAGCCACAGAGGAATCTGATGCTCGGCAACAGCTCGCTGCCGAGAGTTCGCACGTTTTTCCGCAGCGATGACTTCGAGCGGATGTGCGGTTACCCATTGGTCGAGTTGTTCGACCGACTTGGTCAGCGCCTCGGGTTGCGGGTCATGCAACGCCAGTAAACTGGCTGCAATCAAGACCGAAACATCATCCGGACGGCTGACCTGCAACTTCGCCAGACTATCGGAAATCTCGGTTCGAACAGCTGGCACCTTCGCCGCCTGCTCTAAGATACTAGCCGTAAGGCTGGTGAGACGGATCGACTTCGCTTTTGTCGTCTCCTGGGTCAGAAACAGATCAACCGCTGAAGCTTCAGGATCTTTCGCCAGACTTTCCGCCGGTTGCAAGAACGAATGAAAACTTCCCGCGTAATTTTCTGGACGGAGAGACTTCAGACTCGTTTCGAGTCCCTTCTTCAGGAGTTCCTCATATCGGCCCCCTCCATAAGGCTTGGCCAACTCCAAAGATGCCCGATCTTCCGACAACCGACTATAGATTTTTAGAGCGTCAATCGGGTAACCAATTTTCTGGAGCTGCTCTGCAATTTTCGTTTGCGTTTCCAGCTTTTGATAAGCTGCATATTGCGCACCATTATAATTTTCGGTCGACGGCTTAGCCGCAGCTTTGAGTAGCAGTTCCCGGGCGAGATCCTTTTGTCCGGTCTTGGAATACAAAGTCACCAGCGTATATTCCGGGCGGTACTGGAACTCATTTTGCATGTTCTGGTTCTGATCGAGACTCGCGAGTTGATAGAACCGCACTGCGAGTGCCTCCCCTTTGGCAGCGGACTTCAACTCTTGTCCGATCAACCAAGCCGCCTGCGACGAGGGCGCGTACTCCTTATTGTCGAGAATCTCTTCTAACGATTTCACGGCGACATCCTGCTCGCCCCGTTGCAGGCGGATGATGCCCTGCATCGCCTTGCCTCCGCGCCACGTAGGATGTTTCTCGATGGCTTGCGTGATTTCTTGTTCCAATTCGGGCAGTTTATTTTGCTTCTTGGCAGCCCGCAGCAAGTAGCTCACTCCTCCCGAAACATCTCCGTTACCACTATAATTTCGCACATCGAAACCGCTCCAGGGATCGGCGAGCGCCTGTCCTTCCTGAGGAATAAATGCCTGTCGAGCATACGTGTACATCGCCGGAGTTTCCCAGATTTCCTCCTGATGAATATAGGCCAGCATCTGAGCTCGTTCGTTGGGGAAGGATTCCCACGCGCGCTGGAACAGTTTCATTCCCACTGCGCGATTGTTCGATTCTTGCAACATATTTTGAACGATGTTCAAGACAGCATGTGACTGCCCGATGGCTTTCAGGTCGATTTCATCCAGCAACTTGACGAGCTCGGAGATTTTCTTCGCCCGTTGAAACGCACTTTGCACTTCCCAGTATTCATTGGCGAACAGCCGCGGCTGTTGTTTGAGAGCCGACCGCATGTGCTCAACCGCCTTCTCCGTCTCTCCCGCTTTCAGCAATTGCATGGCAACCTGCCATCGCGCCTGCGGGTCATTCGGATTGAGTTCGGCCAGCTTGAGCGTGATTTTTCGAGCCTGATCTTTGTCGCCCACAGCCGTGTAAAACTCGGCGAGCGTCTGATGCAATTGAATCGAGTTAGGGGAGTTTTTTAATTGCGATTCAACCCGACTGATCAAGTCCTTTAACTTCCCAGAACTCACGAGGAACTGGATCGCCTGCTGACGCGCCTGCTCGGATTCAACGCTCGCCTGAGTTCGTTGCACAGTCGCCTGTTTGGCCTGTGTCCGGCGCAAAATTGTTTGGGCGATCTGTAAGGCAATGTCGGGCTTACCCTGCGACTGATATTCCCGCATCAACGACAGAAGTGCCGCCAAGCGGTTACCCGCTTGACGTCCCGCCCGGGCCATCACGGCTTCCGCCTGTTCGTGCATCCCCAACTGCTTCATTTGTGATGCCAGCTGGACCTGAGTTTCCGTATCCAGGCGCAGCCCAAACAACCGGGATGCCGCTTCACGAGCTCGATCCGTTTCCCCTAGCTGCATCGCCATCCGCAGCGCCAATTTTTCGCGGCGCTGCATGACTTCCTGATCCAGCGGAGTGAGCGAATCAACGAGCTCCAGGCATTCGGCAAACTCGTTACGCGTGGCATACAGATCGGCTAGTTCAAGTTGGAACTCCTGGTCCTCTGGTAGCGATTTAGCGATGCTTCGCAACTGCTCAACAGCCACGTCCTGGGAGTCATTCCACCAATTTAAATAGGCCAAAGACAATTGCCACGGCAGCCGTTCCGCGGGCGAAGTCTCGGGGCGCTGCGCCGCGACCTCGAAATGTTGCATCAGATCGCTCATCAAGTCGGCTGACTGATACAGCGCAAAGGCATTGCGCAGCATCTGAATTTCGCTATGACTAAAATGGGAATTCGGTAGCGGGAAGTTGAATTGCGCGTGAGTGACAACATTGTTGGCCCCATAGATTTGATAGTAAGGAATCTGTCCGGGACCATACGGATTGTTGGACTGACCTTTTTTTCGCGGCTTGCCAGAGGCCACCGCCGCTTTCCGCTCGCGAAATTCCGACGCAAACGCCCGGTCGAGCAATTTGAGGATGTCGGGATAGGCTTTGGCCGTCGCCCGCTGCGCCATCAGCGTTGGGACAAGTGACGAGGGCCTCCCAATGCCCCCCTTGGCCCCTTCTGCGGAGGAGAGCTTGTCCAACTCGTCCCACAATTTCATATACTGTTCAAAATCCCCGTCTCGCCCGGCCTTCATCAGCAACACCGCAACCTGCTCAGGCGTTTTGGCCGCCGCCCGAGTCTCCTCAAACAGTTTCTTGGCCTCATCTCCCCGTTTGGCTCGGGTTAATTCCGTTCCTACGGACCCCAGCCAATTCATCCCATACGAGGACGAATCAATCGACTGGAATCCAGGGTCCTTCAAGGTCCGTTGGTAAACACGCAGCACCAACTCCAACTCTTCGGGTGGCAAGGCAGGTGTCGTATCTTCAGGCTTAGCCACCGCAGAGCGTGAAACAACCCGTTGCGAATTCGACTGGCCTCGGCCGGCTAAACTATTGAGAAACAGGAACTGAGCTTCGGTGGACGCAGCTGGCAAGGCTACAAGTGCCCGGGCAGCCTGATAGACGCCATCGGGATTGGTCTGCAGCAGTTGCAGGTAATACCAATCCCACGCGAGACGCGAATTCGCCTTGGCCTGTTCCCACGCGGTTCTGCGGGCACTAATAAAAGCGTCCTGCTGGCCTTTCTTCTGGGCCGCACTTTGCAACCAGGCCAGCGCCCCCAACCTGGCGTTCCCGAAGTTATCCGGCGCCCAGAAATTCATGCTGGAGTATCCGTAACGGGGGTCAATGCCCGTCGAATATCGGAGCATACTCGCCGCCTGGCTTCTCTCAAAATATCGTGCCAGTAGGGGATTAGAAAAGGATCTCACCAGCCTCGCGGGAATCGACGTACTCGACATATTCGGTTTCTGCCCCGCCGGCTGTTTGAGCTTCGCCTTCCCTGCCTCCGACAATTCATCATCGGGAAGATTCAGTGCGAGAATTTGTTGAAATCGTTCTTCGGCCCGCTCGGGGTGTTTAGTGACTAACGCCACACCTTCACGATAGAGGTACTCCCAGTTGCGCGGCTGATCGCGCAACAGTCGCTCCGTGACCTGAATCACTTCCTCGTTCTGGCCCCGCTGCAGCAGCATGTCAATGCTCTTCAACAGTCGATCGGAATCCTTTTCATCCAGCAACACTTTCAATTGCAGCTGGGCAGCCTGCTGCGTCTCTCCCGCCTGCGACAGATACTGAGCCAATTGCAGCAGGTTCTCTTTTTTGGGCGAGAGCTTGTTAAGCTGCTCCTGATACTTAATTGCCGCCTGAGAATCTCCCTCGGCTTCCGCCAGCTTCGCCAACTGCTGAAGCAGGGGCGTATCGCGTGTCTCTGGAGTCAGCATGCGTTCCAACTCGACGCGGGCCGAGCCAAAGTCACCGGCCGACTGATGCGTCTGGGCGATACATAGGGTCATGACTCGCTGCTGCTGAGCATCCTCGCGGCGCTCCCGCTCCAGGCGGTCCAACATCCGATCGAGGTGATTGGTTTGTAGATAGAGCTCGGTCAGCTTGGTGATGGCATCCAACTTGCCTTCAACCTCTGCACTTCTTTCAAATGCGCGCCAATAAAGGTCAATGGCCTCAGGCGTTTTGAATTGCTCAGCCAAAGCCGCAGCGAGAGCTAGTACCACCTTCGGTTCGGCAGGATTGACCCGGACCGACCGCCGCAGCGTCTCAAGCCCCTCGTTATTCTCCCCTAACTGGAAGCAGAGCTGCGCAAAGAATTCATAGCTGTCGGGACTGCCCGGTGCCGACGCCAACACCTCACGTCCGGCCTTCAAGGCCTCGGCTCGGCGTCCCAGGCGGGACTCCAATTTTGCGACTTGAGTCAGGTATTGAGTGCGGAACCGTCGATCCGCAGCAGCCAGCCGGCGATTAGTTTCCGCCGCGTCCAACAGGCTGTTGTTCGCCTCTTGAATGCGAGCGGTCGCGGCCAACGTGGGGATCGATAAGGGGGCCAGCTCCAACGATTTTAATGCCGACCTCAAGGCTTCTGGCAACTTGCGATCCGCTTCATAGTAGCGGGCCAGCACATACAAGCGAGTCGCCTGTTTCGCCGCGTCGGCGGCAGGCACAGCCAGCTCCTTCTCCAAAGCCTCAATCAGCGCGGGTAATTTCTCCGAGGCCTGGAACGCCAGCAGTTGCTGCTGCAGCACCGATTCGGATTCTTCCGCATTGGTCACTAACTTTTCAGCCTGCGCCAGGCTCTGCAGAGCGTCCTCATATTTTCCCCCCTGAGATAGCGCCTTGGCCAAGCGGATTTGCAGATCAAATCCCTGGGGATCCAGTTTCACGGCTTCCGCGAGGGCAGCTGTCCCTTCGGCCAGATAGCCAAATCCAATCAGCACTTCCCCGAGTCGTGCCAGGTTAGGAGCCGTCCGATTCTTGCCTTCTGCGATCTGCCGCCAGGTCGCCAATGCTTCATTCGATCGCTTCAACTGATGGTAGTACTCACCCAAGTACTCACGGTATTGTGCCGAATCGGGAGCCAATTCCACCGCTTTCTTATAGAGCGCCAAGGCTTCATCGTTCAGATCGGCATGTCGGAACAGATCTGCCACCTGGGTCGCAACGACAGGATCGGTCGGCTTCGCCTCCAACAACTTCTTCCACAGAGTCGTGGCCGCCAACTTACGGTCCGCTTCAGGACGGCTAATGTCCTTGAGAATCAACCGGCCCCAGTCGCGAATCGTATCGGGATTGTTGGGCTCGTGTTGATTGAGCAATTCGTACTGCTGAATGGCTTCGGGATACTTCTGGTCATAGACCAGCTGATCGATGATGGCCATGCGGAGTTCCTTCCGCGATGGTGCCAATTTCAACCCTTTCTCCAGCCATTTTTGAGCTTCAGGAGCGCGGCCCAATGTGGCAAGAATCCGCGAGAGGCGGGCCATGGCATCCACATCTTCCGCATGCTTACCCACCCAGCCTTCGTAGTAGGTCGCCAGTCCGGCTTGATCGTCGGTGCGCAAAAAGACTTCATCGATCTTGTGCCGCACGTCGCGATAGAGCCAGTTGTCGGGGTTTAACTGATCCAGCAAGCGTTCAAAATCGGCGAGGCCCTCCTGCGTTTTTCCCAAGCGAATTTTGATTTCGGCGACCTGAATCTGGAACTGCGACTGGCGATAAAGATCTTTCGTCGTCTTCGCCGCCAAGGCTTCAAACCGGGGCAGGGCGAGTGCCGCCTGACCTTCTTCCACGAGCGTCAATGCGATCTGCTCCTGGACTCGCAAATCATTCGGAAA
>JAZKFE010000078.1:51118-55097 GCA_040386595.1 Planctomycetota bacterium | reverse complement strand
AAAAAGTTTTTCTAACCGGCCCCAAACCTCGAGGGCCTTATCCGATTTTTGGGCGCGCTGGTAGACGCGGCCCAACGTTTGAAAAATTTCCAACAGATCATTCTGAGTCGGCTTCCGCTCCAATGCTCGTTCCAACGCCGCTGCCGCGAGATCGGGCTGGCCCACAAGAACCAATGACTGGCCCAGGTAGTAGGAACTGATCGAACTCTCCGGAAGATGTTGCTCAGCCTTTTGAAACGCCTTCACCGCAGCAGCATCCTGTCCCCGCTGCGATTCAATCAAGCCCAGCAGCAACCAGGCGGTGCCGTCCTTCTCGTCTTTGGCCACGCGATCCTTGTACTGCTGCAACCATTGATCGAGCGTTCCACGCTCAATATGGAAACCGTACACTTTATCTAGTGCAGTCCCTCGTCGCGGGTTCTTTTCCAGCACCACAAGGAACCGGTCCGCCGCCAACTGCTCCTTCTTCGCTTCCGCATTCGCAGAGTCTTCATCGTCAGTAGCAGCCGGGTCTGCCTCGGGAGCTCCCTTCGTCGCGGGTGGCACCGCATTCTTGGGAGCGGGCGACGCCTTAGCTGAAGGTGCAGCCTTTGGAGAGGCCTCAGGAACCTTAGCAGGGGGGGCAGCTCGTGGTGGCGTCTTGACGGCAGGCGCAGGTTTCTTGGGCGCCGCTGGTCGAGGTTGACCGTTCACTTCGGCCAGCGAAAGCAAGAAACACAGACCGCCGACGGCGATCCAAGAAACGGTAACGGACGAACGGCGCGGAACGATTTGCACGTCTGGCCTCCCTGTATTCAGCACGAGAATTCGGCTGGGAATTGAATCGAACGCCGGGCATTATAAGACATCACAGTGATGAACACCAGAATCCCATCCCATTTATTGCGACAACACTCAATCGCTGGAACTAATGCAGCCCAAACGCATTCAGAAGTGAACAAGCCCGAGAGGAGTCAATCAACCGCAAACGCAGTCGCCCCCGATCCTGGAAAACAGACAGCAAAAGGAGTGCCAAGAGTTTTGCCCAAAACTCTTCCTGCTCCTCAAAAATACCTCCGCCTAGGCAGGACTAGTTCTACGCCAACCGGTCGTGAGATCACCATGAGATAGCAACCCAACCCATTGTCAGGTATTCTCAATGACATCCAGCAACCCCCAAATCGCAACGGCACTTCAGCCAGCATTTTCATTGGACTAAATCCGCAAGCTCACGGAATTCACCACATGAACGCACTTGTCGCGGAACTTATTGGTACAGCACTGTTGATCTTGCTGGGTGACGGGGTCGTTGCCAATGTCGTTCTGAAAAACACCAAAGGTCATGGCAGCGGCTGGATCGTGATCAGCTTAGGCTGGGCGATGGCCGTGTTCGTCGGGGTACTAGTCTCCGCGGCGGCGAGCGGAGCCCATCTCAACCCAGCGGTTTCCATCGGCCTGGCCGTAGCCGGCAAGTTTGGGTGGCATCTGATACCCGGCTACATTGCGGCACAAATGCTAGGAGCGTGCCTTGGTGCCAGCCTGGTCTGGCTGCAGCACAAGGCCCACTTTGACATCACCACCGATGGTGACGCCAAGCTCGCCGTCTTCTGCACCGGTCCCGCCATCCGGTCGATCAGTTTGAATCTGACTTCAGAAATCATCGGGACGTTCGTACTGGTGTATGCGGCACTCCACATTTCCAGCCCCCAAGGGGGATTGGGATCGCTAGACGGGTTACCCGTGGGTTTGGTGGTGCTGGCCATCGGCCTCTCACTGGGCGGAACAACCGGCTACGCCATCAACCCGGCCCGCGATCTGGGACCGCGGATCATGCACGCGCTGCTACCGATCCCTGCCAAACGCGACAGCGACTGGGGCTATTCCTGGATCCCCGTCGTCGGCCCCATTGCCGGCGGCATCCTGGCGGCACTCGCCTATCGTCTGGTTGCATAACGTCCAAATCCAAGCCGCGGCACAAACCACCTATTGAACCGCCACCAACCTTGGGCGAGCCCGGCGGCGTAAGCCCCGAGATTCTGATGTAGCCAGACTCTCCGAGTCGGGTTCTTCGTCGCCTTAATAAACAACCCGACTTAGAGGGTCCAGGCTACGGAAAATGAATCCGAGGGCTTACGCCGCACGGCTCGCCTAGGCTTGATTTACTTGCCACAACGACTCAAAACCTGAATGTCACTAATGCCTTGGGGAGATTCTCGCTGATTGATTCATCCGCGATGAAAAACACTCATTTCTTCGGCAAATGGTCTTCCAAGCGAAATTTCGGACGCTCATGAGAGTTAACGAAAGCGGCGATATCCAAGGCCTCGTCGTCCGTCAGGTCGGCGTCATCCAGGGGCATCGAGACCTTAAGCCACGAAGCCAATTGAACATTGTTTGCCAACCCGGCCCCCTCGTTGAATGACCGGCCGCCCCAGACGGGTGGATTCTTCTTGACGCCTTGTCCATCCTTCGCGTGACAACTCTCGCAGCGTTCGGCATACAGCGTCCCTCCACGCTGCAGATCAGCTTTGGCTTCATCCAACTTCAATTGCTGCAAGGCATGCGGTCCAAGAGGCCGATCTCCATTCATGCGAACCGGCTGGCCCGTCGACAACCAGGTAATGTAAGCCGCAATCGCCACCGAGACATCACTTCCCGATGCCGGCCGGATCCCATTGCAACTCCGCATGAAGCAATTCAGAACGCGATCTTCCAGGGTGATCACACGTTGCTCACGCGGTGACCATGCCGGATATGCGGTCGCCACACCAATGAATGTCGCCGCCTTGGGATCAGTCCCGTTCTTCAGATGACACGCCGTGCAAGTCAGTGCGCTGCCGACATACGGTTTGGTCAACGGATGCTGGACCGTATTTTCGACAAGGTCTCGGCCCAGCCGAATCGTGTCCCCCAGCGGGCCTGCAGGAATCTCGGCCGGCACGGCCAGTGGGCCGACATCTTCCGCCTGCCCACTCCACGTCAAACCCGAAAACACGGCGAGCAGTCCACAAACGGCAAGCGAAAGCCTGATCTTTATCATTATTGGCGATCCTGAAAGGGCTCGAAACAATGGCCAGGACTCTTTAGGTGTCATCCAAAGTTCAAGCCACTCCGATTTCTGCAAAACGATGCATCCGGCGCTATCGCCTCACAAACATCATCGCATGCAAACAGTCACCAACGGCTTCAACCAACTACGCACGAGTCCCGCCTCCCGAATTCCACACTCCAGTATATTCAACGACCGGCCAGAAGGCGATTCTAAGCCCATCCTGGATCTTGTATAAAAAATAGGTGTCTCCAAACCTACAGCCTCAATCTCCCGCAGACGAGACAATAACGACAACCCGACAAACTCCGTTTCCTCGATAGCCACTCTTCCACAAATTCAGCTGCTTCAGTTCCGCGACAGCATTTCAGTGGCCAGCAGTGTTTCGATTTCGAATTCCAAGATATACTGAAATTTGAACGTCGTCTGAGGCAACGACAGAAACAGCCTCAGAGAAGTCGGCATTAACCACCTCAATCGGATTGTCGCCATGATTTCCGAAAGTCTGGATGCAAGCCAGCACGCACCTCACCCCGTAACAGGCTATCGCTGGGGATTCATCGGCTCGGCAGCCGGCAGCGCCGCTTGGATGCTCTCTCTTTTGTACGCCGTACAAAACACCCCATCCGCAGTCCGCCTCTCCTTGGTCATCGCCGGAAGTCTCGTCGCCGTGTTAGCCATCGACTTCTTAATCTGGCACTGGTTTTCCCGTCGACCAGTACAGAGCCGACAAACGTTTTCGATCGTCGTCACCGGGGCACTCGTGGCAACCAGCATAGCCGCGGTCGTTTTGGAGTTAACCTGTCGACCGATGTTTGTTCGCGATCAGCTGCAGGTCGAAAGTTTATTCTGGGTCCCCCGAGTCGCGGGGCTCTGCCTGCTATTCATACTTATGCAATTCAGCCTCGCCGCCAACAGCGCCCACAGCCAACCCGGCTCAACTCGGACTAG
>JAZKFE010000078.1:47417-51108 GCA_040386595.1 Planctomycetota bacterium | reverse complement strand
TCGGACTAGTTCCCCTTAAAAAACTCTTCTTAATAACTTTCAAAAAATCCGTGTTTCCGTGGTTCAACTTCTTCTGTATGGACAAAGACCAGAGCGAGCTATCCAGATCGAACCGATCACCTACAACGCCGGCGAATTCGCGGCCAGAAATTCATCGGTAGAGACCGAAGCGGCATAGCCAAATTTCAACGCCGACATAAAGGCCGCATGAGCATACTCGGCCGGGACTGTGACTCCATTAAATTCCAAGTCACGCGAGGCACAGGCATCATGCACGACGGTGCATTGATAGCCAAAATCATTCGACGCCCGTGTCGCGGCATCCACGCACATGTGACTCATCGCACCGCAGATGACGACTTCTTGAATCCCGTTCCGGTCCAGAATCTCCTTCAAGTCCGTGTCACGAAATGAATTGATCTGGTGCTTGAGCACGACAGGCTCATCGCCGAGATTCTGCACTTTGGGATGGATCTGTGCTCCGACCGATCCCGGAGCAAAGAAGGGTGCGTCGCTCGTGGGAAATTCATGACGAACATGAACCACCAAGTCGCCCGACTGGCGTGCGGCGGCCAGCAATCGAGCCGCATTGTCCGCAGCCGCATCGATTCCGCTCAACGTCCATTTTCCACCCGGGAAATAGTCATTCTGAATATCAATCACAACTAACGCGCGCTGGGGCATTGGCGAATCCTTCACAATCGGCAGAGTTTTCGAGAAAGCCACGAGAGTTCGACAATCGACACCCGCAATAGATCTCGTTCCAAACTCACCATACCTAGCAAACCGGAGGGAGTCAAAAGCTATCGCAGAGCAGGGGACTCTTCGATAGCAGGCCGAGGAGCCGTGATAAAACGTCCGCACGTAGAGGCCTCGTCAATCTAGCTCTCAACTTCTGGTTCGATGAGGATCTCGAATGTTGCTGGCTGAACGTCGCGAACCCTCCATCCAGGATATGTCAGCGTGACCTTTACCTTGCCGGGTCCGACTTTCTCTGGCACGGTAAACCGCATGTAGGCAGTATCACCACAGCAGCGTTCATTGAGCTCGATCTCTTGAATGATAGGCGGATCGCCTGGCTTGACCGGCGGAAACTGAAAGACGGCCAACGGATGGATATCGCGGGGAAATTCGTGCTCGGTCAGCGGTGAGAACACCTTATGCGAATAGTTTTGCGCAGGAAACGCAAACGTGCCAATATTAATATCGAACACTGTCACCTTCGGCCATGCTTGCAGTCGTTGACGTTCCTTCCATTTCAAACAAAAAGTTAACGGGCCATCGAGATGCGAAATCTGAGCGGCAGCAGGAGTCGCTGCTAATAGAATCGGATTCTGTGCCTGCCCCGCGTCCTCCGCAATCCGCCACAGGGTTCCATTCTCCCAATTATTCATTTCACGCTCACGCAAGTACTTTCGAGTTAACTCATCCTTCGGCATCGCACTCTTATTGCGTACCCAGTACATAAATTTCAACTTGGCACCGGCGATGGTTCCAATCGTAAAGGTATCCATTCGCAAATATGTGTTATCCGTCGAGACAACCTTTCCTGCGCTCGCAGCCTTATCGCACTCAATCCGATCTTCAGGATCGGTCAGGTCTCCATTTCCATTCCGGTCGATATACAAAACTTCGTCACCATCCATAACCAACCACGACCGATGCTGCGCCTGCAGCCCGAGCACAATTAGCGCATAATGAGGCTCGTTCTTATACTTTGGCTCGTTCACAATCTTGCGATCAATCTTCCCCAAATCGACGACGTTTGAGTCTTCTCCCTGTACAACGTTTATGGCAAATAGCAACAGCAGTACTGATACTCCATATCGTCTCATCGCCATGACTCCTAAGTGCCGTGAACGTAACCTAACAACACGCGTCATATGTACCCTGTTTTCTCTTGTACGTCCACTCGACTGGACCGACGGAAATCAGATTGCCCATCCATGCCCAAAACGCTAACGCTTTGCAGTCTCGCGATTCTCCGGCAGGCTTCATTGTCGTTTCTCCGCCAGTGATTCGCCACAAATCGAGCCCCAATTGCGGAAGATCTCACGCAAAGGCGCCAAGGCGCAAGATCTTGGAACTCAACAGAACAACACTTTCTTCATCTTGGC
The DNA here is from genome assembly GCA_040386595.1 of Planctomycetota bacterium. Classification (GTDB taxonomy): domain Bacteria; phylum Planctomycetota; class Planctomycetia; order Planctomycetales; family Planctomycetaceae; genus JAKFVC01. The sequence continues at coordinate 48,991 of JAZKFE010000078.1, read as the reverse complement.
GCCTTCGCGGCTTTGCGAGAGATAATTCCGATGTTCCTTCTGGTCCCCGTGAAAATAGACAACTTCAAAACTCGCGTTTCGAGATGGCACGTGCCAGCAATTGGCAATCCGAACATGTTCTAGTGCTGCCAAAACTTCGATTCGAATTTAATTTGCGGACGCCGACCGAGTTGCTATAGTGATTTTGTCTAAAATAATCCTGTCAAATGCCGCTCGCCGGAGTTCCCCAGCTGTGCTCATCTCCCCGCCGGAGTTGTCAAAGAAAACTCAGCTCGCCGCTAGCGCCGAGTTACTCACAAGGTCTTTCGGAACATCGAAATCACCCGTAACCGCATTACGTGGCGTTTCTCTGCAGATTCAGCGCGGTGAATGTGTCGCACTACTTGGAAAGTCAGGCTCGGGCAAGTCCACGTTACTCAATCTTTTAGGAGGTTTAGACCACCCGACGTCGGGTGCGCTACATGTCGCTGGCCACGATTTGCAGCGGTTATCGGGAAGGCAGCTGGCGCGATTCCGCTCCACCACAGTGGGGATGATCTTCCAGTCGTTCAACCTAATTCCATCGCGGACCGCACTGCAAAATGTCGAGCTACCGATGATCTTTAGCGGCGTCCCACCGCGGCAACGCCGGGATGAAGCGCGAGCCGCCCTGGAAGCTGTGGGGCTCGGCCACCGCCTGCAACACCGACCGGCACAGCTGAGCGGCGGCGAGAATCAACGCGTCGCAGTGGCACGGTCCCTGGTCAATCATCCCCAAATCATTCTGGCCGATGAACCCACGGGGAACCTGGATAGTACGAACGCACGCGAGGTCATCGACCTGATCATGCAACACGTCCGAAACCACCAGGCCACCTTTATTCTCGTCACGCACGACGAAGAGCTGGCCGCAACTTGCACCAATCGCATCATCCGCTTGAAAGATGGTCAAATTCTGGCCTGAACTCGAACCACTTTTCTTGACGCACCAAGCGTGAGACGTTCTCCCGAATGACTCCCACGATCAATCTGACTCCTGATTGATCGTGCACGATATAGAAAGCTCTGGTCAATGCGGTTTCTCGATCTCATGAGTCTGCCGTGGCGGCACTCTGGCAGCAAAAAATGCGGACGGTGCTGACGACATTAGGTGTGGTGTTTGGCTCGTTCGTGCTCGCGGCAAGTTTGTCGATTGGCCAGGGTGTCCAAAGCACGATCGACCGGATCGCACAACGCAACGACATGGATCGACAAATCCACGTCAACCAAGGGTGGAAAGCCGCCAAAGATGCCGAGACTGACCAGAAAATCGAAGTGCCGGGTGACATGTCCGCCGAGCGAAAACAACGCCTGCGTGTGGCCATCGGACAGCAAAATCCTGGTGCTCGTAGAGAACCAGTCGAGCTCACCCCAGAAAGGATCAAAGAGCTCGCGACCATACCACATGTCAAGCTCGTAATTCCCGTAGTTCATGGCCACGGTTTTGCGATTCTCGGCAGCCGTTCACAATCTGTTCACATGGCCTCTTCGCGCCACGACAGTCTCGATGGCCAGCGCCGAATTGTCGCCGGGCGTTTTTTTCAGTCCGCACACGA
>JAZKFE010000078.1:35690-47407 GCA_040386595.1 Planctomycetota bacterium | reverse complement strand
AACCATCCGTTGTCGTTAAAGAACACTTGTTATATCAACTCGGACTCACAAACGACGCCGACCTGAATGCCGCCGTTGGCCGTAAACTCCGAATCGAGTTTCGGCCAACTCGGAATGAAGGGGGCATTACGGTGGATCTCATCAAGGCCGACCGCGCCGAATTGACACGGGACGAGAGTGCCTTGCTCGCTAAAATTAGAGCACGCCTTCCGGCAACAGTCCCGAGCCTGGGACTCACGACTTCGGAACTACTCATTCTCAAAAATGCGTTAAGCAATGAGACGTCAGTGTTACCGGAACCAATTTATCGGGAATACACGATCGCAGGCGTTCAGAGAGATGGTACGCCTGAAGAGATGGAAGAAGCTAATAGACGTGCATTTCAATGGTTGAATTCCGATTCCCCAGTCACTCTTCCGTATCAGACTGCCATCGACCTCATGCAAAAACTTTTCAAAGGAAACACGGTCGGCCTGGAACATGCCGTGGTGTTTGTGGACAGCCCACAACACTCGAAAGATGTCGTTAAAGCCATCAACGATCTCGGACTTAACGCCTACGCGCCGCTCGAACATATTGAGCGTGAACGTCTCATGTATTTGCTAATTTTTGGGGGCATGACCTGCATTGCGGCAATCGCCTTGCTGGTCGCCGCCCTGGGCATTGCCAACACGATGTTAATGAGCGTCCTCGAACGAACGCGAGAAATTGGCATTATGAAATCGGTTGGCGCGGGAAACGGAACGCTACAATTTCTGTTTCTCGTCGAAGGCGCACTCATTGGCTTGCTAGGGGGCGGGCTGGGATTACTAGCCGCCTGGGGAGCATCCTTCCCCGGTGATGCCTACATCCGCAGCCTGGTAACCAACGATCTCAAAATTAACCTGGATCAGTCGATCTTCGTCTTTCCGCCGTGGTTAGCAATGACCGTCCTCACATTCGCCGTTCTCGTCACAACACTCGCCGCAGTCTCTCCCGCACGCCGGGCGGCGCGCATCGATCCCGTCAGGGCCTTGCGACATGAGTGAACGTTTAAAACATCACTTTTCGAATAGACTTCTTCGCGACGCCAAACAGGATCCGCGAGCACCGGCGAAATGACACTCACTTTGTGAGCGGCGTGGCGCTCACACATCGCGCCTTAAACAAGTGCCGTGGCTTAAGCGACTAAACTCGCCGGCGTCACGAGCCAGGTGCGATACTCATTCTCGTCTATTTGAATAAATAGCCCGAATCTCACGCAGAAATCAACCTCCACAGACGCGGCAAGGCTTGCCTTCGTCTGGCCCACACAAACGTCCGGACTTAGTCTTCTGAAAATGCTCGCAACCTTCGTTATGTCGCGTTTTTGAATCGGTGTTCAACCAATATAAAGCCTTTTCATTTTTGGCTTCCTGCGGACGAACGGCTTGATTCAGAGGCTGATTAAAAAGGGCCGTTTGCGGTATGGCCCAACAGAGAATCGCCGCCGAGGCCAAGGCGATAGTGCCCCAGACTTTCCAGCCCATCAAAGGCTTTGTCGAAGCCGCAGAAACATCCAGATAACGCAGTAGTTCTGCTCCTAACTGCGCAGCCGACACATGCCGTCGATGCGGCCCGTGAGCCAAGGCTTTATCGCAAATCGTCTTTAATTCCGGCGGAAGATCGCCCGTCCCGACAATCACCCCATCCGCAATTTCACGCCGCAAGACATTGGGCTCGGACGATGAGTACGGCAGCTTTCCAGTGAACGTTTCATATAGCACGACCCCCAGACTAAAGATGTCTGATCGCGGATCAACGACTTTTCCTTCCAACTGCTCCGGAGACATATACCGCAACGTCCCCAACGACAGCGACTCGCGACTCGCCAAAGTGGACGTTTGGGCAATTCCAAAGTCGGCCAGCAAAGCTCGGTTGTGGTGGTCGATCAGGATGTTCGCCGGTTTGATATCACGATGAATCACGCCATGCAGGTGCGCATATTCCAGGGCATCTGCAATCTCGGCCACCCAACGTATCGCCTGGTTCTGCGTCGGTGGATTGCGAGAAAGATGATCTTCCAGGCTGCCACCTTCCACGAACTCAGACACGATAAAGCACGATTCACCTTCCCGCCCCACATCGTGCACCGGCACAATCCCCGGATGCTTTAACCGAGCCACCCGGCGGGCTTCGGCGAGAAACGATTCAGGCGATTCCAGGCGATTCGGCTTCGGAACCTTAATCGCCACGGTCCGCTGCAATTCCAAATCGTAACCGCGCCAAACATGGGCAAAGCCCCCGACCGCGACGAGATCATCCAGACGATACCGACCAATCAACGTACGTGGCATGCCCCAGGTCGACGCCGGAGCTTCCACATCGTCTCCCGCCTCTGCAACCGGTTTGTCCATCCACGATGTGACATTCAGAATGTGAATCCGTCGTGCCAGCTCGTCCAACAGATGCGGATGATCGCAGCACAACTCAGCGAGGGGAGTATCCTGTCCGCACTCGCGCAGCTCTTCCCACTCGACAAGGAGGGTCGCCAGCAATTCCTCGTCCTTATCGATCACGATTCAATCCCTCGTGCAACTGCAGCCGGGCCGAGTGCCAGCGGCGTTTGACGGTCCGCAACGAGATTTCCAAAACTCGAGCAGCTTCTTCCTGCGTCAATTCATGATAGTAAAGTAAACTGAACACTTCCCGTTCGTCTGCCGGCAACTGATCTACCTGAGCGTGAAAATCGCTCCAACCGCACAAATTGTCTGGTTCATCCGCCCGATCGTGCAGGGCTCCTCCATTCTCATCAGAGGGGATGCCATCCGTGTGATGCTTCGCAGCAGCCCCCTCGGGACCGAAGTGATGCTTTGCGAGATCGAGCAACTCCCGTCGCACCTGGAGTGCCGCCAGATTAAAAAAGTGCCGTACGGACTCAACTCGCGCATCAACCAATGCCCGATGCAATCGCACCATCGAATTCTGAAACACGTCATCCGTTTCTTCCCACCGCCGGAGATTCGGAAATCCGTGGAACATTTTTCGAGTCAGCCGCAGCAGTCGGTCACAGGCATGATTTAGTAAAGACACGTGCGCTGACGAGTCGCCTCGTAACGTAAGGTCTATCAGGTTTTGCAGTTCGGTGTCAGTCCCCATCCCCGAAGGCTGCGGCATATTGAGTCCTTGGCAAATCGAAAAGAAGCGATTCGCCTAATATTAACACAAACTTCACCCCCAGTCCTCCTCTCTCGCTCGATTTGCGACGGTGGGTGCCATTCAGGGCCAAGAAAATTTCTGGCCACATTTTCTGGCCCCTCGCGGCCTTCGCTGTCGCATAACAGGGAGAGAAATAGAGAAACATCGATTCTCGACAAGAGCCCCGAAGGCGTTCATACGGCATTCACCATGAACAACCGAACGATATTCACACCGGCTCAGGCGTGACAGAGATAGTCACTCACGCCGCGCAGAACCGACCTCGAACCTACCAAAGTTGTGATCAAAAAACAGACATTGGCCGGCATCCTCCGTACAACCAACTTCGAAGCGGCCTGATTACATGTCATTGTCAACAATCATGTGAGCCCAAATCGCCAGATCGCGTCCAGTGAGTTTGACAACACTCGCAGGCAGTCCTAGAGTAGTGATTCATTTATCATATGATCAATTGCTTCCGTGGACATGCTATTTTTAATAGCGACGGTTGACCAAACCACAATCAATACAACTGCAACGTACAACACGAGGGGCGGGCCGCCATGACAGTAACCTCACGAGCCTACAAACATCAAAAACGGCAGAACTATCAATATGGAATGATATTTATTCTCATTACTGGCGTTTTGTTAGGAGCGCCGGCTCGGGGAACGTGCGAAGGCGTCCCTGCGTTGATTCAACTTCAATCGCGAGCCGTACAATCAGCATGGGCGGAAATCGATAATATTCTCCGCGAAAACCGCAAACTGGAGCGACAAACCGCAGAACCGTACCTGGCTCGAGCAGAACTGTGGGTCGTGGCCGGCAGTCACGAAGATGCCTTGCGTGACTATCTAACTGCAACCGATTTACTTACCAAGAATCAGTCCAATCCCGCTGAACAGGCCGGTCATTTGACTCGACTGCGGACCGCCCTGGATCAGCTGTTGCAGCAACCGCGGCCTCATTTTCCGAATGCGGCCCGTGACGAGTTTCACAGTGGAACGAACGCCTTTCAGGCCAATCGTATGGCCGATGCCGCCTGGAGTTTCGAAGAAGCCTGTCGGCTCGATTCAAGCGTGGCGATGTATCACATCTACCGAGCGTTGGCCTACAAAAGACTAGGACGAGACCAGGATGCGGAACGCGAAGTGGCGACGGCCGCCAGCCTGATGCGCACCCCCGGATCAAACGTGAACGGCGAGTTACGAGATCTGAATTCACGGCTGGAGTTTGTCCAAGGTCCACTGCGCAACTGGCTCAACGAAACCCTGGCCCAACGGCCACCTGCCACTGCTCGCGCACGATCAGGAACGCCCATTTCCAAGTAATGCTCTCCCACAGCTCCTCATACGCAAGCGAACGAATTCCGTTCCGTGCTGCAGGCGCGCGCCTAAACCGAGATCAAAGTAAATGCTCATCTTGGAACTACGTCGACGAGCCGGGCGGATGAATCTCACAGACTGGTAACCAATGCTGGCGGAGCCCGCATCTCGACCGGTGATTTCACACGCATGACACATGAGTCTGTCATTCCTCTTTTTGTTACTTGCGGGCCTTCATCATGTTTCAAATTCACTCGATAAAAATGTTGATGTCGCCGAAACGTCGTCATTCCCATAGCTCCGCTCCAGGTGTGATTGTTCGCGCGGCACTCGTCTTGAGCGTGTCCCTTTCCTCTATTGATGCGCAAGAAACTCTGAGTAGTACCGCCGACCGCTTACGGGCGGCACGGAAGGACAATGTCGCGGAGAAATCGATCCCCAATCGAGTGCGTGAAACCAGCTGGCGACTGTTACTAGGGGAATTGGCCGCACGGCCCGAATGGACTCTCTCAAGCGGGGCCTATGATGCGCTTTCCAATGGACTTGTCGAGCTTGACGGTCTCGTCAAACAACTCGAAGCCGAACCAGAACTCGAACGACAGCTGGTCAAAGACACTCAGCTTACGATGCGATTGGATGCGAGCCTGGCACGGCGGGACGCAGCCGCCGCTAAACGTGACGTCAGCCGGGCATCAGAATTGGAACGACTGCAACAACTCCGAGAATTGAATCAATCTTATCGCGATCTGACCCGGCAACTCGTGTTATTGAACTCCGAGTTGGTCCTGGGCCGTGCTAATGAAGTCAAGAAATTAGGAGCGGAAGCTGCACAAACTCTGACAAAAGTGGAAGAGATCGCAGGCCGTCGGCGAGATTTCTATCTCTTCCAGGATGAACCTCTGCTGGAAGCGGATACATCCGGCGAACTGCAAGTTGTTAAGGAATTGCTGGCTCCAGTCGCCGCTGATGTGCAAACACACCACCAGGCGTTGCAAGCCATGATGCTCAATCGCTTAGCCGAACTCGCACCGCATGATGTCCGACAAAACCTGCTGGAAGAGGCGGCGGCCATGGCTGACGCAGCGACTAAAGATGTTGCGAAAGCCAGTGCTCTGGCATTCTATGCCCGGGGTCTCAGCTCGCGAGAACTGGGCCGCTTGAAAACATCAACCGCTCTCCTAAGCACTCAAGCCCACGCAGATGCCGCACCTCAATTTCTACGGGCCCGAGAAGCATTTGCTAAGGCCCGAGACAAAGCCCGCGAACAACAAGCCGCCCCGGCACTGATTACCGAGATCGAACAACAACTTCACGAACTGGAGTCGCCGACAAAACTCTTGCAAAGTGCCGCAGTTTTGACGCAATCGGGCAAGCTCGTGGAAGCCACGCGGCGTCTAGAGTTCGGATTGAGCCTGCAGCGTGCCGAACCGATTCTCGTCGCATTGCTGGAGGCTCGCACACGAACCGGAGAAGCCCCTCAAGAGTTAGAGAAATTTCTGCAGCAGGTCACTCAGGAACAGGCGGCCCAAGAAACCAGACCACCATTCCAATTGCTGCGTGGCAAGGTCCGCGTGCTCGCAGCCTGGCAGCAAATTCAACAACAAACCGATCCGAAAATTGCCCTGCCAGAGGCCAATTGGCGGCAGAGTGAGATCGCTCGCTTGAACCAGGCACGAGAAGACTTACTCCCCGCAAAACAGGCCGCAGACGCACCAATCCAATGGCAAGCCGAGGCCTACTTGTCGCTCGCCGAGGCAGGGCTGATACTGATCGACGGTGCCAGGCCAACAGCCGCTGCGGCCGCAGTGGCGGAGACTCTTTCCGCAGCCTTGGAAAACTTAACTCATGCAGAACCAGCGGCCTCCGCGGGTGAGCAACTCCAGTTCCGCGAAGCCATTCTGGCGGGACGGCTGGCTCAGGGGTATTTGTCACTGCGCCTTGCTCCCGACTACCGAGATTCTGCGCAGCTGGCATTCGCCGCGGCCGCCGACGCTGCGGCGAAACTTCCTTATGCGACCAAGGCGACCGCACTGCTGGGGGCCCCCGCACTGCAAGCGCTATGGGGCCGCGAAGATGCCTCGAATCTGCGACTCGCTCAAGAAGAACGCTTCTTGCGACAAGGACTACAACGGTTCTTGCCGGCAGCCCTCGCATTGAAGTTCGGTTCGTCGCAACAAGCCGCTGCCAGCCTGCAAGGAGTCATGGTGGAACTCGGTCGGGCCGAGCATCACTGGTCGCCGCAAACGGCTCTCGATATTCAGGAGACGCGCAATGTGCGAGATCAACTCCAGGCGGAGGGGCGTGTCCTGGCGGTAATGGGACTGATCGGAGCCGAACAGTACTCGGTTGCCCTGCGATACGCGTTGTCAAAGTGGTACCCCGATCTTACCGACGAGAAGCTCGCTAATCTTCCGGTGAGCGACATCCAGAAAAGCACGTCACAAATCAACGATCCCGTGTTGGCCTTCGCGGTAGCACTCGCAGCAGAGGAATATGCAACGCGATCATTGCCAGCGACCAGCAAGCCATGCCGGGAATATTTGACCTTAGCCCTCAATCTGCAACGACTCGCAGCACAATTGCTGCAACAAGGGGCCGGGCAACGCGAGCGATTTCCATACCTGGTCCAGATGACCGAGACCGCTCAGTCGCGACTCAATAGTCCCGACTACTATTTAAACGAAGCCATCCGTTTACGTCGCGAACTGTTGCTAGGAGAGGCCCGGACCGTACTCGATGCTGGAACGCGGCGACACCCCCAGGCACGTTCTCTCCGAGATGCCCTCATCGACACGATGATTGACGAGGCGAATCTGAAGCCAGAGAAAGCAGAGCCACTGCTGGCCGAAGCCCTGCAGCGTCTGGAAGAAAGTTTAAAAGAAGATCAATCGGCTCCGGCGGCGACGCTTCTGACGCTCGGCAATTTGCGGGAAAAAGTCGGAAAACATCAAGCCGCAGTGGTGGCGTACGAGCAAACCCTGCGCGCCAAGCCTTCACCCGAGCAACAGCTCAAAGCTCGGTCGAGGCTGGCCCTGCTAAAGCTGAAATTCACTGCCACATAACATCCCTCTTTCGTCATTTAATACATCGACTTGAATCGAGATTCATCTCGACACAACAAGTTTATTCATACTGATCATGAGGATTTTTCAATGACTGCTCCGATGAGCTCGTTAAATTGGCTGCGATGGATAGTCGCCTGCCTGATCTGGATTCACGCAACGGCACCTCACTCCGCTCATGCGGCGAATGAGAACAAACTCGTCTATGTCCCTGGCTCCAATGGCAAGCCGTCATCGCTGGTGGCGAAGGTGGTAGTCGTCAGTTCCAAGGCCACGCTTGCCGAGACCCCCATGGCTCAAGGCGAACCCATCGAACCGTGGGCCATCTTCTTCCGCATCAAAAATGAGGATGGAACATCGGGCCCAATCAACGGCCGTCTCAGAGTTGGAGATTCCAAGGGACTCGCCGTCGGTTGGATTGGCGAGAAAGATCTGCGTGCCTGGAGCACACGATTTATCCTCGATCCGATCAACCCTCAAGGAGATCGTGCGTTTGAATTGCAACTCGCGGGTGGAGGTTCTGCGAAGCAGAATGCGGTCCCCGATGGTAAGCGTCGCTATGCCCTCATCTCGAATGCTCCTGAGACGGAGAAAGGAGACGATAGCGAGTACCCGGTCATCGTCTACGCCGGAAATGTCCAGGGAGTGGGCCAAGGTGGAACTCTAGCCAAGCAACGCAACGAGCTACGCGACGTCAAACTGGAGATCGTATTCGTGATCGAAAGTACGGACTTTATGTTAGCCAAATATGACAAAAACGATCCAAAGCGGATGTTCGACTATTTGAAAGATATGATTCGCGAAACGATCGGTACGCTTCGCAGCAATGAGAAGCTGAAAGGAGCCGTTCGCCTGGGATTCGTCGAATATCAAGACAACGTTCCCAAAGCTCGTTTCACCAGTCGAACAACTTGTGATCTCACTGACGATCACGAGCGTTTTTCAGCAAGTTTAGATCGTCTGGAAGCCATTGCGTTGGAAGACGATTGGCCGGAAGACGTCCTGGCCGGATTGAACGAAGCCATACAAAACGCAACATGGTCCTCCAACAGCGTGAAACACATCATTCTGCTCGGCGTGGCGAGTTGCCAATTGGCTGAACGAGGACAAAACCCCAATCAATACGGCGGAGTGGACAACATCTTAACATCAAGCTCCCGACGGCCTCGCGGCTTCAATAGTACGAGATTGACACTAGGTCAACTACTAAGTCGATCGAAGCCTCAGGGGGGTGGAGATTCGAAGGCTCGCATGTCGAAAAATATTCATACACTGTTGCTAGGAAGAGATTTACCGGCAGTCGATCAATCGGTAGTCGAACTGTCTCTACTTCTCACACGAGCGACTGATGACCAATTAACGTCACACCTCGCAGCGATGGTGAAGGCACTGGGACAGGAGAAAGCGGTCGAGACCGCAAGCCTATGCGGACAGTACCAGCTAATACGGAATCAGCGTGAATTGGCACTGGCCCAATACCAACAATTGTCAGGCAATAACGGCGAATTTACCGGCATCTTTCAAGCCGTAGAGCCGAATGCCGCGAAGGTCACTGAAGCGGCACGCAATCTTTCTCTAAAGTTACAAGAGTCGTTTAAAGATTTGGAAAACGTCCGAGAAGGAAACGCTCCCGCAATGGACAGCCGGAACGAACTCTCGCAACCGCTGTTTACACTCGTTGGAGCGGCAGCTGAGAAGTTCAAGGACACCACAGTGTATGAAGGTACGGCGACCGTACGGGATGCACGGGGACGCGAAGTTGCCGCCAAGAAGGTGATGGTCTCCGAAGTCGAGCTGACACGTTTAAAAAGCACGCTCGATGGGCTTTTTACTCGATTTAAAGGGAAGACCAGCAAGGTCGACCGGCAGGATGTCGGTGGCATTCTGAATGATCTAAAAGAAGTTCTGACCGAAACCAGCACCGGACAAGAACTCGCAGCGAATGTCAAATTGAAGGACCTGATCTCCGACTTGCCGCTACGCACGGCTGCTCTCGATACATCCCCCGCGGACCTAGCCCTGATGACCACCGAGGCCTTCAAGCAATGGTTGGACCGACTGCAATCGGCAGTCTTCCGGATCGACGACCTGCTGAGCAGCCGCCAAGACTGGCTGACGCTGTCTGAGAAGGCCGTCAACGACAAGTTCACATTCCTTCGCGTCAGCGAGCTGCCGTAACGTTTTATTAGCGTTTCAAGAGTTTTCTACACAGGCGTTTAAATCTGCTCGTTTCCTGTACTTGTCCCTTTAGTTTTCACAACAACGGGTTCGGGGTATGTCGTCGAAATCACTCAATGAACCACCAGACTATGTGCTTGAACTGGCGGGACTGGAACAGCGTCTGTTTGACCCGGAACGGGGGGAGCAGTTTGTTGTTCGCGTCAAGCATCACCTGCAAATTGCCAGGCGGAGCGTCGTCGCACTCCTGGGGCCTAGTGGGTGCGGCAAGACCACATTGCTGACTGTGCTGGGACTCTTGAGATCTCCCACTCAGCCGGACAGCTTAGAGACTTTTATCATGCGAACGCAGAACCAGGATGGAACGTGGCTCGAGCATGACTTACGGCAGATTTGGATGCGACGTCAGCTGCGACAGGTCGAACGGCTGCGGCGACAACACCTGGGATTTGCCCTGCAAAGTGGGGAACTGCTGCCGGCACTCACCGTACGCGAAAATATTGCAGCCCCCCTGCGTTTAAATGGCATGCTGGGGCAACGCTGCTGGGACCGAGTCGACGAATTACTCACGACTTTTCGCTTGGATGGTTCTGGCGTTTCAGACACGGCCGGAACTGAAGCTGAAAGACAACAGCGACGGCGGCGACTGGCCTTCTCCCGAATTAACAAGCTATCCGGGGGCGAGTATCAACGCGTGGCACTGGCTCGAGCCATCGCTCATCGTCCGACATTACTTTATGTCGATGAACCCACAAGCGCCCTGAACCGGGAACTTGCCTGGGGAGCCCTTGAGCAACTCCGCCTGCTGCAATGTAGTGAGTCTTCGCAAGGCGCGGCGGTAATGATTACTCACGATGAGCAACTAGCAGCGGCGTTTGCCGACGTCATTATTCGGATGGCTCCCGTGAAGGGGCAACCAGTAGGTGAAGTCGTGGAGGTGACTCGCAACAGTCCGATAATCGCGACCAGCATTTCGTCACCTGAAGCGGAACAATCCTATTCTATTGTCATTCCGGCAGATCTGCCTGCTCCGAGCGACACTGATCTCCAGCCGCTTCCGCAATTTTCAGAGGCCGTGGCTCTGGCCGCTGCAGGACCACTCACGCAGAAAGTTGATGCATGATCTCCCGGTGGTTGTTTTATATTCGGCTCGGCTGGCTCGACCTGATTCGCTTGTGGAGCACGACTCAGCACCACATCATCATCGTGGCCGGGATCTGCCTGCCCATTCTGATGTTGCTGGGACTGAAGCGAGGGCATGTCGCCGAACTGCGCAAAGAGCTGGTCACCAGCCCCAGCGGTCGTGAAGTGACGTTCTGGTCCGCTCAAAAGGGCGAACTCATGAACCGGGAAGCCATCGCGCGGCTAGAGCGGCAATTCCCCGCGGTGGAAGTCATCATTCCTGAAAAGCAACGCGTCGTCCGTATGCAACGGAAGGCTTCCGGAAGAACGCCATTTGAAGTCGAATCGGCGACACTCTTCTCGACCCGCCAGGGTGATCCCAAACTCCGGCAACTGGGAGTCGAAGCGCCTCCATCCCGGTCTCGTACAGTCATCCTGGGGCAAGGTCTGGCCGGGCAGCTCCACGCGAAGGTCGGCGATGAAGTTCAAGTTCTGGTCACACGCGGCCGGGGAAGTGACGAGGAAACAGTCACCCTGGAGTGCCGCGTCCAAGCCGTGATCCAGACTGAAACTCAAGGTGCGTTAATTGGCTATGCCGACATTGATTTACTGGATGCCTGCGAACAATACATTCGAGGGCAACGTGTTAAAGAATTCGGCTGGCCCAGTGCTAAACAGCCCGCTCGAGACGGATACTCCAGCTATCTCATTTTCTGCGAAGCGGACGCAAATCTGACGGAAGACGATCATCGATTATTCACCGAACGGGGGCTGCAACTCGTCGACCTGTCAAACAATCCTCCCGATCCGCTAGCGGCATTATTAGTCTCGGACAAACGGACAAAACTTAAGATCTACCAAGCCAGCACATTAA
>JAZKFE010000078.1:20884-35680 GCA_040386595.1 Planctomycetota bacterium | reverse complement strand
TTAACCTCATTACAAAAGCCGGGATCCTGGCTCTATCTCGCGCCGTCGGAGCTCAGCGAACTGACAACGGCCGATGACGTGGTGCTGCCCTGGAGTTCACCGGCGACGGCGAAGATTCAAAGCGAATCGTGGGTTCTGGTAGGACTTTCCTTGCCCAAGCGAACATGGTTGCGCGAATACTTTCAGCAACCGGAGCTGGCGTTCGACTACGAAGCGTCCCCGCATCTCGTCCGGCAAGCCAACCTTCGGGCTAAGATCGAACCTCATGCGGCGACTCAGAATTTCAGCACCTGGCCATTAAACAAAACTCAGTCCGTCGCGCTGAAAGTTGACAACACGGTCCCCCCTCTGAAGGACGCCGCAGCTGCGGCCCACACGGAACGCCACATCGCCGTCGTCCCCGCGACCATGACGTCGTGGCTGGCAGCACACGCGGCAGGAACGGTCGATTTTGATGCGGCCGTGCAGCTGTTCGTTCCGCTACCGCAACCTCCGGTATACGACCGAGCTCGCCTTTATGCCCGCACCATCGACAACGTTCCGGAGGTCGTGCAGGCGTTGTCTCAAAAGCAGTTCGCGGTGATGTCAGAAACGGGACGAATCTCGGAAATTCAGCGCCAAGACGTGTCATTGCAACTCCTAGTCCTGGTCGTCGGGGCTGGGGTGTTCCTGTTTGGAGTCATCACGGTGGTGAGTGTCCTGATTGATTCCACCGACCGCAAACGGGGGACGATCGGTATCCTGCGAGTCATGGGAATGTCGCGCGGCGGAATTTTTATCTCAATCCTGATGCGTGCCGCAGCGATTGGTTTTTTCGCGGCAGCGGCCAGTGTCGCATGCGGCTGGGGGCTCGCAAAAGGAATGGAATGGGTTCCCCCGACGCATATCTGGTGGCTGCATTGGAAACCGATCATGAATGTCGATCTGTACCCAGCAGACTGGACCATCGTGGCTGCCGGATCACTGTTGTGTTGCTGTTTTGGAGCACTACTTCCCGCATGGCGTGCGAGCCGACTCGATCCCTTTGATGCCATTGTCGAAGGTCGGTTCCGGTGATCGCTTTCGGCTCTGAATGTTCGCACTGTTTAAAAGTCGACAATGAAGTTTGGTGCTGCGAAACCTCGATTGAAACCTAAAACCATGACTCTAATTAATCGACAATTCATAGCGGCGGTGTCTCTTCGAGGATGTCGCTCACTCTGCATCGCGGCACTCTGCCTGTTGGGAACAACTGCGGCCCAAGCAGCAAAGCCCGGTGATCCCTACGAATGGTCAATCCCCGGGAACCAGTCCAAGGTCACCTTGCGGCTCAGATTCTGCCCACGAGGCGAAATCCGGCCGGGGCGGCCGAATCCTGCTAACAACGCGGCCAAAGGAGGGGCGACGGACTTTAGTGTGGTGCAGGTCCGAGAATTTTATATTGGCGAAACGGAGGTCACACTGCAGCAATTCCGAGCAGTCCTGGGCGCCGAGGGCCTGCAGCCGATGCTGAAGAATGCAAAACAACTCACGGGGAGTCCGCAGCTACTATCGCTTCTGCAAACGGGCCAAAACGAACCCGTTTATTTGGTCGGATTAGAATCAGCGGTGCAATTTTGTGCTCGCCTTCAGGAGAATTTTTCTAAATCGCAAAGTCAGGCGGGCCAGGCGACAATTGAAGGGCTTCGATTTCGGCTTCCGACACACGTGGAATGGCAATATGCGGCGCGCGGGGCTCAGACGCTCGAAGAGGCCGCAACGAGGCCACATTTTAATCGCTGGGTGACTCAGCAGAATCTGGCTGAGTCGACGTATCAGAAATGCAAGGAAGTCTGGGCCGCTTCCGGACAGCCGGGAACTTTTTCTGATCATCAAGAAAGTTATCTGACACTCTCCGCAGCGAAGGGTTCCGCGGAAAGCCAGAAAGCCGCAGAAGTCTTCGAAAAATGCTTTCAAAAAGCCTTTAATGCACGGCCACGGAACGCGTCGGGGATTGGCGAAATCGCTCCAGTCGGCATGACTGTCGCCAATAATTGGCAGATCTACGACATGCACGACAATGTCACAGAATGGGTACTGGCCGTTCCCGCAGATCGAACTTCGGAACTGTGGCCCGATATTGTGCGTCGAGCCCAGTCGGGAAATGAGTTCCAACAAGCCAGCGTGTTCCTGGCGGGTGGATGCTTCGGGGATACCTTCAAAGAACCAGGTGCTCTGGCCCGATTCACGATCTGGGGAGGGCCGGTACTAGGCGAAGGGAGTACTCCGCAACCCTTCGAGTATTCGTCTCACGAAATTGTCCAAGACAAGCTGCCCGGCTTTCGGATTCTGATGGAACGCAACATTCGTGAAGACTGGCTGTACGCATTGCGAACGGGAATCTATTCGGAACGACGACTAAAACCAGCCGCTATCAGCCAACTGGCGACCTCACGGCAACTGCTGATCGAGTTAGCCGACAAAGATCACCCCGCTTGGAACACCGTCGTGTTCTACGAAGTTCTCGCCGCGCAAGCAGAGCATCGAACATCCGACGCAACAACTCTCTTAACGCAATTCGCCACCGTCACCACCGAGGCCAAACCAGCCAAGAAGAAAAGCATTCTGGATGCATTTGCCTCACCGGGTGCCCCGGCCGATTCAGGCGACAACCAACCTCAGCCCACAGTCAACGACGACCAAATGTATTGGCAGCTTTACCAACAAATCGTCGTCGAGAAGTAGAACACCGAGACCACCAAGCAGCCGCCACGATGCTCCCGACAAGCACCTCAAATATCATGAGGGCCTTTGCGATATGCGGAAACGATGTACTGGGACATTCCGCTCGCCACCAACTCTTGTTCAATTTCACGGAGAAATCTGTTTTTAATCACAGTATACGACTCCCCGGCGAGCGGTCCTTTTTGACGTGAGATACCAGTGGGTAGATGAAGGATGTAAACAAAGTTTCCGCCGCCAGCACACCGACCGATACTGACCTGCAGATCTTCTTGCCGAAGCATTGTCGCCGCTCACTTGATACATGGGCCCACTTGGCCATTGTCAAGAAACTCAAAATTATTCGCATAGCTGCCACTACGAAATATTCCACCCAATTGACGATCATTCCGGCTCCCAAGGCACGGGCAGGCCGAGGCCGGACTGCGACTGGCCCGCACCACAGACTCGACAATGGTTCCAGAAATCGTCGTCGGTCGGTTCAGGATCTCCTGCTTCGTCAAGGAGTAAACGAGCCGGGGGGAACTTCGTCAGATCTCGGAACGCAGCGATTTCGCTGAACCGCACTTTCGCTCCCGAAGTCTCATCTGTTCCGATGGCGGCTAACGCCTCACGGAAGCTGTCATAGAAATTCTGCTCGGAATCGGCGAGGCAGGCAATCTCATGTAACTCAATGGTGACGTACTCATAATCCACCGATTCCAACGCTTGTTGGAGAAATTCTGCGTACTCGTCCAGGCGTCCTTCTGCAGCAAATAGTTTATTAAAATAGGGAACCGCCTCCACCAGCTGACGAATGGCCAATGTTCGCGCCACGATCGGAGCTTCGGTCACAATGTCGTCCCCGTCGACTGTGAATGTTTTGCGAACGATATTATTCGGACGGAAAAGAGCCATCCACAACAATGGAACACACCACACGTCACAGGCAATTGTCTGCACGTCGGGGTCATAACTCTCGTCGCTAAAGCTCGGATAGGTGTCTTCCACATTTGTGGCACAGAGGTACGAACAATTCGACATCGATATTTTCCCTTTGATTGGTTTGTCTGGCATTCTGAACTAGGACTCGGGTCCACCGACTGCCGAATTTGATCAGCGAGATTCTGAGTTAAGATCTATAACAATCCGATATCTCCGTACAATATCTTGGCGATCCTCTAACAGTTCCTCAGAGATGAACAAACCGCCTTGGCTGAGGATCGTGCAGATCGAGGCGAGATTGGTCTGATCACAAGTCAGCCAGACCTCTGTTAGTCCCAGCTCGCGCGCTCGGATAAGCGTCTGTCGCAGGATCTCTTTGGCAAAGCCTCGGCCACGTGCGCTGGGCCGAATACCGTAACCAATGCTTCCACCCTCATGACGTAAAGCGTCGGTCAGCGCGTGACGCAGGTTGGATACTCCAACGACTTCGCCGTCGCTGACCAGCCAATAGGTGGAGTGGGAAACGAATCCAGAGGGGATTCCCACTCCCTGGGCACAACCCGCCAGACGAGTCAGGAACGCTGAGAAATCCTCATTGGGGAATGACAATGGAAAGGGAACGAGAGGTTCGTTTGCATCTCGGAATTCACGAATGAGATCGCGATACGAGTCCTGTAACGCCGCGTGGGGTTCCTCGAATCTAAGCATGAGCGTCACACACAACTAGCGCCCTGGTGATTGATGATTCACGATGGTTCGCAGACATTATGAGCAATCCGCGAAGGACTATCACCACTAATTTTATTTCTCTATTAAACAATTGCCAACTACCTCTATTGGGCCGCACAGGAACGTCTTAGCGGGCGAAGTCAATATAAACAAATTCATAGATATTTAAGTTTGAAACCTTCGCGAAAAAGAAAGAATTGCGAGTGCTAGAAACGTACTGAGGACTGCTGAAGACTGCCTCCCCATCCCTGCCGCGACGCCGATCGCGGCCGTAAACCAAATGCCAGCGGCGGTCGTTAGTCCTGTGACACTTTCACGATCGTTGACCTTGATGATACTGCCCGCGCCCAAAAATCCGATGCCGGCAACGAGGCCTTGCATCACGCGCATCAGCTCGGCGTCGGAAACTCCGGCCTGTTGCGGGATCAATATAAACAGGGCCGCTCCCGATGCCACCAACATATGCGTCCGCACCCCAGCTGATTTGCCTTTTTGTTCGCGTTCAAAACCAAGGATTCCCCCGAGGATCGAAGCCAGCGACAGACGCAAAATCACGCGTGTAATGTGATCAATATCTCCCAAGTCGGAGAACTCGTCTTGCGTCGTCTTCCAGGCTTCCAACAACCAGCCATTCATTCAGAACTCCAGTTCCGTCGGTAACGTCACTCGCGGATTAGACAGAAGCCGGTCGATCCGATGATTCGCCGATTTCAAACTTGTCAAATTGCCGTCCTGCCACAAATAAGACGGGCGTAAATCTACCGCCGATCTAAGACAAATGAACCGGAGCAGCGGTCAGCTCAACAGCTGCTGTTACTTTTCTTGGGGATGTGTGGCCTCGCTCTGCTGCAGGTCAAGTGATTCATTGAGCTGTACCGTTTTCTTGGCATGTCCTCGTTGCATCCGCAAGTTCAGCATTTCCACGAAGATACTGAAGCCCATCGCCGAATAGATGTAGCCTTTGGAAATGTGCTGCCCAAATCCTTCCGCCATCAGTGTGACACCAATCAGCATCAGGAAGCTGAGCGCCAACATCTTCACCGTCGGATGGCGGTCCACGAAACGACCAATCGGACCAGCCGCAACCAGCATGACTAATACTGCCGCAATGACTGCCGCGATCATGACCGGGACGCTGTCTACCATGCCGACTGCCGTGATTACGGAATCGAGAGAGAACACCACATCCAGCAGTAATATTTGAGTGATCACGCTCGCAAACGAAGGATGCGTGCCAACTTCAGTCCGCGACTCACCTTCCAATTTGAGGTGAATCTCATGAGTGCTCTTGGCGACCAGAAACAACCCGCCGCCAATCAGAATTAAATCTCGTCCGGAGATCCCGTGGCCCCACACAGTAAACAGTGGAGTGACGAGACGTGTCAGCCAGGACAGCGTCAGCAACAGCAAGACGCGCGTAATCATTGCCAGGGCAAGACCAATCGTGCGTGCTCGTCCTTGTTCTGCCGGCGGAAGTTTCCCCGCCAGGATCGAAATGAACACGATATTGTCGATGCCGAGAACGATTTCCAACAACGTCAAACTGAGAAATGCAACCCAGATCGAAGGTTCGAAAATCCAATCCATATTAACTCCTAAAGCGCGGTAATTTTGGAATAGCGAGGATAGGAAACAAAGGATTCAGAACATCTTGCAAGCCGATCTGGACCTAGTCCTCGTCGACTCAAGTTCAAACAATCCGGGAGCGTGTTTCTTTGGTACCGCATCATGTTAAGGATCAACGGGAAGAATAAACAGAT
The DNA here is from genome assembly GCA_040386595.1 of Planctomycetota bacterium. Classification (GTDB taxonomy): domain Bacteria; phylum Planctomycetota; class Planctomycetia; order Planctomycetales; family Planctomycetaceae; genus JAKFVC01. The sequence goes on along the minus strand of JAZKFE010000078.1, from coordinate 29,567 downwards.
CGATGTGACAGCCATTGTGCGCAATGTAGAACACAGCAGAATACGAGCTCAGACATGGCGCAGCGTCAGAATCTAGGGGGCCGAGGGAGTCCCCGCAGTAGATTCTCAACAACCCAATAACCTGCAACGCGGCCTGGACCTCTGCGGTCACTGTGGCAATCAGTTACTCGGCTGGATCTTATTGAGCAGTTCGCGAGCCTGGGCATGCTCGGGATTTAAACGCACGGCTTCCGCGAGATGCTTTACCGCCTCGGCGATCTTGCGTTGCGCGGCCAGAACGGCTCCCAACTGAAACTGAATCTGGGCATCTTGCGGACTGATCTTCGCGGCCAACTCCAAATGTTCAAGGACTTCGGAAGTGCGGCCCAGTTGAGCCAGAACCATCGCCGCATTCAGATGAGCGGGCACGGCATTCACGTCATACTTTAACGCCGTATCATAGTGCTCCAAAGCAGCAACCGGTTGACCTTGTCGAAAGAGGGCGGTTCCCAGTTCAACCAGTGCGAAGACGTGCCCCGGATCCAGTTCCAATGCCGTCTCGAAATGACGAATCGCTTTCGGATCGTTTCCCAACAGGACAAGAGTCCGCCCCAGATTGTAATGCAACTTCGCCGAATCGGGTTCTCGCTGAAGCGCCTCTTCATAGTGGAGCAGGGCGGCCGGGTATTGGCCTTGGGCTTCCTGGATATCCCCCAGGTGACAGTGCGCGAGAGCGGAATTCGGATTGCGTTTCAACACCGAGCGATAAACCTGGCTGGCCGCTTCCAATTTCCGCTGATGCAGATAGATGTCACCCAGGAAAATCTGTGCCAATTCGTAGTGGGGCGCCGCGGCCACCAGTGCTGTTAAGCTCTGCTCGGCAGCATCCCATTTGCCAGTTTCGATTAGATGATGCGCGTCTTCCAAGGCATTGTAATGCCCGATCATATCCTTAATATCCAACAGACCGGATTCCTGCTTGGTGGAGTCGCGTGACGACTGCCCTCCCAGATATCCAAGGCTGGCCAAACGCCGCTGTTCTTCCGGAGAAAGTCGAACTGCTGCTCCCTGGTGTCTGGTTAAACTTTGCTCCAGATCGGCGAGCTGTTTCTCCAACAACTTCGCCTGATCCGCATGATTCGCGGCCAGATTGTGTTTCTCAGACGGATCGGCAACGAGGTCGTAGAGTTCAACGTGGGAAGTCCGAATATACTTCCATTTCTCGGTGGTCAGACTACGCAAGGGGGACCAACCTGACTCAAGAAACGGTTCATCCGTTTCGCCATAGACACCACGCGTTGGAAAGTCTTTTCCCTGTATCAGCTCGATTAAACTGCGTCCGCTAACAGGACTTTTCAGCGGCACGTTTAGCTGTTCGAGGATGGTGGGACAAAGGTCGACGAGTGAGACGGGAGTGGCAATACGCTGGCTAGTAGGAAATTTTCCGGGCAGCGACATGATCAAGGGGACTTGCAAGGTCGAGTTATAAAGCATCTGGCCATGCCGGCGTTCGAGATGCTCGTCCAAGCCTTCACCATGATCGCCGACAATGATGACCAATGTGCGATCGGACAACTGCTTAGCCTTTAGGAACTCCAGCAGTCGCCCAATTTGAGAATCCACGAACGCAATTTCGGCGTCATAAGGTCGATCTTGAAAGCGGTCGCCATAGAGTTCTGGATGGGCGTCGTAAGGAGCATGTGGATCGTACAGATGCACCCAACACAGGAACGGCTTTTGAGCCTGCTCGCCCAACCAATTGAGAGCCTGATCCACCACTCGATCTCCGCTGCGATTGCGATGTAGCGCTTCGTCCGCCGGAGTCGTTCCGGTCAGGTCGTCGTCATACGTCCGAAAGCCGCGATCCAGGCCGAATTTCGAATCCACGACGAACGAGGCAATAAACGCCCCAGTGGCATATTCTCGCTTCCGCAAGAGAGCGGCGAGAGTCGGAATTTCGTCATCGAGCCGATCTTTTCCGTTGGTCCGGAGTCCATGCTCAGGGGTATAAAGCCCCGTAAAGAGCGACGCGTGTGCCGGCAGAGTTAACGGAGCGGGAGTGTAGGCGTGCTCGAACAGGACGCCGTGCGCGGCCAGCTGGTCCATGACTGGTGTATGAGCTAGGCGATAACCGTAGGCTCCTACACGATCGGCTCGAGTCGTATCCAGCGTCACAATCAAGACGTTCAACGGGGGGCGCTGCCAGGCCAACCAGCCCCACAGGATCCCGATCGCCAACACGCCGCATGCCACAGCGCCCCAGACCTTGCGGCCAAGACGTGTTAAAGGAGTTCGAATGAAAGGTGGCATACGCGATGCGGACTCGTTCTGTGTGGTCGTGAATCACGACGGGGTGCGATGAACCCATTTGGGTCGACGAAAGAGAAGTCGGAGGCGGCCGTGCGAAGGCCTCAATTATTTGATTTCCCAGTCTGCCGTGTTGGCCCCCGCTTTGACCACGACCTTCAGAGGTGATGCCGGCGTTCCATAAATGGGCGGAACCACTTTCACCTTTGCGGCCGCGGCAGCTGCAGCTTTGGCAGCCTTACGTTGTTCCGGGGTCGCGCCGCCGGGGCCCGGATCGGGTTCGCGATTGCTGACCATCACCGAGTTTGGGCCGATGACTCCTTTCAGCGTATATGTCCCATTCGGCTGAATGTCGGCGACAACGGCCGCTCCAGAAGCGGGCTGGAAGATCACCGTCCCCTTCTTCAACGATTCACCTTGGTATGTCACTTTTCCCTTGACCTCGGCATAGTCACGCCTCGGGCCCGATGGGCCACAGCCGATCAGCATCCCCAAACCGAGACTGCAACAACACACCAAACTCGGCAAATGACGCATGAACCTGAGTTCTCCCTATTTTCATCTTCATTCAGAAATCGAACCGAACAGCGAAAAATCGGTTTGAGACAGCGAACAGTCAAGAAGTGAGACGTGTTTGGTCGCCAAAGTCAGCGGGCGAAAATCTCACTTCTGAGTGGTGACTTGCAGCATTAAACACACATTCAACAACACAAGGCTTCCAATTCAGGAAGCCTTGTGTTTCAAAAGACGGAGAGCACTCGCGATTAGAATTCGCCCAGCGGATGCTGATCAGAAATATCTGCCAAGTCGTACATCGTTTGCAGGTAGATGTTCTCGCTCATAAAGCGCACCGCACCATCGCCCATTAAAATGTGCAATCCGCCCACATGTGAGCTTTTCAGCGACTGGTTGAAGGTCTTCGTCGCTTGTTGTGCGCCGGTGCCCAAGAACCACGCCGTGTTTGGCGCATACGTCACCGTCTTGTAGGCGCCCATCTGAATGGCGTAGTCGCTAGATCCGCCGTCATCATAAAATCCGTACCAGGCGGGGGTGTTGAACCAACCATAGGTCGTCTGCGGTCCCGCAGTGCCAACCGAAGTCTTGGTCTGCCCCTTCGCCAGACCACTGTACTCGCCAATCACCATCGAATTAGAGGTACCGTCGGTCATGTCACGTGTTCCGTTTTTACTGTTCAGATAAAACGTGCCAGTGTTCGATCGAACCGAGCCGCTCTGCGAGGACCCCATGATTCCCACATAGTTCGTGGTGGCCTGCGAGCCGATTAGCGGATAGGGCGAACCGCCCGGAGTGATGAATTGATAGCCGTTGAACGTTGCCGTGGATGAGGTTGGGCAGAGAAAGGCCTGGAGGACTTGCAATGTTCCTTGTTCGCTTTTGACGTCATAACTGCCGACACCGCCGGTATTGAAACCGCCATAGCCAGAGTTGATCTGGTTAAACAAGGGTCCCTGGTCGATGTACGGCAAAAGGCTGGCGAACAGACTGTGACCAGACAGAGTTGGATAAGAGGTCAGGGACCCGGTGCAAGTCGTCCCGCCTGGTGGGAACACCAAAAACGCGTCGTGGTAGTTGTGGAGTGCCAGCCCCAACTGTTTTATGTTGTTCTTGCACTGGGAACGCCGGGCCGCTTCTCGTGCTTGTTGGACCGCCGGCAGCAGTAGGGCGATCAAGACTGCGATGATCGCAATCACAACCAAAAGTTCGATTAGCGTAAACGCTTGGTTTTTCGCTCGTCTCATCACGCACCTCAGGAATTGGAGCTAGAAAGATGATTTCGACAAAAACCCGCAGAATCGGGGCTATTTAGAGCGGCTCTGCATAATAGAACTATCCTGAGTGGTCTGTACAAGGGGACTTTGTCGCAATATCAACGAATCTGGATTCTTTTTCGTATCGCATCAACACAGAGACATTCGAGGGTCAATTTTTGAGCGAAACGGAGTACCGAAACATCCCGAGCTTCCAGGTCCGTCTAAACTATTGTCGAGCTGAAATTCGAGGAACGCGATTACCGTCGAAAAATTGGCCCGCACCAGGAGGTCTGGCGCAGGCCACGGCAACGTAACTCGTGAAATTTCAAACTGTTATCGACTGCGAATGTCGGCCCCGCATCTACAAGACACATCTGCGAGAACTGGAACTCCTAGTGATCGAATGCCGCTATTTCATGCCCTCTGTTGAGGTGACCGTTGCCTTGTCGGCATCTTTCTTGGGCTGCAGCTGTTTCGGCGGAATTTTGAATTCATTTTCCCCTTTCAACAGACCAAACGTCTTTAACAATTGCAGGCTGGGCAATGCCTGCTCCATCGCGGTCCCAGCATTCGGCTGCAGAGCATCCGGGGACAAGATCACCGTGTCCGGCACCTTGAGGTTTCGCAACGCCGATGTCACGGCCTCCATTTCCTGGACCTGAATTTCGCCCAGCCCCTTGTCGCGATCCGAAATGGCTCCGGCAATCTCAATCTGCTGCTCCCGCGCTTTGGCCGCAATCTCTGCTACCAGCTTGTCATTTTCCGCCACCTGGGCTTTGATCTCCGCAATTTTCTCCAGGGTGTTTTGCAGCTTCAGCTTCACTTCGGCCACCAACGCTTTGGTTTCCGCTTCAACGCGCAAGGTTTCCTTGATGGTCAGTTCCTTCTCCTGAGTCGCTTCCGCCTGGATTCGCTTTTCGGCCCGGTCTTTTTCGGCGGTCCATTGTTCCTCGGCAATTTCGCGTTCCCCTTGGGCAACACGTTTGAACCGCTCTTGGACGTTCTGGATGGTCGCCGCTTTGGACTGTTCTGCTTGCAAATAAAGCTGCTTTTTCGCTCCGAACTTTTTGACCGTTTCTACGTCAAAATCGGTTTCCAGAATTGCGAACTGGAGCACCTTCATACCGTATTGATCCAAGGCCGACGGCGTCGAAATCACAGGCAAACCCGTTTTGGCATCGCGAACAATCTCAGCGGCCATCACGGTTTCCGAAGCGGAAATGGAATGTTCCTCGAGCACACTGCCGACGAGCGGACGAATCGCATCCTTTTTACCCGCGACAGGAGTTTTGGTCACGTCAGCAGCGAGCGGAGCGTCATTGCCTTTCTTCATCGCCTGCAACATGGAGGAGACACCCGTATTGGTCTTAATCACCACCGGCTTCATGGCAAACATACCGTCACGCAACTGAGCATGAATCTGATGCCAGAATTCACCTTTACGGGCACTTTGGTTTTCAGTGGAGCTCATGATGGGCCCCGTCTGCTGGATGACGTTCCGCACCGCCGAGCGAACCGCATTCCGGGCATTGGCGACGTTCCCTGTGAACTGCCGATGGAATTCGCGCTGCTTCTGCGTCATTTTCTCCATCAGTTGCGGGTCACGTTCTTCCTCTTCCGTGGGGCAGGGGGTCGTCACACGGACGACCCACGAAACATCAGCCGTACCACCATCATTGAACCACGCTTTGACCGATTCATCACTCGGTGATTCCGGGCGTGAGTCCTTCGTGCCATAGACGCTAATCATCCGCGGGTACGTTGTCACGCGGGCAAAATATGTCGGATACCAACCCGGTCGATTGCGGATCTCAACCCTGCCGTTCGGATACTGCAAGACTTGCCAATGGTCGGCCTGGTTCTTGGCAAAGCACGTTCCAAACAGAACAAAGAGAAATGTCACGCCGAACCCGGCGAAGACAATGCTGCGACTCATTAAGTTCTTTTTCATGGGAAGATGTTCCCTATTCTGTATAGTTTTAATTCGAGGAGCGGAAAGAGCGGAAAGAAGGTCATCGGAACGGCTGAAACGATTGCGTTTTCACACTTCCCATCTCAGAAACCGCTACGGCTTTTCTGGCCCCTCTTTCTTCAACTGCTGGAGCATAATGAGGTTCATTAACGTCTCGGTGGTGGATGATGCGGTGCCCCCTCCGCCCGACTTGTTCTGCCCCAGGATGACGGTCCGCGGAGAAGGAATCTCGGAGATCGATTTGGCAATCGCCGTGTTTCGCTGCATCCGCATTTCCGCCATCAATTTTTCTCGCTCAGACAGCGAGCCACCCTGATCGAGTTTCGCCCGGGTCGCTTCGCTTAAAGAGATCAGCGCCTTGGCGTCCGCCTCCGCAATTTTCACGGCAACTTTTGAGGTTTCGAGTTCGGTCGTGACCTGCTTCAAGTGCTCTCCGGCCACTGCGACAGCCTGCTCGGCAATCGTGACTTGCTCTTGCTGATTGATTCCCTTCACATCGAGATCTTTCTGGGCATTAACCAAAATTCCTTTCTTGATCTTCTGCTGCTCGGCTTCGACGTTGGCCACGGATAAGCGACCTTTTTCAATGACTTCCTGCAACTTCTGATGTTCCTTCTCCACGCCCGCCTTGGCCTCTTCTGCTAACTGGTACGAGTTGCGTTTGGCATTGATTTGAGATTCCGTGTCGGGGTCGTAGACCGTATCAGTCTGGTTGTACTGCACAACCGTAATCCCGTACTCGGTCAGGGGCGATTCGGAAGAAATCACGGGCTGTCCCTCCACCGTGCGTTTGATCCGCGTGATATACTGAACATCTTGCTCTTCGCCGAAGCCTTCAGTCCGATCACTACGTTCCAGCTTTTGCTTCACGCGCTCCATAGTGTACAGCCCCTTACTCAGCTGATCCGAGACCACTTGATAGAACTCGGCTTTGCGTTGGGATTGATGCTCTGAGCCAGACATCAGCGGACCGGTGTTTTGCAAGCAGTTGATCAGATGATGGCCGATTGCCTCACGAATGGCTTTTTCGCCACCTTCGCCAAAATGACGGTGCAGCGCGATCCGTTTCTCTCGGGTGACCGGCATTTGGAACTTCAAGTGATTGGACATGAATCCCCAGCCACCATCGTTGAACGTGACGCGGACAGACGAATCCTTATTCCGCGCGTCCCCTTTGTTCATCTCATCCGCCGCTTTGGACAAATAGGTATCCACGTAGCGGGGATAAGTGAAGATTTGCCCGAAAGCCTGCACGTGGAATCCGGTGGTGTCGATCACCGCGATATCGCCATCGGGAAATTCCACGATCTGATAGTGTTCTTCGTTGTTCCATTGCACGAGCAGTGGGGCGCTGCAAGCAAGAATCAGAATCCCCAGCGTTGCGGCGACATAAGGCAACCGTTTATGGACGGCCTCGTAGAAAGAATTCGCGTCTCGATCGACATCTTGTTGGTCCATGTTCTGCTCCACTTGTCTTATCAGGCTGCGTCAGTCGTTGGGCAAAATATTTTCGGGGTGCGGTCTCAATTGAGTTGCGGGGTCGCTGAGTGAAGGGACACAGAAATCCCACTCCGATCCGCGCCGCAGATCGGTGACTTCTGAGCCACTCGTCATCAATCTGGAGAATCCGTTGCGGCCGCAGTCGGTGCTTCCCCCAGCGCCAACTCGATCTGTTGCCGCGTGCGGAGATCCAAATCGCCACGATTCAGGTGCTTGGTCAGGCGTAATTTCGCCATTTCAAAAGTTCGTAAAGCGTTCTCCGGCGTGTCATCACCAATGGCCTCCGCGAAGAACTTTTGCACCGTCTTATTCCGTCGAAAATGATGCACCAGTATGACCCACAACAGGAACACCAAGAGGAGGACCAGCGCCAGCAGGTGTGGTGGAATAGAGCGGGGCACGACGAAACTCCTTCGAAAAAACTTCACTGGCCTGTGCCAGATCAAGTATTCAGGAGAGAGAACGTAGCCACTTGGTTTTTAGTTCACGAAGAAATGGCATTTTCCTCACCCAGATTTCCCTGCAGAGAATACTGTGTTCCCAAAGCAGAGTTTTTCCACAACCGAATATTTCACATCAACTTGCGATAAATTCCGCCGAGTCCCAAGGCAATTGAGACGGCAGCTTGTGGGAAGACGATTTCAAATCCGTGGTGATGAACGCCAAGCGTCTGATCGGGTAAATCACCTAAGGCTCGAACAAAAAAGACAAATAGAATAAAGTGAAATCCGTCAGGGTTTTGGCGGCCTTTTTCAGCGAGGCACAACACGCATCAGCATTTGTTCGCGGGATTTCCGGAATGACGGCAAATAATCGAAAAAATTTCCGCTAAGTAAGCATCGTATCTGTGACGCCTTGTGAAAATGGCCAACAGTCTACGTTTGGATTGGTTCCAAGCCCCGTCGATCCGGGCAAAATGGTTCAAAGCAGAGGATGATTCGATGAACTCACCGAAAGACGTCGTCACCTGGGCCGAAGATCCCGCTCACTTTGCCAAGCCACATCGCCGCGACTTCCTGCGAGTGGGCGTATGCGGGGCCTTGGGTCTGACCTTGGGAGACTTCTTCCGCTTGGAAGCTCGGGCAGACCAGAAGTTCTACGAGAGCAAAGAAGGCCAGGCGAAGGGCGTCATCCATATCGTGCTGCCCGGCGG
>JAZKFE010000078.1:0-20874 GCA_040386595.1 Planctomycetota bacterium | reverse complement strand
GGCTCATCAGGAATCATGGGATCCCAAACCGGAAGCACCGTTGGAATACCGCGGACCGTTCGGTGTCGCGAAGACCAATGTCCGCGGCGTCGTCCTGAATGAGAATTTCGCGAACGTTGCCAAGGTCGCGGATAAGATGACCATCATCCGCTCGATCGCCGGCAAAGAGGCTGATCACGGCCGAGCCAGCTACGCGATGTTCACCGGCTACCGCAAGAGTCCCGCGATCGACCATCCTGCTATTGGTTCGGTTGTCTCGCACGAACTGGGCTCCAAACAAAACTTGCCGCCGTATATTGCCGTTCCGAACGCCGGAGAATACGGCGGTACGGGATATCTTGGTTCGCAGTTTGGCCCCTTCGGACTGGGCAGCGACCCCGGCCGGTCGGGCTATCAAGTCAAAGACTTGATGTTGCCGGCGGGTGTCGATGATGACCGCTTCTACAAGCGACAACGCATTCGCGAGACCGTGGATGAACACTTCCGCAAGATTGCCGCCAAGGCCGAGACGCTGGGCGCGATGGACAAGTTCTACGAACGAGCCTACGCGATGATCTCGTCGCCCGCCGCTCGCGAAGCCTTTGACATCAATAAGGAATCTGACGCGACGAAAGCCAAATACGGTCAGAACGAAGCGGGAATGAGATTCCTGCTGGCTCGCCGTTTGATTGAAGCTGGCGTCCGTTTCACCACCGTCAGCTATGGCGGCTGGGATCATCACGCCAGCATCGAAAACGCCATGCGTCGGCAAGCTCCGGCACTCGATCAAGCTCTTGCCGCGCTGATCAGCGATCTGGACGACCGCGGAATGTTGGATAGCACTCTGGTGCTGGTCACCAGTGAATTCGGCCGGACGCCGAAGATCAATGCGACCGCTGGTCGCGATCACTTCCCTCGAGTCTATTCCATGGCGGTCGCCGGTGGCGGCTTCCAACGCGGCCTCGTGTATGGCTCCTCGAATAGCACGGCCAGCGAACCGGAAGAGAACCCCGTTCGGATCGAAGACGTCCTGACGACGGTTTATAAGCAAATCGGAATCAACGCGGACAAAGAACTCATGGCTCCGGGCGGCCGGCCGATCGAAGTGATCGACGGCGGCGAGGTCGTTAAAGAGTTGGTGTCGTAGCTCTCTGGCCGCCTCCGAATGGAGACGCTGTTTCGCACAGCCGTTGCCCCTCCGAGAGGCAACGGCGTGAAGAATTCACGGGAGGGTGAGGCTCCTGCCGAACCGCTTGGTCTACTGAACTCCGAAAGACTTAGCGGTTCGGCAGGAGCCTCACCCTCCCAACGAATCGGCGGCCGACAGCCTTTCTTGACGGATACCCCGGGGCAATGCCTTGGCATGGCTAAGTTCCGCCCCTTCGAGCGCTTAAAAAATTGCGACTCCCGCACAATAAAAACCACTGACCCGCCCATCCCAAAAAATTCCTCACTTTCATGCCACTGAAGACTGAGGGTTTGAAGTCTGCCGCCGGCAAATGTTAATGGTGCTACACCACGTTAGACTGGAATTCGCGATGCCTTTTAGTCCCTCACCGTCTCGCACGCTCAGACTCTCCATCGCCATGTTCGCCGTCCTCGGACTGATTCCCGAAATCACCCAGGCCGGACTCCCCCGATTGACCCGCATTGTTCCTCCCGGCGGACAACGAGGCACCACGGTCGAGGTCATGTTCCAGGGCAAGTACTTCGAGAAGCCCGAAGAAATTTTAATCTACGAACCTGGGATCACAGTCGAGTCGCTGGAACTGCTGGAAGGCAATGTCGAAATTCGTGGCCGGCGCAATCGGATCGAGTCCGGTTCGGGCATTCGGGTCAAGCTGAAGATTGCCGAAGATTGTGCCCTCGGAGCACATGGCATGCGGCTCCGCACCGCCACGGGAATCAGCGAATTTCAACGCTTCTTCGTCGGTCCGTTCCCCACCGTTGATGAAGCAGAACAACAGCGAGAGAACCGCAACGATGGACGCGAGACCGCTCAGCCTGTGGAGCCCAACAGCACCATCCTAGGCCGCATGAATGAGTCGGCGGATGTGGACTTTTTCAAACTGGAAGCGAAGCAGGGCCAGCGAATCTCGGCCGAGATTGAAGCCATTCGCCTGGGAGTCGATCAAGGCATTCCCGATTTGCACGTCTCAATTCTCGACGCCAACGGTAAGAAATTGATCGCCGCCGATGACTCGGCCTTGTTCATCCAAGACCCGGTCGTGTCGCTGATCGCCCCCCAGGACGGTCCGTACTACGTGGAAGTGCGACACTCGACCTATTCGTCCAACAACGATACCTATCGCTTGCATCTCGGCAACTTCTCGCGACCGACGGGCGTCTATCCCGCGGGTGGCCCGGCCGGTAAAGAATTGGCCTTACGCGTGCTCGGCGATCCCAAAGGGAACTGGTCCCAAACAGTGACTCTGCCCACTCAAGACCCAACACGCTCGACCGATTTCCCCTTCGTCGCCATCGATCCGGAAACGAAAGTCTCAGCCCCCACCCCGAACACCATTCGAGTCTCGCCGTTCGACAACGTCCTGGAGATCGAACCCAACGATTCGGACGAGGCCGTCCAATCACAGACCGCCACCAGCCTTCCGATCGCCTTCAATGGCATCATCGACAAGCCCGGCGATGTTGACTGTTTCCAATTCACGGCGAAGAAGGGGGATCGCTTTAAGGTTCAATGCCTGGCCAACGCGATTGGCTCGCCGCTCGATCCGACACTCACCATTAAACAAGTCGGAGCCAAAGGCAACCCGCAGCGAGCCGCCGATTCCAAGCCCAATCAACTGGGTTCCCCCCCGTTCAATGGCATGAATCGCGATACTCTCGATCCCACCCTCGATTTCACCGCCCCCGCCGACGGACAGTATGTGTTGAGCGTCCTGGATGACCGCGGCGACGGGGGGCCAGATTTCGTGTACCGCGTAGAAGTCTCGCCCGAGACTGACGCCGTGTATGTCTATATTCCGCAAGACACGGAAGCCGCATTCCAGCCTCAGTCGCGGCAATCGATCAACGTGCCGAGCGGCGGACGCTACAGCACTCAGCTGTCGATTATGAATACGAATCGCCCGTTCAACGGAAACCTCGAATTGGTCGCGTTGGGCCTACCCGAGGGAGTGACCATGCACGCTCCTCGAGTCACCCCTGACATGCCTCGCGTTTCGGTGGTGTTCGAAGCGGCAGCAGGCACGAAGTTGCAGGGCCAGTTCATCGAGATCGTCGCTCGTCCCATCATCGACGTACAAAAATCTCCTGCCACTGAGCCGACACCTCCCGGTACTGAGGCCAAGCCTGCCCCCAACGAAAAAACGCCCGCCGCCCCCGAAGTCAAAGACAATGCAGAACCAAAGCTCGTAAGCGGTTTTCGCCAATCGATTGCCATGAGTGCGTCGGGCAACAATGATTTCTATCTCTTCAATACGCTGGATAAGTTAGCCATCGCCGTCACGGAAGTGGCTCCTTTCTCGATCGAAATCGAAGAACCCAAATCCGCCCTGGTGCAAAACGGCGAGATCTCGCTGAAGTTTAAAATCGTTCGTGCAGAAGGCTTCACCGAACCGGTGACGGTGGCCATGGAATGGAAACCGAAAGGTGTATCAACCGGCACGCCGATCACGATTCAAACCGAGAAGTCTGAAGGCGAATACATGCTCGGTGCGGCGCGGAATGCGACAGCAGGGGACTATCAAGTTACGCTCTCGGCTGTCAGTGGCGCCCAACGCCCCGCCTATCGTGACGCCGCCAGCCGGACCTACGTGGCGACAAAACCGTTCAAACTGCTCGTTGCCGAACCGCACATCGACGCCAAGTTCGCCCGGGCTTCTATCGAACGTGGTAAAGACGCGCAACTCACGGTGAAACTCAACCATCTGAAACCCTTCGCAGGTAAGGCCAAAGCCACCCTCAGCCGCTTGCCCCGCGGCGTCGAACTGGTCGAGCCGTTCCAAGAAATCACTTCCGCCGATCAAGAAATTAAGTTCACGCTGAAGGCCACTGACGACTGCCTTACGGGCGGCTATCAGGGAATCACCTTGGACTTAACCGTGACCGAAGACGGTCAAGCCGTACGACAACTCAGCGGTTCCGGCACGCTGCGGATCGACGCCGAACGCGGCGTGAAAGCCGCCAGGAAGTAATGACTTTCGGACGCCGTTAAGGTTCAAGTAAGACTTCAAACGTGACCGCAACGCGACGCTGGATGAATTGCAATCTGTCGTCAGCAGAAAAATACAGAGCTGGACAAGCAACATGATGAGATCAATTTATCAGGCCGTGTGCTGTGTCAGCCTGGTCTGTTCAACGACAGCCGCATTCGCCGATGCGGGGACGTATCTCAAAGTCTTCCCCGCCGAGATCTCGTTGCGGGGGCGAGATGATCGCCAGTCGATTGTCGTGCAAATCATCAACGACCAAGGCATTACCCGGGACGTCACGACCTCTGCGGTGGTGAAACCGGTCGATGCCTCGATCGTCGAAGTGGCCGGGCAAACAATCAAGCCGAAGGCCAATGGCGTCACCAAGCTGCTCGTAGAACTCGGACAGCAAACGGCTGAGGTTGCGGTGACCGTCAAGGACGCCACCGATTCGCGGGCCGTCAGCTTCCGGCTGGATGTGATGCCCATCTTCATGAAGTCTGGCTGCAACAGCGGCAGCTGCCACGGAGCAGCTCGCGGCAAAGATGGCTTTATGCTGTCGCTGTTCGGTTATGACCCGGCGGGGGACTACTACCGCTTGACTCGACAGATGGTGGGGCGGCGGGTTGACCTCGCAGTGCCCGAGCAAAGCTTGATGCTGGAAAAAACGACCGGCGCCGTCACTCATACCGGCGGGAAACTTTTCACTCCCGAGAGTGACGACTATCGCACGCTCATCCGTTGGATCGAAGCGGGCGCTCCCGACGATCAAGGCGATACCCCCGAACCACTGGGCATTGAACTACTCCCAGCAAAAACAGTGTTTGCAGGCAAGAACCAAACGCAACCGACCGTCGTGATGGCACGTTATTCAGACGGATCCGTGCGAGATGTCACGAAGCTGGCGTTATTCATGACTAACAACGATGCAGTTGTAAGTATCGATAAGAATGGCGTTGTGAATGGCAACAATCGCGGTGGCGCCTTCGTGTTCGCGCGATTCAACAAGTTCACTGTCGGCAGCGAAGTTCTGGTCCTGCCGACCGACGACAATTTTGTCTGGCCCGCGGCCCCCGAGTCCAATTTCATCGACACACTGGTGTTCGATAAATTGAAAAAGCTGCATCTCGCTCCTTCCGATCTGTGTGACGACGAGACATTCCTGCGGCGCGTGTCACTCGATTTGATTGGCCTGCCGCCGACACGTGAAGAATACGATCGCTTCACCGCCGACGGAGACGCCAACAAACGCGCCAAGCTGATTGACCAACTGCTCGAACGCGAAGAGTTCGTCGATCTGTGGGCCATGAAATGGGGCGAGCTGCTGCGGATTCGCGCGGTGAATAATCAGCCACAATACGGTCGCGACTCCAAGGCCATGTGGGCTTATGCCGCGTGGGTTCACGATCAGATGGCGGTCAACCGTCCCCTCAACGAGATGGTGTCGGACCTGGTCGTCGGCAAGGGCAGCAACATCAAACAGCCGACATCTAATTTGTACACATCGAGTGAACGAATCACACCCACGAAGACCGCGGAAGATTTTGCCCAGGTCTTCATGGGGACTCGCATTCAATGTTCTCAGTGCCATAACCATCCCTTCGACCGATGGACGATGGATGATTACTATGGCTTCGCCAGCTTCTTCGCCGGGGTGAACATGAAGCGTGGTGTCGAAGGCCGTGAGGTGGTGGTTTATAACAACAACGCTAAAAACACCGTCGAACATCCCGTGAATAGCCGCCAGATGAAGCCGAAGTTCCTCGGTGGTGACGCGCCGGAAATCGACGGTCAAGACCCACGAGTCGCGTTGGCGAAATGGCTCACTGCCCCCGATAACGGGGCCTTCAACCAAACGATGGCCAACATTATCTGGTCCCACTTCTTCGGCCGCGGAATCGTCGAACCGGTCGACGACGTGCGTATCAGCAATCCCCCCAGTAACAAAGAGTTGCTGGCCGCTCTGGGAGTGAAGTTGACCGAATATGGCTTCGACAAGAAAAAGCTGATCCGCGACATTTGCAACTCGCGCACCTACCAGCTGTCCGCCGCGACGAACCCCACCAACGAGCTCGACCAGGCCTATTTCTCACACAGCTATGTCCGCCGCCTGCAGGCGGAAGTGCTGCTAGACACGATCACGCGCATTACGGGGACGGAGGACCGCTTCCAATCGTCGCCTCAAGGGACCCGAGCCGTCCAGCTCTACGCCGGCAACGTCACCAACTTCTTCCTGACGACATTCGGCCGTGCGCCGCGTGAATCGGCGTGCTCGTGTGAGGTCAATAAAGAGGCCAACCTGTCGCAAGCCTTGCACCTCGTCAACGGTGATACGATCACGCTGAAGGTCGCCGGCAGCCGCCTGATTCCCAACCTGCTGGCAGCGAAGGCACCACCGGAAAAGATCATCGAGGAACTTTATATTCTCACCTTGTCGCGTAAGCCCACCGCCGCAGAAACGTCAGCGCTGGTTGAACTCGTCAACCAGGATCTGCAGAACCCTGCCCAGGTCGACAAACTCGCCGGACTTCGAGCACAAATCGACCAGACCTACCGCCGACTCGAAGAGCAATTGAAGAGCTATAAAACCGAGTACGAAAAACTGAAGAATGAGGGCCAGGAAGCGGAAGCCTTGGGCAACCTCGAAAAACAGATCGCAACGACAGAAAAACAACTCAGTGAAATCCGCGCCCGACAAGCGGGGAATGTCCCGCACATGGTCTATGGCGATATCCTCTGGGGGCTGTTCAACTCCACCGAGTTTGCATTCAACCACTAATTTTGCTACGTGACCAAGAACGAGACGTTCCTAATATTTAAACGCAGAAAAAACGTCTCATTGATGGCCAGTGACGGTATTCAGCCAGTTGGAGTTTGTCGTGATCTCTCGCTTATCCGCCGTTGCGGTTCTCCTCTGTTTCGCCACATCCGTAGTCGCAGAAGACAAGCCTGCGGAGACCGCGAAGCCCAAAGAACCCAAGGAAATTGTCACGTTCAAGGATCACGTCGCCCCCATTCTCCGCAAGCACTGTGGCAATTGCCACAACCCGGATAAGGCGACCGCAGACCTGGACGTGATGACCTATCAAACGCTGCTGGCCGGTGGCAGCAGTGGCGAAACCGTGATGCCGGGGAGTCCCGATCAGAGCTTGCTGTATAAGGCAGTGGCACACATCGAAGAACCCTTCATGCCCCCGAAGGCACCCAAGATTCCCGAAGCCGAGCTGGCGGTCATTAAGAAATGGATCGAACTGGGTGCGCCGGAGACTTCCGTTAGCGCAGTCAAGAATGCGACTCGTAAAACGGAACTCGATCTGACCTCCGTGTCGATGGGCAAGCCAGAGGGTCCACCACCGATGCCGGAAAACTGGCCCGTGTTGACATTGCCTCACACCAATCGCGCCCATCCCGTCACCGCACTCGCCACCAGTCCGTGGGCTCCCCTGGTTGCTGTCGCAGGACACGAACGAATTCTGCTCTACAATACCGACGACTTGAAATTGGTCGGAGTGCTACCTTTCCCCGAACGAATTCCGCTGGTCTTGAAATTCAGCCGCAACGGCAAGGTTCTGTTGGCAGCGGGTGGCCGTGGGGCGAACACCGGCAAAGCGGTGTTGTTCGACGTCGCCAGCGGCAAACGCCTGGCCGAGATTGGCGATGAAACGGACAGCGTGCTGGCCGCTGACATCAGTCCCGATCAAAAATGGGTCGCCATTGGTGGGCCGGCCAAATTGGTAAAAATCTTCTCGACCGAAACGGGCGAGCTGAAGCACAAGATTAAGAAGCATACCGACTGGGTCACCTCTATTGAATTCAGTCCCAACGGCCAGATGCTCGCTAGTGGAGACAGGAACGGCGGAGTTTACATCTGGGAGCCCGAGACCGGCAGCATTCTCTTCACGCTCGGCGATCATAAAGACGTGATCTCTGACATGAGCTGGCGCGCCGACTCGCAAATGCTGGCCACCGCTAGCGAAGACGGTCGAGTCATCCTGTGGTTTGCCGAAGACGGCTTTCCCACACGGACGCTCAATGCGACGGCCGGCGGGGTGGCGGTGAACACTCCCGGCACACGCGGTAAGCCAGCGGGGGTGCTCGCCACGGCGTACGCTCGCAACGGGTTGCTCGCCACCGTAGGCCGGGACAATTCCGTCCGCGTCTGGAAGGACGGCAATCAAACCGCCAAGCTGAGTGGTTTCGCCGACACACCATGGCGAGTCGTCTTCAGCCACGACGGAGAACGAATTATCGCCGGCGACTTCACCGGGGAACTGCATGTCTGGAACGCGAAAGACAACGTCCTGCTCGGCAAGCTGACAACAAACCCCTGAAATCCTGAAACGCGATGCTCCCGCCGAGCCACAATCCCGTGCCTCAGCACGCCATTCGTCAGCCTCTTGGACCAACTTAGCTTTTGGCGGACCTTTGGCGGAGTATCTTCAAGGCTGCCCATCCAAGAAGAATCGTCAACGCAAACACGCTCACACCGAAGAGCAAAGTGACGCCAGCACTCCACTTTTCTAACATTTTCGGTGTCATCTGGCGTCCCCCTCTGCCGAGAGGCTGACTATTACCTGGATAGAATTTATAGTTGCTCCCGAGTACGCCATCAAACACGGTCTCTCCTGACATCGGCAACAACACAAACTGTTCATCCGGAATATTATTGATGCTCAGCTCGTGCACTTTCATATTAATCTGCATCTCGCCAATGTATGCCTCAGAGGTGACGTCGATTAGTTCATGAGTCGTCCGCAATGACCGCGGCAAGAACAGTCCAGGCAGGTCTTCCTTCAAGTCTCCAAACTCGAAGATCCATTTACGAACACCGCGAGTCGGCGCTAGCTGTTCGCTGCGTATCAAGGTGAAGTGACGGCTGGGGTCGAGATACAACTTATGGCTGTGGTCCAATTTGCTGAGTACCACGCAAGAAACTTCGGAGACCAGCTGCGGCTCCGGCAAAACTTCCCAGGTCGAATCGTCCAGGAAAAATGGCAGAAACGGACTCTTAGCCGGGGCGGATTTGCAGAGCGCAATTTCCTCATCTGCGATCGGCCACCCCAGCGAATTGGTGTAGGCGTTTCGCTCGGATTCGGGCGACTTCGTTGCTTGAATATCCAACGCTTTGTTCTCACGACGCCGGCACTCGTTTCCGTCAAACGCGGTGATCCGTTCGACATTGTACTTCGCTCCTGTGTCGAAAGATCCGACTGATTGCACCGCGGCGAAACGCTTCTTTCCAGAAAACGCAAATACCACATTATCCTGAGTGACAACGCCTTTCAGCCGGCCCGCTTTCACCACGGCTGCGTCACCAGTCAGATCGGTCGTATACTGAACGCGCAGAGACCGCACTTTGTCGCGTAACGTGGAAACAAGCACCTTATACTCTGCAATCGTAATCACAGGCGAAGTCTTCGCGCCGGCGGCGATGGCACATCTCGGCCCCACGCTCAGCAGCCCCAGTATCATCGCAAACAGGCACCATAATTTCGTGATGCGACGAAATCCAACGACCAGTGTCTGGCAACGCAGCTGATTCATCATTCAGGAATCCGGATGTATTCGCAGCGAAAGGGCAATACACGAGTATTGAACTCGTGATACACAACCAGATAGAGTCTGTCACAGCCGAAATTAATCTCCTAATTTTGAAGGCGGCCCTAATTTCACTTCTCCACATCGATCCATATCACTTCGCCATCCACATAAGTGCACTTCTCGACTCTGCCAGAGCCGTAAATTCGCATCAAGTAAAATTCTTCGGGAGCGGAGAATTGCGAGTTGAGGGTGCCAAACGGGACCACGACGATCTGGACCTTTTCGGCAGCAATCGTCAGAACCGGTTTATCCAACTTTTCTCCTGACTCCTGCCAATGCACATCTTTCGGCACATCGACACCTAACGGTGAAAAGCGAGTCGACATTCTCCAATCGGTAATCGCTGCTTTTTCTCCGGTTAAAAACGAGACGTAACGCCTGTTTGACAACCTATCTATTTTCGGCAAACCATCGTCGTCCTTGCCGCCTAACAAATACCAGCCCTCATTATATTTCAACCCAATATCACACTTAGGTAGATCGAAGTCTGCATTATAAACAAAAGCATGCAGTGGATTATTCTCCCGTTCCTTGCGACTGACTCCTTCACCTTCGATTACAGTCACCACTTTAAAGGCATCCTTGCGATACTCTTGATAGGCCACCCGCAAACCACGGCGAAAACCTTCGGTCTTGCCGGAGATTTCCATGGAAGCAAATCCGATATACCCATCGAAGTCACCTCCACCGGGATGCTCTGGAGGACTGTAGCTTAAACTCAACTTCGTGCTTTCGGGAGCCAATGCGATCTCTTGCGTCGCATGAAAATGAAAGAAACTGTCTCCCGGAACAAAGTAGACATTCGCCCCAAATACGTGGCTGGAAAACAAATTGGTTGCAGCGAGGAGCAACAACAGACCCAACAAGTTTTTCCCTATCGTGCAAGTTGATCGCACGCCGTATCCAAGCACCATGGTCGCCACCTTTAGCTGGTTCAACAAATCCGCAGTCGGAAGTCCTGAGAGGACATTCTACTCCCCAGACGAGCTTCGGAGGTGCAGGATGATCTCAAGATACAGACATCGATAAGAGGCTTGAGTCGTGAAGTGGCATAAAACGAGTAGTTCGGTATTTCGACATTGTGCAGAACGCTACGGCTCTAGGACGTTATGAATTGTTGGGAACATCTAACGCGACTTATCCATACATCCGCCAGACAGCAAGAAATGAGACATGCGGGTGCCATTGAGAATGGCAGAAGTGGATCCTTGACAACGGAACCATAGAAAAGCACACGAATCCGTTGTACACGCCTTTGCAGCGAAATTCCACGGCCAACAAGCCACTCGGTTCGAGATAGTCGCCGAGATCATCCATATTGGCAAGGGGCCGGGATCGCGCGCGACGGACCAAGCGCTTGGTTTCGACTCCAGCATCCCTCCCAAGATTGACCTAACAGTAGAAGACCCTTTTCCCGCCCGTAGACAGCACTGGATATAGAGACAGGTAAGATGATAGACTGGACTCACATGGTACAAATGGTCTGACTCTTGAAATGCGAGCAGCGTTTAAACGGCGTCTGATCTCTGCACCACAGTGCGAGTTTTAAATCGTCGCCCGCCCATTCGAGAGGATTCTTCTGTGCGAACTGGCAATTGCATGTCCATGCTTCTGAAATCGTTCGCTTGCTTAGGCGGAATTGCCTTCTTGCTAGTCTTTGAACCAGTGGTTGTCTTCTCCCAGGACTCAATTCGAGATGATTCTGCACTGCAGAAGCGTCCAGGCGAGGCACTAAGCTTTGGCGAGAAGTTGCTGAATCGGGAATTGACATTCATTGCGGAGTGGTCTGAGTTCGCTGATCGTAAAGCATTTGATACTCGGACAGTTGACTTACCCGTTGAGGGGGGGAAAGAAAGAACTGTCGGTGCCGTGCGCGATGATAGAAAGGTCTGCTGGACGCTGGAACTAGGGGCCATTCCGACACAACCGCACTCTCAGTTAATTAAGGTGATCGCGTCGAATAACCGAGTCTGCAATATTAACTATGTTGGGACCGACACGACTCAGATTGATAGCTTCACCGAAGCCCCCCTGCCTGCCGGTGAATTTGATGCGTACGCCTCGGTCGCTGGCCAAGGGATTTGGTTCGGCTACTTGATGAGACGCAAATTCCCGGAATTCCGAAGACTAAACCCAAAGATCAAGTGGGAGCCGTCGAGTAACGGCGAAACCATCGTCGGCGCATTCGATGCTTGGCAATTCACGTTCCAGTTTGCGGATGCTTCTGATTCGCAGCCTCTGCGCGTCGAGATGCAAAATCGGAATCAACAATCAGCCACTCGCGGCACGACGATGGCACGGACATTGGAATTTCTGGAGTGGCAGGAAGTTGATGGAGTAAATGTTCCGAAAAAGGTCGCGGCATGGAACTTGGTGAAAGGCGAGGAAGATGCCTGGACGACGACACGGTCGCTTCTGAGCCTGGAAAATGTTGGTCCCATAATTCAGATGAGTGATCGGTATCGGGACTTCTTTCGAGATGTTCCGGACAACTCACAGGTAACAGTGGAAGACGACAGGAGCATTCACCACATTTGGAAAAACGGCGAAATTGTCGAAAACATCGGCAACATCAATCAGAATCCAATACCAGAGAAACCATTGAGTGCGTCGCCCATGTTCCGCAATTTCTTAGTAGCAAACGGCTTGATTGTTTTGGGAATTATTGTGCTTGTCGTCTGGAGGCGACGCCGGGCCACATAGAAGCAGTGAGTTATCGCAGACAGAACGCGTACCCCCGGCTTCACAAGGTACCGTTAGGAGACTGGACCAAGTCGCCCGCGGCACCGTCTGCCGCGGGCGAGCTCCTGAATCGATCCGTTACTTGTTATCCTTCTGATCTTTCTCAACCTTCGGTGGCGCCAGTATCGGGAACGCCTTCTCCAGGGCATTCTTCGCCTTGATCCCCTCTTTCACCTGTTCCATGATGTTCGCCGGGTTAAAGCTCGGCGGGCTGGATCGCGGCGGGAACTCTTTCAATGTCCCGGCAAACGCGAAGACGTCGTCCATCGCACCGTAGACGGCCCCAATGTGATTGAGCTGCCAGTCCCAGAACGTGTTGGATGTGAAGTCTGCCCGTTCAAAGGGGTCCTGCATGAGGTTAAAAATCTTCTGCAGTCGGAGCGTTGTAAACGGCTCGGCCCAGACTTGCATCGTGCCTGGAGCACGTTGCTCGCTGTAGACGTACTTGTAGTCCCCCTTCCGGAGGCCCACGAGCAAACCGTCGTCGTCGGAATAGAAGAAGAGACTACGGGCACTCGTGGCGCCGTTATTCGTGTTGGCCGTGCCCTCGACGCTCTTAATGAATTTGGACTGATCGAAGCCGTCCAGATGAACCTTGTACGTGTGCCCGTGCTTGTCGTCGTAGCCCTTCAGGCACTTGCCGATAATGTCCGGTTCGCCTCCGATAGAGCACAGTGTCGGAATCCAGTCGTTGTGGCTCATCAACTGGTTAGTCACCGTTCCAGGTTTGATCTGCCCCGGCCAGCGAACCAGGCACGGTACGCGGAAGGCACCTTCCCAGTTGGTGTTCTTCTCACTGCGGAAATGAGTCATCGCGCCATCGGGCCAGCTATTCATGTGCGGGCCGTTGTCGCTGGAGTAAACCACCAGCGTATCGTTCGCGATACCGAGATCGTCGAGCGACTTGAGGATCGTCCCAATCGTCTGGTCATGCTCGATCATGCCGTCGATGTATTCGCTGTCGCCGTGCGTATACTTGCCGCGGTGCTCCTTCCGCACGTGAGTCCGTAAGTGCATGCGAGTGGAGTTAAACCAGCAGAAGAAGGGCTTTCCGGCTTCCTTCTGTCGCTTCATGTAATCGATAGCGGCCGCTGAGGTTTCATCGTCGATCGTCTCCATGCGTTTCTTAGTCAACGCACCGGTATCCACGATCTTCTGCTTGCCAACTTTGCCGAAACGCGGGTCTTCCGTGGGATCGTCCACGTCGGTGGCCGTGCACTTAAGCACGCCGCGCGGCCCGAACTTGGCAAGGTAGGCCGGGTCTTTAGGATAATCCGGCAACTCAGGTTCCTCTTCCGCATTGAGGTGATAGAGGTTGCCGAAGAACTCATCGAAGCCATTCACGGTCGGCAGCGAGGGATTGCGATCGCCGACGTGGTTCTTCCCAAACTGCCCGGTCGAATAACCGAGACTCTTCATGAGACCGCCGATGGAGGGATCCAGTTGGCTCATGCCCATCGGAGCACCGGGGAACCCGACCTTAGTCAGGCCGGTGCGGATACCGTGCTGGCCAGTAAGGAACGCCGCCCGGCCGGCGGTACATGATTGCTCGCCGTAATAGTGGAGAAAGCGGAGTCCTTCTTTGGCGATCCGATCGATATTGGGTGTGTCGTACCCCATCAACCCGTCGCTATAGCAACTGAGGTTGGTGATGCCGATATCATCGCCGAAGATGACCAGGACGTTCGGCTTCTTACCCGTCTGCTCGGCCTTGGCCTTCACGTTTTGGTTATAGGCCGCCAGGGCCAGAAGTTCCCCTTTGGCGGGGCCATCGCAGCAAGGCAATTTCGCGGCCGTTGGCGTGCCCGGTAAGTTCGCCGTGGCAGTCGACGCGGGCTGATCGGCCCGAGCCCAGCGGGCAGGGGAGGGCCCCGACGCAGCCACATATCCGAGTAACATGCCGAGGCCAATAAAGGCCGCGCCTTGCATCTTCGCATACTTCATCATTTGGCTCCTGGAAGTGAGTGAGAAAGACAAGATCCTGACAATCTTATCTTCGAGGCAGCGGAGGCCCATTGCGCATACATCAGAACCCCGTGAATGGCCCAGACCACAGGTTAGTACACAAACAATAAACAACTCCAGATGACTCGGAACGGATGGGCAAAAAACTGCGCAGGCAAGCCGAGTGGCGTAAGCCCAATGGCGATTATTTTGAGATACGGTTTGTGAGCAGCACGGCGGTAGCCGTCAGCATTTTCAATGCTTTTGATACACAAGAACTGGTGGCTAGCGCCTTTCCGCTCACAAAATGAGCGTCATTTGGCGGTGGCGGCCTAGCTCGACTGCCCACATGCTACATCGAGATTTTAATATAATTCAGCCAAGTACACCAACGTATCATGACCTTTCGTACGATTTTCATACTCTTGCCATAGTTAGTATAAATAGCTACCGATCCACCGGCCCCGGCCGCGAGCCGAAATCGTTGCTGATCGGCCTCATCAATACGAATTTTGACGGCGAACCGGCCGCGGGGCTGATTCTCAACAGGTGACGGCAACACGCCGCTCGGCGCCAGTTGGCCCTGGCCGGTGGCCCAGATCACGCTTTCCACTTTGCCGTGCAGCATGCGTCCCGGATACATATCCAGAGCCACTTCGACCGTATTACCAGATTCGATCGTCCCGAGATACTCTTGAGGAAAGGTCGCCACGACAATTCCCTCAGGATTGCACACGAATGTCATCACAGCTTGGGCCGGATTGACGACAAACCCGGGCTGCAATTCGAGATTCGTCACAAAGCCATCGGCGGGAGCGCGAACGGTTGTTTCTTCGAGATCGATCTTGGCCTTTTCCAGTTGGGCTTTGGTTTGCGTCGTCTTCTCGGAGCCCAAGGCAATCGCGATTTGGGCCTGCTCGGCGTCTGCTTGAGCTGCCAGGACCGATGTGTCCGCCGAGTCCAGATTACGACGATTCTCGTCAGCCCTTTGCTGGCTGATAGCCCCTGCGTTCTCTTTCTGAATCCCCAGGTCACGATCCAAGGTAATCTGTGCGAGCTTACGCTGTGCCTGCAGTCGCTCGGTATTGGCTTCCGCGGCCTTCAGAGCAGCTTTCAACTGCGGCACAGTCTGCTCGGCCTCGGCGAGCGCTGATGTCAACCGAGTCACCTCAAGTTGATACGGTCGCGGATCGATTCGAAACAAAACTTCTCCCTGCTTTTACTGGAACATTAGGCAGTACAGGGACATCAATGACTCGCCCAGGCTGAGGGACCCGGGCCGCGACCTGAACAACATGCTGGTACACTCCGGCATCGAATGTCTGCGGGTGCAGGAAGTTGACCATAATCAAGATTCCAAACACGAACAGCACACCCACAACGGCGACGGTGATCTTCGCCTTCAGGTCAAACCTGAGAAGCTTGAACCGAAAGAAGATCAGCCACACAAACAGGGCATAGATATCGATCAAGAGCGCAATCATGACAGCGAGCCTTTCTCCGCGGAACCTGCGCTCGATGTCGCCTGGACAACTTGAACCTGCACGGGACGGATGTAGGCCCAGATCAGCGCCACAGGCCAAGTGGCAAAACAAGTCAGCAGACTCAGCCAGCCACAAACATTGATGGCGTCGGCTTGAGCATGATGACGATCTCTCGCAATCTTTCCGGGCAATGCCGCCAGCCAGAGCAGAAACCAGACATTCACGCCGATCACGATCAGAATGATGATGATGGTTACCAAATCTAACCAACCAAACATGGTCACGCCCCTTCCTCTGGTAGTACATCAATCGCCGAACGTACTGTCGAAATGCTAGTTAGGCCGAAAGCGTACCAGGAACCGAATGTAAAATTCGGTTCCTGGTACGCTTATTTTCACTGCATTTTTGTTTTCCCCAAATGAATCGTCGCGGGGGAACTCGAATGCATTCTATAGCGTAGCGGCGGAAAAGTGGGTGGGAATTCGCCAGCTTCTCTGACTTGGCAAGTAACTCCTTAATCCGGGACACCCGTTCTCATCCGGTCCCATTCGCAATCACCAAGCCTTCGTTCGCGATGAGGTGGGAATACGATCGATATGGAACAGGGCGGCGCTCCGTTTGGTCGCTTGGCCCTGGGCTGGCTGATGGCGGCCCGTCAGGCCGAACGATGGATTCGACGGGCTAATCTTACTGTCCGTCCGGAATCTCGGGATCCACCAGCAGAGCGAGAAGCTGCAGTGACTCCTGCCAGCCGGCGTAGCAGAACTCCACGGGAATGGCTGCGGGGATTCCGGTTTGCTCGATGTGCAACTCGGTACCACACAGAACTTTTTTCAGGGAGACCGTAACGTGCATTTCACCCGGCAGATTGGGGTCTTCGAATTTGTCGGTGTATCGGATCCGTTCACCCGGCGTGAGTTCTACGTAGGTACCACCGAACGAATGGCTTTTACCCGTGGAAAAGTTCGTGAACGACATGCGGTAGCTGCCGCCGACCCTCGCGTCCATGCTATGAACTTTGCCCGTAAAGCCGTGCGGGGGAAGCCACTTAGCCTTTGCATCGGGGTCAATGAACGCCCGATAGACGCGATCGGGTGTCGCACGCAGCACACGGTGCAGTTTGACGGTGTTATTGGCCTGTGACATGACAAATCTCCTGTGATTGGCGCTGTTTCATGGGGCTAAAAATCGACCTTCAAAATACCGACGAACGACAAGTCGTAGAATCGACAGCCAAAAGAAGAATTTTTCAAAAGAGGAAAAGGAGGAAGTACGAATGGAAGGGGTCGCTAAACGCGGCCATTTTGCCGAGACGGTGGGGTGACAGCCACCCGCTGTGTAAGCCCCACCTGGGGGAGTTGCGATACTTCCTGATCGCAGGGTGGCCTAGATCGCAAGCAACCTGGGTCCCCGGCGTAACGAAATCTCCCCCCAGGTTTTCAACTCCAAATCGATGCCAATCTCCACGATTCGAATCTCACAAAATTCGAGCCCCTCTGGGAACTGCCGTTCAAAAATCCTGAGGGCTTTGTCTTCAAACTCGGATTCTTAAAACTCACAGACAAATCACGGACGAGTCGCGCTCTTAGTAGTAAGCCTTTCGAATGTGTGAGCGCATTTGAAAGGCAAAAACTTTTGCGGTCGCGAGAAATCGGTTAAGATTCTCAGAGTGCCATTCGGAACCATTGGCGATCGAACCTATCGTATGCATTTCGATACTTCGACATCAAATCGGCTCGCGTTTGCTCGTGAGCAGTTAGAGTGCTGCGCGCTCTGTGAACACCGCTGTGGCGCGAATCGATTGGCGGGTGAGCGTGGCCCCTGCAAGGCTGGCCCCGAAGCGCGGGTGTTCCGGCAGCGTGTCGAATGCGGCGAGGAAGCGGAATTAGTTCCGTCCCATCTGTTCTACCTCTCGGGCTGCGACTTGCGTTGCGCCTTCTGCATCGCGGAAGCAAATGCGTTCGATCCTTCTCGCGGTCGTCTGTTGACTCCTGAATTCTTCAGTGCGGCGCTGGCTTGGGGCCAGACGCAGGCGGCGCGCAACGTGCAATGGGTGGGGGGTGAGCCGACCATCCATATCCCCGCGATTCTGGAGGTGATGAGCAGTTGTCGTGAACTGCCGCCAATCGTCTGGAAATCTGATTTCTACGGAACGCCTGCCGCATTTGAGTTACTGGACGGGTTTGTCACGGTGTATGTCGCCGACTTCAAATTCGGAAATGACCAGTGCGCCAATCGCATCGCGCGCGTACCGAATTACGTTTCGACGATCACTCGGAATCTGCAAATCGCGGCGTCTCAGGCCGACTTAATTGTCCGGCACTTGCTGCTGCCGGGACATTTCGAGTGCTGCTATCTGCCCTTGGTCGAATGGATGCGAACAAACTTGCCGCAGGCCAAGTTCAGCCTGCGGGATGGCTATTTGCCGCGGTGGCAGGCGGCTCGGCTGGATGAGCTGGCAACTCCGCTGCCGCGAGGCGCCGGGGCACGTGCGCGGCAGCATGCGCTGGATCGGGGGCTCAATGTCATCACCTGAATTCGACTTGACCACCGCCGACGATGAAACAGCCATCACCGAGATTTCGTTTCTTCCCGATGGCAGGATTTGTCTGTTTGGGGCCTCGCGCGAAGTGCTCGAGTTGCTCGGTCGCCTCAACCTCGGTGACAGCGCACTGGGCTCACGGTTGACATCGCTCCGCTCATCTATGGTGTCCGACGATTCATCCACCGCCGGTATCAACGCAATCGCGATTCATGAAGCGCCATTAACGAAGATTGTAGAGATCCATGACTGATCGACCGCTAAAACCTGTGCAAAAGCCAGCTCAACCGCCACGCCCCAACGTGATCGTGACTCCGCGACGCCAAACACCTGCGGAGGAGCTCGATACCTTAATCCGAGCGCGTTATCCGATCATTTATGTGATCAGCTGGGAAGAAGAGCGAGTCGAGAGTTGCCTGCGGAAAATTGCTGAGTCTCGCAATAAGAAACTCTTCGTCTGGACGTTGACACAGGGTATCGTGAAGTCGGGAGCCGAACCGCAACGTTCGAAGTCCGGAAGTGGCAATACCAGTGACCCCATTGCCGCCCTGGATGCAGTCATCGATCAGATCGAACCGGCCATCTATTTGTTTAAAGATTTTCATCTGTTTACATCGAACGAGCGCTGCAACATGACCGTCATTCGGCGGCTGCGGGATGTTGCTCATCATGTCCGCGATACCTATAAATCGATCGTCATCGTCTCACCGATGATGAATATCGCCCCCGAACTTTCTAAAGATATTACCGTCGTCGATTTCGGTTTGCCGGGACCCGATGAGTTCAGTCATCTGCTGGACAGGATCGTCGAAGATGTACGAGACAATCCCCAGATTCGCATCAACCTGGAAGGTGAATCCCGCGAACGTTTATTGCACGCAGCGCGAGGGCTCACGCTCAAGGAAGCCGAGAATGTCTTCGCCAAAACGCTAGTGCTTGACGGGAAGCTCGACGCCGACGACGTAAGTGTGGTCTTCAGCGAAAAACAGCAGATCATCAAGAAAAGCGGACTGCTGGAATACTACGAGGCCCAGGAGGAACTGTCGCATGTGGCCGGTCTCAAAAACCTCAAGGAATGGCTGACCAAACGCTCGATTGCGTTCTCCGACCGAGCGTCACAGTTTGGACTGCCGGCACCGAAAGGGGTCTTGTTACTGGGAGTACAAGGCTGTGGCAAGAGTCTCTGTGCCAAGGCCGTTTCCGGGTTGTGGAAGTTGCCATTGCTGCGATTTGATCTCGGCCGGATGTTCAGCAGCCTGGTCGGTTCCAGCGAAGAGAACATCCGACGAGCGATCCAAACGGCGGAAAGCATCGCTCCAGCAATCTTGTGGATCGACGAAATCGACAAGGCATTAGCCGGCTCGACGGGAGGGGGCGGTAGCGACGGCGGCACGGCTTCGCGCGTGTTTGGAACATTGCTCACCTGGCTTTCCGAGAAGACTCAGCCGGTGTTCGTCATCGCCACGGCCAACGACATCAGTAATTTGCCTCCCGAACTGATGCGTAAGGGACGATTGGACGAAATCTTCTTCGTTGACCTGCCACTCGATGAGGAACGTCAGGAGATTTTCAAAATTCATCTCCGCCGTCGCGGTCGGCGATCCAGCGAGTTCAACCTGGCCGAACTAGCTCGTCTCTCGGACGGATTCAGCGGCGCGGAAATTGAAGAGGCCATTGTGTCGGCCTTGTTCGATGCCTTTAGCCGGCAGGTTCCCCTGGATACGGAAACGATCAAAACGAGCCTCGCGGAAACCGTTCCGTTGTCCAAGACGATGCACGAAGAGTTAAGCAGCCTACGAAGTTGGGCGCAAGGTCGAGCACGGCCAGCCTCCGGAGTGGCCGCTCGATCTCCCGATGAAGGACGCAGAAAAATTGAACTTTGAACTTTTGGCCGCAATTGTGCGTTACCAACTGAAGCTAGAAATCCTGTCAGAACCAGATTTGGCATTCCAGATGTCATGAACCCCAAGGGAGGTGGACTGTGAGTACTGTCCTGGTCATTACGCCGCTCATTATCGCGAACTGGTCGGTGATTTCCGCAGCCGTATTGGGCGCAGTGGGAACGCTCGGCTTTACGACTGCCGCAGAAGCGATGCACGAGGACTTGCACGAAACCCGGCCCACGCGAACGGAAATCGACATTGAAGATAGTGAAATCCTCGAAGCTGCTGCCGGCACTGACCAGGAGATTGTCGTCGAACGCGACGGGGTCCGCGCCGTCTTCAGCCGCGACGCCCGGGGGGCCCTGCGTCTGTGCATGGAGGGGACGGGGCATTCCAAATCTCAACTCAAGCAGATTGGTGAAGAATTAATCGGCCGAGTCACGCAGCAATATGTTTATCATCGCGTGGTGAGTGAACTGCAGGAAAAGAACATGGCCATCGTCAGCGAAGAAGTCTCCGCTGATCGGACGGTGAAGATCCGCGTC
>JAZKFE010000077.1:10410-12650 GCA_040386595.1 Planctomycetota bacterium | reverse complement strand
ACGGCGCCGAATTCAAAAGTCATACCGGATCGCCGGTTAAGAGTTTGAGATAACTCTCGTAACGTGTGATGGCAATCAGGTCGTTGTCGACAGCCTGCTTGACGCGGCAGCCTGATTCGTGCGTGTGCGAGCAGCTGGGGAATTTGCAGCTCGACAGGTACGGCCGGAACTCGCGGAAGTAACCGGCGACATCATCTCGATTGATGTCGCACAGTTCGAACTGCCGCACCCCAGGTGTATCCACCACCCAGCCCCCGAAGTCGAGCTCCAACAGCGTGGCGTTCGTCGTGGTGTGCCGCCCCTTGCGCGATTCTTCGGTGATTTCCCCTGTCGCCAATCGCAGGCCGGGCTGCACTGAGTTCAATAGAGAACTCTTCCCGACACCGCTTTGGCCGGTCACCACCGTGTCCCGATCTCGTAGCAATCGCCGGAGGCGGCGGATGCCTCGATCTTCGGGGACGCTGACCAGAATCATTTCGTAACCCAGTTGGCTATAGAGGCCGACAAACGGCTGCAGTCGCACTGGGTTGACCAAGTCGACCTTGTTCACGCAAATGACCGGGCGAATTCCGCCCAGCTCGGCGCTGATCAGGTAACGGTCGATCAGATTCGGCTTGAACTGGGGATCGGCAGCCGCGACGACAATTAACACCTGGTCGACGTTCGCCACCAGCAGGTGCTCGCCCCGCCGGGTCTTCCGCGACAATGTCCCTTGCCGGCTGTTGACGCGTTCGATGACCCCTTGCGATTCGATCCCTGGAGTGATCACGACCTGGTCGCCGACCACCACGACGTTGCGTTCTTCTCGAGCCAGCGTCTTCACGACGCGCCGGACGCCGCAATCAAACCGCCGACGGTCTGCGACCTGCACCAAAAAACTGGTGCCGCGACTGGCCACGACACGCCCGGGGAGCGTTGTCGCTTCATCAATCGCCCGCATCAAATTGCCATCCGCATCCTCTTCGACGCCGACAATCGTGCGGTAGCGGGAAAGCTCACCCTTACCGGAGACGCGCTCGCTGCTGGGGGCGTCGTTGGCGTCCAGGCCGCGGGTGCGGACCTGGTGCGTCAAGTCAGGAACCGACGGTGCGTGTCCCCGATTCTTCCGGAATTGAACTCGAGCTTTTTTCTTCTTGGCCAAGTCAGATTACCACGAGGGGGACATCAATATCTGGGATGACAATGCTTCAGGCCGCTTAAACAACAGTTTGGCAGCCAACAGAACCGCGATCACTCGTCGGTGGCGCGTCCCCGTCAGTATCACTATTGAGAATGACGCCGGTGCCTGGGTGGCGGTTCGCACTGGATTTGCCGGTGCGGCAAGGGCGAGCTGTCAGTGCATCATATGCGAAACGCCCGGCCACCGCGAGATGCGGGGCCGGGCGTTCTGTTCGTACGACGTTGCCTCAGACCTGTATCGCCACTTAAGTAAAGGGCGTAACAGGCATGATGCAGACGGGACCGTTTTCTTCCAGGCACGCAGTCACCTGGCGAAAAGCACTCTAGCCCAACAAGTCTTTCACCGTGTCGCGTTCTGTCTTGAGTTCGTTGACGGTGATGTCAATCTTCGACTGGGCGAATTCGTTGATCTCCAGATTCGGGATGATCTTCCAATTCTTGCCGTCGGTTGTCAGCGGGAAGCCGCAGATCAAACCTTCGTCAATTCCGTAGCTACCGTCGCTGACCACGGCGGCGCTGAAGCAATCTCCGGCAGCAGTCGGGCGAATGATGCTCTTGATTGTGTCCAAGGCGGCATTTGCGGCTGATGCGGCACTGCTGGCCCCACGAGCCTTGATCACTGCGGCACCGCGCTGTTGCACGGTGGAGATGAAATCACCCTTGAGCCAGGCTTCGTCGGTAATGACTTGCGTTGCCGGCTTGCCGTTGATCTTGGCATTGTAGAAGTCGGGGTACTGTGTGGCGCTGTGGTTGCCCCAGATGCCCACATGTTGGACGGCAGCGTTCGGCACGCCGGCCTTCTGGGCCAGCTGAGAAACCGCACGATTCTGGTCCAGGCGAGTCATCGCGAACCAACGGTCGGCGGGGACTTCCGGAGCGTTCTTCATGGCAATCAGGCAGTTGGTGTTGCAGGGGTTTCCCACAACCAGCACGCGAACATCGTCCGCGGCAGCCGATTGGATGGCTTTACCGGTATTGGTAAAGATCGGGCCGTTAATGCGAATCAGGTCGGCACGTTCCATCCCTTGTTTACGGGGGACGCTACCAACGCAGATGACGAA
>JAZKFE010000077.1:0-10400 GCA_040386595.1 Planctomycetota bacterium | reverse complement strand
ACGAAGTTACAATCCTTGAAGCCGACGTCCAGGTGGTCGCTGTCCGCTTTCACCACGCCGTGTAGCGTCGGGAAGGCACAGTCGTCCAATTCCATGTGCACGCCGTCCAAAGCCGCCATGACGGGCGGAACTTCGACTAGATGCAGAATCACGGGCTGATTGGGCCCGAAAATCTCTCCAGACGCCAGACGGAAAATCATGGCGTAACCAATTTGTCCGGCTGAGCCGGTGACTGCAACGCGAATGGGGGTAGTCATGATCCACAATTCCCAGGAAAATCATCGTCGGTCGAAAGCACACAAGTCCGTAAGAATAGCTGCCACAAAAGTCCTTCGCAATGATACCCGGCAAACTTGCAGGATTGTTATTTCAACTCGTGGAAAACTCGCAAGTGACACTCGCTGCAGTATGTTAAGGCTATCCAACTTCGCGCAAAGTTCTCATGTGTGGGAACCAGTCCAGAGTCGCTTCTTGGATGTGGGAAATCGATTCGAGAGATTCATTTAACGGTTGTCAGTTCGCCGAAGGGATGACACAATTCCGAAGAACCTTAGGGCGATCCTGCTCAGTTTGCACGAACTCTTTGTGCAACCGGGCGTTGGATTTCAGAAAAAGATTTCACCAGCCGCGTTTGACGTGACGAGTGGAATCTCGATTCTGGTCGCCTCGTTTCCACGATGAAGCTCGTTTCCACAGTGTCATTTTCACGGTGTAGCCCGCGATCAGCGTGTAAGCGTTAGGTAATAGAGCGTAGTTTGTTTTCAAACGTCCGGCACTAGCCGTGACGGATTCGATTGTCGCAATAGCGGGTTTGCCATGTCGACTGACTCCGGCAGTGATGCTCCTCAGAAAAAGCTCACGACGGCGGAAATTCTTGCGAAAGCGCGGGCCGAGAAGGCTGCAGCGGCTGCCGCAGCCGCCGCCGCGGAAGTTCCAGCTGCGCCTGTTGAAGCGGCTCCCGCCGCGCCGACAGCTGCGGCAGAACCTGCAGCTCCAGTAGCTGCGGCCCCGAAGCCGGGTTCCACGAAGGACATTCTGGCTGCCGCACGAGCTGCCGCTGCTGCGAAAGCGGCTGGCGGTGCCCCCGCGGCTGCAACACCTGCAGCTGCAGCGCCGGCTGGAGATGCTCCGAAGCCCAAGTCGACTGCCGATATTCTGGCAGCAGCCCGGGCCGCCAAAGCAGGAGCAGCCGCACCTGCGGCAACCCCAGCTGCAGTCGGTGCTGCTCCAGTTGCTGCCGCTGCCAAGCCTGCAGCTACTGGGCCCAAGCCATCCGTTCAGGAAATGTTGGCCGCTGTTCGCAGTGGTCAACCCACAGCTGCCGCGGGCACGCCCGCTGCAGCCGTCGCTGCGGTTAAAGCTCCGGCTCCTCCGATGCCGGCCAAGCCGCCTGCACCGGCCGCCAAGAAGGCGACTGCCGCTCCGACTCGTCGCGAAGTTCTCGCGGCTGGACTGGCAACAGCCCTGACCCCGTTCTGGGTGGCCTGGGCATCATTTGCAACCGCCTCAACCGCGTTCGGTTTGGGTGTCTTGCGATTTATGCTGCCCAATGTCCTCACTGAGCCGCCTAGCAAGTTTAAAGTTGGCCCGCCAGGTGATTTCGATCTCGGTACTGTCTCTGAGAAGTTCAAAGCTCAGTTCGGTATCTGGATCGTGCACACCGACAAGTATCAGGGTAAGAACCTGATTTATGCCTTGTCGACTGTCTGTACTCACCTGGGTTGTACGCCCAGCTGGCTCGACGGCGAACAAAAATACAAATGTCCGTGCCATGGCTCGGGCTTCTACATCAACGGGATCAACTTTGAAGGTCCCGCCCCCCGTCCCCTCGAACGAGTCGGCTTGCGACTGGCAGAAGACGGAATGTTGGAAGTCGATAAGAGCTTGAAGTTCCAGGAAGAAATGGGACAGTGGGCGGATCCGGCTTCGTTCGTGGAAATTGGCTAATATCCGGTGGTTGTCAGGTGAGTCAGTGTGCGGCTAATCCCGCATACGTCATTCCCGCCACTTTTCGCAACAGATGATCAGAGCGACGTTGTTCGCATGAGGATGACTGCATGGCCTCGGTAGGCGAGTACATACGCGGTTCGCAGATCTGGAAGAGTATCTTCCGGCACCCAGCGCCGATTGACCGTCGAAACCGCATCGTTGTGATGCTGACTAACTTTTTCCTGCACTTGCATCCGGTCTCGATCAAGCAGCAGGGAATTGCCTTGTCCTACACTTGGTGTATGGGCGGGATCACGTTCTTCCTGTTCCTCGCGGAAACAGTGACGGGCGTGTTGCTGATGTTCTACTATCGCCCCACTCTCGAGCACGCTTTCAATGACATTTTGGCATTGCGAGATGTGACGACGCTGGGCGTGATGCGAGAGATGCATCGCTGGGGTGCCCACGCGATGGTCATCACCGTGTGGCTGCATATGTATCGAGTGTTCCTCACAGGTAGCTATAAGCCGCCGCGTGAGTTCAACTGGGTGGTGGGCGTTCTGCTGCTAGTGCTGACGTTGTTGCTGTCATTCACCGGCTACTTGTTGCCGTGGGATCAGCTGGCCATCTGGGCTATCACCGTCGGTTCTAACATGGCTCGTGCCACGCCGTTCCTGGGCCATGAAGGCCCTGGGTTCCAGCTGTTGAATATCGGTGGTTTCGATCTGATTACTAACGCCAGCGATGCCCGCTTTATTCTGTTGGGTGGCCGCTTCGTGGGTGAAATGACTCTGAACCGCTTCTACATTCTGCACTGCGTTGCCATTCCGTTGGTGGTTGCTTTGTTGATTGCTATCCACTTCTGGCGCGTTCGTAAAGATGGTGGTATCAGTCAGCCGTTGTAGCTCGTGTGTTCGTTCGCAGTGTGTTTTGCACTACGTCTCTTGAAACTGAACCTGACGAAGTGAAGCGGCGACTTCACGGTGGTATTCGGAATGCTATCACATAATCCAGACCTGATGTCCAGCCTGATTTTTGGCGCAGGACTGACGCATAATCCCGATCTGACGTCGAGCGTCATCTTCGGCCTCGGATGGCTGTACATGCTGCTCGCGGTGATGAACATCTGGTGGACGGCACGGATCGTGAAAACGGATCCGCACCGTGACAAGGAAGCCGCCATGTGGGGCGCCTATAGTGGCGTGCTGCTGATGGCCGGCTTGGCGCACCTTACCGGTTCGTCGTCCCCCGATCACTTCTTCATTCGGATGCCGAATTTCGTTAAGGAATTCATCGATCTGGGTGCTGCTCCTGTGCCCTACTTCACCTTGACGATGGTGCTCTTCGTCGGTGTGGTCTGGTTGCGAAAGTGGTTCGTGAAGGAAACGGTCGGCTGGGTTCTGTTGAACCTGTCCGTATTGTTTCTGACGCTCAGCATGACCGACTACGACTTCCGGCAAATCGTCGGTAAGCCTGACAACGTGCCAATCGTGTCGATGTTGTTCATCGTCGGTTTCTTCACGTGGTTGTACTTCAAACGCGCTGTTGATAACGACGAACGCCGTGCCGCCGGTCGCCCGCTCTTTGAACAAGAGAAGAACGAGAAGATTCTGGTCTGGCCGGATCTGGTGTACTCGGAATTGATCTGCATGGTCATTGTGACCGTGGTGCTGGTCTGCTGGGCCTTGTTGCTGCCCGCTCCGTTGGAAGAGCCTGCTTCATCCGCTCAAACGCCGAACCCGTCGAAGGCTCCCTGGTACTTCCTGGGACTCCAGGAAATGCTGGTGTACTTCGATCCGTGGATGGCGGGTGTGGTGCTGCCCAGTATGATTCTTGTCGGGCTGATGGCGATTCCTTACATCGACTACAACAAGCTCGGCAACGGTTACTACACTTTCAACGAACGTAAGTTCGCAATCCTGACGTTCATGTTTGGGTTCCTGCCCCTGTGGGTCGGAATGATCATCCTGGGGACATTCCTGCGAGGTCCTAACTGGAACTTCTTCGGAATCTACGAACCGTGGGATGCTCACAAGCTGGAAGTGCTGAATAACGTCAACTTGTCTGAGTACTTCTGGATTTACTGGTTGCAATCCCGTATTCCGGTGGCCCCGTCGGGTGCTGATGAACTGACCAAGGTCTTCTTCATTCTGCAACGCGAATGGCTCGGATTACTGGCCTGTGCGTTCTACCTGGCTGTTGTCCCGTTCATTCTTGCCGCGACGATCTTCCGGTCATTCGCTGTGAAAATGGGCTTCATCCGGTTCATCGTCTTCAGCAATCTGTTGCTGTTCATGGCCTCGTTGCCCATTAAGATGGTGCTGCGATGGACATTCAGCTTGAAGTACATCGTCGGTATCCCGGAATGGTTCTTCAATATCTAAAACGTATCGTCCACTGACCGCCAACCGGGAACGACCTCACCCGGTTTCGTGACAGGACCCCAACATAATACGGCGAGCCTGGCTTGCCCGAAAGACGCCTTACAAGGCCTAACGATATGCCCGCAACGGAAGAATATTGGCGCAGTCTACCGGCAACACACAAAGTGTTCGCGGCGAGCACCATTGCTTTGCTCGCGTCCACCATGTGGATGATGGCTGCTGATCACGACGACGAATGGCGCGTCTACCAAAAGAATTTCCAAACCCATCAGGCTAACAAGCTGAAGGACAAGGAAAAGTCGATTGTCACGCCTGAGTATGACTCGAAGGTGGCTGATCTCGATAAGCAGATCAAAGAAGCCGAAAAGAACCTCGACAAGGTCAACGTGGCCCGTGCGAAGGTGAACTCGGTCTTGGGTAAGGTCCTCGGTGACTTTGCCCGTGCTGACTTGGAAACCAAAACCAAGAAGGCTCAACAAGGCGTGGATCGAGCCAACTATGACTTGGCTGTTCGCGACAACAAGCCGCAGGCTGAGTTGGATCGCCTGAAGAAGATCTTCGACAAGACGACCGATCAGGTTGCCAAGTTCGAATTGAATCTGCAACAGGTCACCAGCCGTCGTGACGCGCTGCAAAAGCGCGACCGAGCTGCGTTGCAAGAGATTATCAACGATGAGACCGACGAGAAGGTTCGTAAGCAGCAACAGGCCGAGCTGGATGCCATGGATTTGGATCAGCTAAAGGTTCTGGAAGCGAGCGAAGCTAAGATCGCCGCAGATCTCAAGAAGCTGAAGAATGCGTTCGAGCAGACTCACAAGGCATTGGCCAAGATTGAGCCCGATACTGCATTGTCGCGATGGAAGCGCTGGTCGATGGAACTGCCGATGATCGACGGTTTCAACTCGCCGCTGCGGATTCAACAAGACTGGCTGCCGAATCTGACCATCAATTATGGTGGCATGAAGGACGTCGCTCGGTTTGATCGTTGCCGTACCTGCCATCAGGGTATCGATATGACCGAGAGTGGCGGCGTGGCCGCCTTCCCGGCTGACAAGTATCCGCAACCCTTCTCGACACACCCGCGTACTGATGTGTATCTGACAGCGACCAGCCCCCACCCCGTGGGCAAGTTCGGTTGCACGATTTGCCACGAAGGTCAGGGGTCTGGTACTAGCTTCCAGAACGCTTCGCACACGCCGAATTCACCGGATATCGCTCACAAATGGAGCGAAGAGCATAAGTGGGCACATAACCACTTCTGGGAATTCCCGATGTCGCCCGAACGATTCACGGAATCGGGTTGTATTAAGTGTCACCACAGCGTCGTCGAGTTGGGTGTGAATCCCAAGTTCGGTGCGACCGCTCCGAAGGTCTTCGAAGGTTACAATCTGGTTCGCCAGTACGGTTGCTTCGGCTGCCACGAAATCAACGGCTTCGACGGTGTGAAGCCGATCGGCCCCGACCTGCGATTGGAACCCTCGGCTGAAGAAGCTGAGAAGTATAAGAACGATCCCGCGGCTCGCCCCGGAGAGATGCGTAAGGTTGGCCCGTCACTCGCCCACATCGGCGACAAGACGAGCACCGCCTGGACCGAGTTCTGGACGTTGGATCCGCAGCAGTTCCGTCCGGAAACGCGGATGCCCAAGTTCTTCAACTTGGAAGGCCAGATCGACGCCCACAACGCTAAGCTGACACCGGTCGAAATCAATTCGCTGGTACATTACCTGTTCGACAAGTCGACTCCGGTCGAATTGCTGACACCGGCTAAGGACTACAAGGCCAACGCTGAACGTGGCAAGACTCTGTTCTCGCAACGTGGTTGCCTGTCGTGCCACTCGCACGGTGACTTCCCGGGGATCAAGGAAGACTTCGGTCCGAACCTGAGCCGCGTGCATGAGAAGTTGTTGCCCGGTGATAAGGGCCGCGATTGGCTCTACACTTGGGTCCGCAATCCGCACTTGCACCACCCGCGATCGAAGATGCCGAACCTGTTCCTGGAAACCTATCAGGAAGCCGGCCAGACGATCGATCCCGCAGCTGACATCACCGCCTATCTGCTGTCCACGGGACCTGGCAAGTTCGAAGGTCTCGCCAAGGATAGCAATGGCTTGAATGAACTCACTGGACTCTACCTGTCCAAGGTTCTCACCAAGGAGCAAGTCGATCACGTCATGACTCAGGGTTACTACCCCGAGACCAACAAGGACTTGATCAAGGGTGACGAAATTGAACTCTTCACCGGCAAGCCTGGTGAAGGTCAGAAGTTGACCGAGAAGGAATTCCTGAACTACGTCGGACGCAAGACGATCTCTCGTTATGGCTGCTACGGCTGCCATGAGATCCCTGGCTTCGATAAGGCTCGTCCGATCGGTACGGCTCTCCAGAATTGGGGTCGTAAGGGCAAGAACAAGTTGGCCGTCGAGCACATCGCTGAATACCTCCATCACCACGGTGAGCCGGATGGCAGCAGCACCTATGCTCGGGCTGAACACACGATGGAACTGGCCGGCAGCGGCGGTTTCAGCGATCCCGCAGTCGAGAAACGCGAAACCACCCATGCGTACTTCTATGAGCAAATCGCTCATGGCG
This sequence comes from Planctomycetota bacterium, assembly GCA_040386595.1. Classification (GTDB taxonomy): domain Bacteria; phylum Planctomycetota; class Planctomycetia; order Planctomycetales; family Planctomycetaceae; genus JAKFVC01. The sequence goes on along the minus strand of JAZKFE010000077.1, from coordinate 3,498 downwards.
AACGCCCGGGCTTCCTGTGGCAGAAACTGCGAGCTCCCCGTAGCTACGACTATAAGAAGATTGAAACCAAGGGCTTCGATGAACGCCTGCGGATGCCGAAGTTCCCGTTCAATGATGATCAGATCGAAGCTGTTTCGACCTTCATCCTGGGCTTGGTTGCTGAGCCGCCGGCAGAGAAGTATCTGTACCAGCCGCAAGGTCCTGCTAAGGCTCGGATCGACGGCGAGAAGCTGATTACGAAGTTTAACTGTACCGGCTGCCATATCCTGGAACTGCCGGAAGTGAAGTATGGTCTCGACACCGCCACGATCGAAGGTCACAAGTTGGGTGACTCCGAGTTCCAACAGGGACTGGATCTGTTGCTCAAGTTGAAGCCGCCGCGTGAAGGTAAGACTGGTGAGACCTTCCTCACCGAAGATAAGAAGGAGTTGCCGGTTGTCAGCTTCCACGGTCTGTTGTATCAGGCTGCGGATCCTGAGGCTGACAAGGCCGATCGCGAATATGCCTACGACCTGTGGGAAACGTTGAAGATTGGTGACAAGTTGCTGGTTCCTGGCTCTCGTATGCTGGTTCCGGAAACCAACCGTGTCAGCTTCAAGCCGGCACGTGGTGGTGAGTTTGCCGAGTGGCTGGTGGAAGCCATCATGAAGGCCAGCACCGAGCCGAACCGCTCGACCGCTTGGCAGTCGTCACCGCCGCCGCTGTATCAAGAAGGTATCAAGGTTCAGACACCTTGGTTGTACGACTTCTTGAAGAACCCGATTAAGTTGCGTCACACCACTGTCCTGCGGATGCCGCAGTTCAATATGAGTGACGAAGAGGCTTTGGCCTTGGCAAACTACTTTGCTGCGGTCGATGGAGCCGAGTACCCCTATCAGAACGTTCCGCAACGCGACGCCAGCTATCTGGCCGCGAAAGAGAAAGAACATCCGAAGTACTTGCCAGATGGCTGGCAGATGTTTAAGGCTTGCGTGCAGTGCCATGCGGTTGGCGGTTTGGAATACCAAGCCTCTGATCCCAAGAAGGATATTCGTGGTCCGAATCTGGTCAATGTTGCAGATCGTCTGCGACCTGACTGGACCATGCTCTGGTTGTACAAACCGGCTTGGATCACACCGTATACCTCAATGCCTGCCGTGTTTGATCGGGCGAGCAAGAAGTACGAAGACCTGTTTAGCGGAGATGGTGCCCAGCAGGCGACCTCGCTGCGAGATGCGTTGATGAACTACCATCGCTTGACCGAGACTGAAGCGAAGTTAACACGTCCTGCTGCCCCCGCTGCTGCTGCGGCCCAGCCGGGAGAGGCGAAATAATGAAACTGATGAAAACAGCAAATACGCGTACGACGTGGCTAGCCCTGACCGGGTTAGCGATTAGCGGCTGCGGCTTGTCGGACTTGCCGCCCGTCACCATCACGCTGAAGCCCGCCGAAGAGGGAGCTGCAGCCAAACCGGATGCCGCGACTGAAGCGTCTCCGGCGGCTGCGACCGAGACGGCCGCAGCGACTGGTGGAACTGGCGACTTGGTTGGAACCGTGTTGTTTGATGGTGCACCACCGTCGTTGGCCCCCGTGGTCGCGATGGGGGGCGACGTCAAAGATAAGGCCGTCTGCAGCGTCAAAGAAATTCCCGATGAGTCGTTAGTCGTTGACGCAGCGACCAAGGGAATCCAAAACGTGTTCGTCTTCTTCGAGAAGGCTCCGGCCGGCGCTGCTGCTGTACCGGCTCCTGAGAAGCAGATCTTCGACCAAGAGGGCTGTAAGTTCGTTCCGCACGCCGTTCTGGTGCGAACGAAGGTGCCGTTGCTGGTCCTCAGTGATGACGCTGTGGGCCACAACACCCACACTTACCCCGCTCGTAACACCAGCTTCAACGGTGCGATCAGCGCCAATGAACGTAAGGGTGTGCCGATTACTTACACGCAACCTGAGCGTGAGCCGTTCAAAGTCACATGTGACGTTCATCCGTGGATGAGTGCCTATCATTTGCCTTTGGATCACGGTTACGCTGCGGTCACTGACGCCCAGGGCAAGTTTACGATTAAAGGCCTTCCGGCCGGCTCACACGTGCTCAAAGTTTGGCACGAGAGTGGTAAACTGCTCGAACGTGGTTATAAAGTGACAGTGAAGCCGGGCGACAACCCAGTTGAGTTGAAGTACGGCGCCGCCAAGTTTGGTAAATAGTTCACAATCGCAATACCGGCCGCCCATCGGCCTTTGTAAGTAATACCGGCCGTGAATCGGCCTTTGTCTCCCATCCGACAGAACTCATTCCTGGTTGCTCATGCAGCTGGAATGACGATGCCATACGATCGAGGATGACTCGGAGGGTCTGCCCGTGAGAGTCGGTGTAATTCTGACAGTTGCGTTAACCGCCGCCAGCTTAGCTGGTTGTAGCGGCCCGGAAGCGAAGTTCGTACTCGGTGACGAGACGAAGGCGCTGATCAAGGAAGCTCAAAAGCCCGTCGAAAAGGCGGTCTTGGATCACTTTGGTACGCCTCACAAACTCGTTGGCTGGGAAAAGTTACCGATTGAATTCGGTAAAGCGGACAAGGCCGTGAAGGGCCACGAAGACGGCGGCTGGCAATTGGTCGAAGGCCGTAATCTGTATATGAAACACTGCCTGCACTGCCATGGTGTGAGCGGTGATGGCAACGGCCCGACGGCTCCTTATCTGAATCCCCGTCCCCGCGATTACCGTCGTGGCGAATTCAAGTTCACTTCGACTGCGGTTGGAGTGAAGGCTCGTCGAGACGATCTGCATCTCGTCCTGCAAAACGGCATCCCTGGTACCAGCATGCCTTCGTTCGCGTTGCTGAAGCCCACTGATTTGACGGCGATCGTCGAATACGTTCGCTGGTTGGCCATGCGTGGTGAATTTGAGAAGCGGCTGGTTTCCGAATTGTCCTCGGACTATTCCACCAAGGCTGTCGCGGATCGCATTAAGAACAACGAAAAACGCGGCGAGATTGTGGCAGCGTTCGAGAAGCTGATCGCTTCTGAGAAGGATCAACCGTCTGAGTTTGCTGGGACGATCAAAGATGTCGCCGACAACTTGGCGGCCGATTGGACCGCCGCTGAAGACGAAGTGAACTTGCCAGCGAAGACGCACAATCGGTTAGCCGTGGTCGGTCGCTGTACTTGTCTGAAAAATTGAAATGTTATAGCTGCCATGGTTTGGCTGCTAAGGGTGACGGAACTTCGACAGTCGATTACTGGCCCATTCCTGGTTCCAGCCCGGAGAAGAAGTTCGGCGTTCGTGGCCTGCATGACAACTGGGGAAATCCCGTCAAGCCTCGTAATCTGACCTTGGGGCAGTATCGTGGTGGACGTCGTCCCATCGACTTGTATCGCCGAATTTACGCCGGTATCAAGGGGACGCAAATGGCCGGTTTCGCCACCGCCTTGCGTGACGAGAAGGACGAAAAGGGAAACACCCTGAATGACGAACAAGTGGCCGCCCGCATGGATCGGCACATTTGGGATATTGTCAACTACAT
>JAZKFE010000076.1:0-3523 GCA_040386595.1 Planctomycetota bacterium | reverse complement strand
TCGCAAAACAGTGGCACGACTGGAGATGGCCCAGAATCGTGCAAGATCATTTAGGTTGCTTTGCAGCCAAGGTCTACCAGAAGCCTGTCCGGCATCCCGGCGTGTTTTTTCGGCGTTGTCTCGGCGTCTCGCCGCGAGAGGGGTTGTGGTGCCGATTCGCTGAGGTGCAAGGGGAGCAATCGGTTGGTTGAATCCAGGTGTTGTGGCTGGCCTCCTGCGGACCCAGGTTGCAAGAACATCCGGGGCCACCTAGCGCAAAGACGACAGGCGGTTTGTAAGTCGCTTCCAACTTCAGAAAGAATCATTTCTCATCAAGTATCTCGCGCTTGTACTCAGGAGTAAACATTGCTCCACGCCCCCCAGTTGCACCAGGGGTGCCGCAATAGTCAATTACAATGAAACCTGATTCGAGTTCACCTGGGCGAGTATTTGAAAACCTACCTATCACTGCGGTAATTGTTATTGAATCACGCGTACCCGATAGCGCGAGAGTCTTATCATCTGGACTTCCTCTGAATATGATTGAGGCCGATGATCGTAACTCATCGCCGCTCTTCTCCTTCTCGCCAATTTTAACAAAAGTCAAGCACCAGAACCTAGAGGTGTCACCTTCACGAACCTTTATGACTGCCACGAGCGAAGTCTTAGACCATCGGGACAACGCAATGTCGCAAATCTTCCCGTTTTCCCATTTTCCCGGGGCATCTACATCGCTTTTGGTTAAATCGGATATGCGAATTGTTTGTACAAGAGTTTGCTCCTTATCCTTAAACTCCATTGTTAAGTGATTCTCGGCATCGGCTGTCAACGAGTATTCGCCCGCCCCAAGAGAGACTGGCTCTGACCGTACTTGCCGAGCTGAGTTAGGGCAATCGGCTTTCGCAATTCGAACGCCGCAATTGTTGCTAGAAATTGCACAGAACAGAGCCATCGCCGCAAGTACTGAGATATATTGACTCACAAGAATTCCTTCGATGTCTCAGAAGTTTCGGACAGCGGCTATTGTTTTAAACATCTGATTTAGCCGTCCGGGTCGCAATCGATATTAGGATTCCATGGTGGGGGCGGAGTTTCTCCACCTGATAGACACCTAATCGCCTTCGGGGGTCGTGAGTGGCAAACTCGGAGTCATTTCAGTTGAGACTGAATATTCTGAGTTCAAGCTCCTTTTTCATTTCGGACAACATAAATACGTGTCGTCCGTTAGAAGAGAGCACCGCTTTCATGCCGGACTTTGAATCAAAGGACCCACAGACAGGCATGCGACTGCCATCGCGTGTCTTGACAATTAAGAGTTCCCGGGCGTCTGTGTGGACGAGTGCTCGGTCTTCGGCGTGATCTAATATCACCCCAGGATCCGGACGCCACTCGCGCACGCCTCGTGTTGTCGAATCTAAGACTGTGGGCAACAGCTTGCCTTTCACCGACATCATGCCCAGGATCGTAACACGATCATTTTCGAATGAGGAGATGCGACTTACGGAAAACAGATTCGATGGTAAGTCCCGACTCCATTGTCTCTCCCCGTCAGACGTCTGCAACGCGTTGATTTGGAAATCCCAGTCTGGTTCGGACAAATCGCGCGAGATGCGACGATGTCGGGTCGCGGTTAAATACGACGCTTCCGATCCAGAAGGGGATATTCGCAGGGCCACGATAGAGCCCGCATCAAAGTTCCAGAGGTCTTTTGCCGCCGTCGATTTTCGTTTAAAGTCGCTCAATCCAAAACGTACCAGCGACCCTCGCACTGGCGGGTCAATCTCGAACGAGTCAGGCATTTCAAATCCAACGAGTAGCAAGTTGCTTGCATCGTGAAATGCGAGTTTTGGTCTGAGCCAAGGATCCTTCCAACCGTCCTGCGGCACGTTAAGCGGACCGTTTTCCGTAACGACTGTCGCATCCAAATCGGATGAGTAAAAACAGGCGTTGGGGCCCATGAATAAAACCTGTGTCTTTCCGCTGACATTCGCGATCGTTCGCGGAACCGACTTTCGCCCGACTTCACCCATTACTAAAGTTGCCATTTGATCGCTTGGGAGACGCGTTTTTTGCGACTGATCGGCTTCAAGGGGGGGAGATGTGATCTCCTGGGTATATGCGAAGCGTTTGCCATCATCACTGACAAATAAATCGTTCACTCGCCCAACAGACACATCTTTTTCAATGCTTTGAAAGTAGATCATCTCGGAAGACGACCGTGTCGCACTTGGTGCCGCAAAACCTAAAATTGCCAGAAACATGATGCGTCCAAATTCCATGAGACGACTCCAGCAATAAGACGGATGAAGAGGGGCTGTTTCATTTACTCATCCAATTTCAATGATCAGGTAAGTAATGGCGGAACGCTGTTCCGGTGAGCCCACTGCTACTTCTGTATCGCTGTGGGTATTGTCGCTCTTATCCACTCGACGTCGCGAACCGCTGCTTTTATGTGGCGAGCACCCGATAGCGCATCGAGAAGGGACTGGGGCAAGTGTCGCTTTGCCTGGCTTCGGAATAGGTCGTCGATAACACATGCAAGTCCATAAGAAAAGAAGATGTTATCAGAAGTTGCTAGGCGATCCCCTAGGGTCAGCCCTAGGCCCGTAATTGCGATTGTGACATCTTCATTTTCCGCGGTTGTCACGATCAGTCGCCCGACCACCTGATGCCCTCCTCCAGCTCCGAATCCGCCCGATCCGGTGACATATCGAATGGGCATCATGCACCCGACTTCGACGGTAGATAATAGGTCTTCAGCCGTCGACTGAACGTCGATTGCGTTCCCCACGCCGGCGTACAACCTCTTTTCCTCAACTTTATCAAATGCCATTAAATACGTCGCGAGTGTCCCCGGAAGCATTGTGAGCCTTACGCGTTTCGGTTTCGTCTCGCTACTTAGGGAAAGTAGACGATCCCACTGCTTTGCGGACAATCCACAGGGAAATGCTTCAGGCTCTTCGGGCTCTAATGAGGAGTCACCGTTGCTTTGTGGCAGTGGTGAGTCGTGATAGGCAGTCAGGGTCGTTAGAGGAAGCAATAGAATTGCTAACGTCAAGCCTCGTGCCACAAATGCGCGTCGAGTTGAGCTCATAATCGTGTGTCCTGGAATACGGTATCAAATCTGACGCGGTGTCGTCGGCACGCAATAAAGACTATGTCTACCAATGTACTAAATGTCAAGATACGACATCTCGCGGGGTGGCCGAGGTTGCTGTGCGACAGGGGGCTACCAGAAGCCAGTCCGGCATCCCGGCCTGTTTTCTGGGCGTCGTGGTGGCGTCTCGCCGCGAGAGGGGGGCGTGGTGCCGATTCGCTGGGGTGAAGGGGGAGCCATCTGTGGGTTGAATCCAGGTGTTGTGGATGGTCTCCTGTCGCCCCAGGTTCTCAAAGCACCCGGGGCCAACCCCGCAGGAATATGTGTCAAAAGTGGAGTCGTCTCAGTTCACTGCGATCGAACAAGATTCAGAAGCTTCTGCCACCCAATGTCAGGTTCCTGTCAGTCGAAATAGATCTCCAAAGTTGTCCGGATTCCTCGGCACTT
>JAZKFE010000075.1:1631-11668 GCA_040386595.1 Planctomycetota bacterium | reverse complement strand
CCTAAAGGTTTCGCCTGAAGGCGAGGGTTTTAGACCCATCGTGGCGACAATAAATACAGAGATGTGAAACCACGAATAACACGAATGAAGAACGGCCAACTTCAGTTGTCGGGAAATCGGCTGAGTGCTCAAGCCCTCTTCCTCTGTTCGACAATGATGTTGAGAATGAGAAATAGATCTCCCCGTAATTGATTCGTGTAATTTGTGTGATTCGTGGTAAAAATCTCCTCATCCAACTCAACCGCATCAGGGCTGAGTCAGCTCCCGTTCAATCCGGACTTGCATCCGTGACAAGGCTCCCGCCCACAACAAACCGACGATTTCAAGTGCAATCGCGGAGCCCAGGACAACGCGGCCTACTCCCGAATGCAGCAACGACGACGAGTACTGAGGCAGGGCAATTACTAACATCGCCCCCCCGAGAATTCCGATCCAGACGAGCCCCAAGACCCAACGGCGTGACGCTCCAATCACGATCGCCATATCCTGGCGGGCCCGCGTTTCCAAAGCCTCGGCGGCGTTCATCACCTCCGGCGTGATCTCTGGAAACTTCCCGGAAGCGAGCCGGGCATCGATGGCGGCAATCAGCAACTCGGTCTCGGGTGAAGGATAGGCCAGAGCGATTTCATCCAGAATCACATCCAGCGGTCGTCCCTGTTTCAGCAATTTGACATACGTTCCAAATTGCCGTTTGACGTCCCCCTGGCCCCATTCTGCGACGAATTCCAACGCGGCAACAGGATCGTGTCCCTCTTGCAAGAACTTCAGACAGACGCGCAGCGGTGACTGCAGGCCGGAGGCGGACAGGGCCGAGGATGGTGTCGAGACTCCAGCAGCAAGCAACACGGCTTTAATCCCCGCTGTCGTTCAAAAATGAAAACCTGCCAACATCTCCGCAGAACCGGAATTCAGGTTCGTCTGGTCTCTGCGAGTCCACTCACGCCTTTTCACCGCAGCAGCATATCATGCAGAATCAATTAGCGCAAGGAAAGACCGTCAAAGACAGAGTATTTCATAGGGCTGGACACTGGCCCCGTTCTCGGAATTCAGCCACCTGTAGCCAGGACCTCCGCCTGACTCTTTGTCAACGCAGTTCAGGGAATCCCTGGACTCAGGAAGCAACCTTGCCAATTTGCGGTTGGCAACCTAATCTGTCTTCTCGGAGTGCAGATTTCTGTTGCAGAAACATGGCCCCGGTTTTCCACGGCCCGGAGGCCTGTCGACGATCGGCAGGACCAGTGCCCAACGCGAGTATCAACTTCCAATATGGCTACACGCAACGCGCAACCCATTGTTCGGGTCATCGGAATTCACAAGTTTTTCAAACGCGGCAGCGAACGAGTTGATGTTCTCAACGACCTCACCGTCTCTGTCCCCGAAGGCGAGTTCCTGGGGCTCATGGGCCCCAGCGGCTCCGGCAAGACAACCCTGCTGAACTTGATCGCCGGCTTGGATCGTCCCAGCACCGGAGAAGTCTGGGTGGGAAACGATCTGATTTCCCAGATGTCCGAAAGTCAGCTATCGGCCTGGAGAACGCGCAGTATCGGCTTCATCTTCCAGTTCTATCATCTGCTGCCAGTGCTGTCGGCGTATGAAAACGTCGAGTTGCCCCTGTTGCTCTTGCCGCTCAGCAAAGCGCAACGACGGGAACAAGTCACGACGGCCTTGGAACTGGTCGGGTTGAAGGATCGCATGTGGCATCGTCCTGGACAGTTGTCTGGCGGTCAGCAACAGCGCGTCGGCATCGCCCGAGCGATCGTCACCGATCCGCAGCTGATTGTCGCGGACGAACCAACAGGTGACTTGGACGCCAAATCCGCAGGTGAAATCCTGACGCTGCTGGAGGAAGTCCGCAAAGTCCTCAACAAGACGATCATCATGGTCACCCACGATCCGCGTGCCGCCGAGAGAGCCGATCGCGTGCTGCATCTCGACAAGGGGCAGTTGATCGACGACATCGCCAAAGCGACAGCCGGTTCGGTCTAAACCCAATCCAGCACCGACTCTGAAATGAGAACGGCGAATGGATTCGTGTGGCCCCTCGCAACTGGGCACACAGTTGATTCAACGAGGACAAACATGGTCCTCGTGTGACGCGAAAGAACTGCCAGACAGACGGCAGGGAGCAAGACCGCATGAAATTCCTGGGATTGATAGTCAAAAACATCGGACGCAACCTGATTCGGTCGATCCTGACCGCGTTGGGCACGATGATGCTGGTGTTCGTCGTCACGCTCGTCTGGTCGATTCTGTCGTTCTTGAACGTCGCCTTGTCCGAGAAGAATGCGAACTTCAAGGCGATCATCACCGAACGCTGGCAGATCCCCAGCCAGATGCCCTACACGTACGCCGCCACGCTGAGCGAAGGGGCCGCCACCAAACCGGACGACGTTCGCCCCATGGACTCCATGACCTGGCAGTTCTATGGTGGTTCGATCGAGAAGGATCGTGCCAAGCGCGGCATGAGCAACGTCCTGTTTGCGTTCTCGCTCGAACCCAAAAAACTCATGACGATGATGGACGATCTGGACAGCCTGCAGCCCCCCATCTCGACCGAGTTCGCCAAGTCGGTGAAAGCTCTCGAAGAAAATCGACAAGGCATCATCCTGGGCCGGACCCGTCTGGAAACGCTCAAGAAAAAAGTCGGCGACACCTTCACCATCTACAGTATGAACTACAAGGACATCGACCTGGAAGTGACCGTGGTTGGTGATTTCCCTGAGGGCCGCTACAACAACAGCGCGGCCATCAATCGGGATTATCTGCTGGCGGCGATGGATGCCTACCAGATCAAGAACGGTAAGCCCCATGCGATGGCGAACAAGTCCCTCAATCTGGTCTGGTTGAAGGTCCCCGACAGCGCCACGCTCAGCAAAATCACCGCACAAATTGAAAGTTCGCCCCTCTTCAGCAATCCGCAGGTGAAGTGCGAAACCGCGTCCTCGGGCATTGCCGCCTTCATCGAGCCCTATCGTGACCTCATCTGGGGGATGCGGTGGTTGCTGGCCCCGGCCATTCTGGTGACCTTGTCACTCGTCATTTCGAACTCCATCAGCATCAGCGTGCGTGAGCGGCGCTCCGAGCTGGCGGTGTTGAAAGTGCTGGGGTTCCGTCCCAATCAGATTTTGACGCTGGTCCTGGGTGAAGCCTTGCTGATTGGAGCCCTGTCGGGTCTGGCAAGTGCGGTCCTCACCTATGGCATCGTCAATTTTCCGCCACCGTACGGGTTTGGTGGAATCAAGTTCCCCATCGCCTTCTTCGCGGCGTTCCAGATTCCGCTGGCCGCCTTGTGGTGGGGCCCGGCATTGGGGGCGGCCACCGCGTTCGTGGGCAGCTTCGTCCCCGCCTGGGGTGCTCGCAGTGTGAAAGTCTCCGAAGTCTTTTCACGCGTTGGGTAACGGTTGGGCAGGCTCCTTAAACGGAGCCATGTTCCAAAATTTAGCGATTTCAGCGATTCAAATTGTAGCCCGTTGGATGTGACTCATGCCTGCCGTATCACCCGTCATTTTGGCTCTGAGTATCTCCGAGTTTCAACGTATCCCGACGTCCCTGCTGATCGCTTCGGCGATCGCGTTAGCGGTCGTGCTGATACTATGGGCCGTGTGCGAAGTACCGCTCAGTTACAACGTGCGGAACCTGACCGTCCGCTGGAAAACCACCGTCATGACCGCTCTGGCGTTTACGTTGGTGCTGGGTTTGATGACGGTCATGCTGGCGTTCGTGAAAGGGATGCAACGCCTGACCGAAAACAGCGGCCAGCCCGGGAACGTCATCATTCTCTCCGAGGGGGCCACTGACGAAGGTTTTAGTAATCTCGGCTTTTCCGATGTGGGCGACTTGGAAAATCAACCCGGCGTGACGACCGTCGACGGCAAGAGACTGTGTAGCCGGGAAACGTATCTCGTCGTGAATCAACCGATCGAACAAGCGACGTCCGGCGGGCCTCAACGTCGCTTCGTTCAGATGCGCGGCGTGGACGATCCCGAAATCTCCGGCTTAGTCCATGGCGTGACATTGCTCCCCAACGGCCGCTGGTTTTCCAGCTCGGGCGTGCAAGAAGTTGAGGGGCAATCGGAATCGGCAATCGAAGTCGTGATCGGCGAAGGGGTGGCTCGTGAACTGTCACGAGGACGTTCGCCCGAAGTCCTGCGCACGGCCAAGAATCCAGACCGACTGGAGATTGGCGACACGTTCAACATTGCCAACCGCAACTGGCTGGTCGTAGGCGTGATGAAATCGTCAGGCTCCACGTTTGATTCGGAAGTCTGGGGCAAACGGAGCGTGATCGGCCCCAAATTCGGCAAGTCGACCTACACGTCGCTCGTCATGCGAGCCGCCGATGGCCCGGCTGCGCTGAAGCTGAAAGACGTCTTTAAGAAGTACGAAAAGGCCTCGGTGAACCCGCTCCTCGAAACTGAGTATTTTGAGAGCCTGTCGCAAATCAACAAGCAGTTTGAGTTCGGCATTTTGTTCGTGACCGTGTTCATCGCGGTAGGTGGTGTCTTCGGAGTCATGAATACAATGTTCGCAGCCATCAGCCAACGCACGAAGGACATCGGTGTGTTGCAATTGCTGGGCTTCGGCAAACTCCACATTATGATTTCCTTCCTGTTAGAGTCCCTCGTCATCGCCCTGGTCGGCGGTTTGATCGGGTGTGCCCTGGGCTCATTCGCCGACGGCTTGACCGCAACCAGCGTGGTCGGCAGTGGTCAAGGGGGCGGCAAAACCGTTGTGCTCAAACTGACAGTCGACGCCGTTTCGCTGATCTACAGCATTCTGCTAGCCCTCGCCATGGGTTTCCTAGGCGGCTTTCTCCCCGCGTTCTCCGCGATCCGTTTGAAGCCACTAGACGCCTTGAGATAGGTACGGTCTTCATAGTCGTTGTTCACTCCGCGAACATAACGTGCTCGCAGTAGAGAGGTGGGTTCCGTATTGAGATTCAATACAGATTCCGGCCGGCTACTGCGAATGCGTTATGTTCGCGGAGCGAACAACGACTATGAATGCGGAACGCCCCTTCGCTAACAAACTCATGAAACTCACCACAGGCACTGCTGATCAAAATTACGGTATGCCTTGAGTCGAAACCACTTGGTGGAGATAATCCTCGCGCAGCAGTCTCTCTCATCATTCTGGTTGACTCCTCAGTGAGATAGTCATGATCGCGATCGACGAAGGCTATGTAGACTCCGCCGCTCCCAATGCGGAGGCCGCCAAAAATGGCCGCGGACTTGTACTGAAGGGCAAGTTCCTGTCCCTCAGTGTCTCGGAAGATCAAACGATTCTGTTCGGTGAATGCCAGGGAAGCGGCAAAGAGCCGTATCGTTGCTCGTGCGATTTTCAGCGACCGGACGCACCGACACATCGCTGCAATTGCCCCAGCCGCCAGTTCCCCTGCAAGCACAGCCTGGGGCTGATGTACGCGTTCGCTCAAGGGAAACTTTTTTCAACGACCACGGTCCCTGAAGACCTGCAATCGAAACGGGAAAAACTGCAATCCCGCGTCGAGAAGAAAGTCGAAGAGGTCGAGAAACCCAAGACTGTGAATAAGGGAGCTCTCGCTAAGAAAATCCAAGCCCAACTGACGGGCATTGATCTGTTAGAAAAGCTGACGAACGATCTCGTGCGGCTGGGGATTGGCAACATGAGTGCCAAGACCGCCGGTGAAATCGAGGAACAGGCAAAACAGCTGGGGAACGCCTACCTGCCCGGGGCACAAGTCGCCCTACACAATTACACCCGGCTGTTCGCCAGCGAAGATGGACGGTTTCATGACGGCCAGTCGAGCAATCAGCGCGAACTGGTCTTCAGCGAGGCACTCGACCAGCTAGGCCGGCTGCACACCATCGTCAAGCAGGGGCGCAGCTACTTGCAACGGCGACTGGACGATCCCGAGCTCGCGCCGGAAACCGAAACCAGCATCGCCGCGTGGCTCGGTCATGCCTGGCAGCTGCGCGAACTGAAAGACGCCGGCTTGGTGGAGAACGATGTCGAGCTCGTGCAACTGGCGTTCAACTCTTACGACGATGTCGCCCGCCGGGAGCTTGTTGAGACCGGCGTGTGGATGACCTTGAAGACCGGACGCATTCGGATCACTCAAAACTTCCGACCCTACAAAGCCGCCAAGTTCATCAAGAGCGACGATAGCTTTTTTCAGATCGCACAAGTCAAAGAACTGTGCACCTATCCCGGTGGCGTCAACCCGCGGATTCGCTGGGAGGCCATGCTGCTACGGCCTATCGAGCCAAAAGACTTTCAAACCATCCGCGGTCACGGAAACCCCGACTTCGCAGCCGTTATTAAAGAAGTGAAGACGCATCTTAAAGGGCCGCTGGCGGACAAGCAGCCCATCTATGCCTTGAACTTCAAACGCATCGGTCAGGTCGATGGAACGCGAGTCGTCGAGGACGCCAAGGGGGAACGACTCGTGCTGACGGACGCCGGGATGAGCGAGGAACCCGCCAGCTGTCATTTGCTCTCGCAGCTGCCGCCAGCATGTCTGGAGAATCAAACACTGGTTGTGCGTTTTGTACACAACTTAGATACCCGCAAGCTGCAGATTAAGCCGCTGAGTATTGTGACACCAACAAACATGATCCGCATGACATTCTAATCGGTACCTCAATCGGCTTCGCCATTCGGTAAACCGAGTCTGACCTCAATAGTCTAATTGCTATTTCAGCCCCGAGATGAACAACAATGAGTATTGCCGTTCTCACGCAGGTTTATGATGAAGTGCGGCGGTTGGCCATTGCGGGAAGCGTGGTCGCCGCAGGAGACTTCCGCCTGCAGAAGTTGATTGCCCCTCTGGAACAAGCTGGAGCGAAAGCCCCCGTGTTTGCCAAGGCGGCTCAAGCAGTGACCGCACTTGTGGAAAGCAATGAACAGACTTCGTCTCAAGCGTTGCTGGAGCTGACCACGCTGGTCAACGCAATTCTCTACACCCAAGGAGAAACCGGCCTGACAGGTGAGATCGAGCCCCTGGAAACAACGGATCTGGGGCTGCAGACGACACACGTCGGTGCTCAAGTCCTGAAACCGCTAGTTGAGGCCCTCACGACGGCAGGCTCTGGGCGGTTCGAGACGATTCAAGACGGGTACAACCTGGGCGCATTTCAAGATCTGAGGCTCGTCCAGCCCGCATTGAGGGCTCTCGATGACGCCTATTCGGATATCGGATACCTGCTGGCGACAACCGTCCTACCACAATACGGAAAAGCCATCTATCCGCAGCTGAAAGCCGCATTCAATGCCAAAGGCAAAACAACGGGACATGTCCGGCGGCTGACACTGATGTATCGATTGGATCCAGGAAGCGCGCGGCCACTTGTGAAGCAGGCACTGCAGGAAGGTGCGAAAGAGATGCGTGTGGGCGCGATTGAATGCCTGGGACAAGAAACTGAAGACCTGCCAATATTGTTAGGACATGTTGACGACAGATCGATAGATGTGCGCCGGGCGGTTTATCAAGCTCTCGCTGCGATCAACGCGCCTGAAGCGATCGCCGCCATTAAGAAAGTATTGAGATCGTCCGATCTGGAATTGGTCACCCACGCCATTTACCAGCATTCAATTCCTGAGATCGTGAATGCGGCCCTGGAAGAAGCAAAGTCAGAATTTGAAGTCTTATTAAAATCGGAGGACCAGAAAGCATTCGAGGCTAACTTCACACAATTCTTTGGCCTGCTGAGTTGCATCGGTGGTGGCAAGTATGAGATCGCAGAGCCATTTCTGCTGGAGTCTTTTAAGCAAAGAGATTTGTTGCAATCGCTGGGCGGGCATACTGGCCTGGTGATCACACGAAGGATTTGCGAGCTACTTACGGAATGCACGGCGGTCACTCGCCAGGCGTTGTTTCAGGCACACGAGACTCTGGAATCGAGTCTTCTAATGATCGCAATTCAAGCCGCCTACAAACATTTGCCACCCGCCGAGGTCTTTGAGATCTTTTCACCTCATTTCACCGCCGATCTCCCCCAAAAGAAGAATCTCAAAGATGCAGTGTTGACCAGGCGCAAGACGATTTCGGAAGCCATTGCCGGCTCCTGCAAGTGGTATTACGTCCCTGACGAGATACCTCTTATCGCTCCGTGGGATTCTCGCTGGCTAGATTTGGCCGTCAGTGCCCGCGACTTGAACTTCTTAAGACCACTAGCCGTTCCGGGTCATGCGGCGTCCAATGCTCTGATCTCCGACAGCTTCAATGCCACGCTGCAAAAATCACGGAACTTCGACAACTACATGACCACATTGGCATTGATGATTCATGTCAGTCACCCTGAAACGACCGATAGCTTCGTTAAAGTCCTGCTCCACTGTGCGAGTCCGAAGGCCAAGAATCTCTCCGGAATGCATTGGATTATCGACATAATTCCACGACTTCCCAAATCAGCGGCACCACAACTGGAAGCGGTTTTGCCGGAACTTCATGAGAACGCCCGGGGCAAGCTGTTCGTGGCAATCGGCGAGCTCACCAGCAAACCGTGACCGTTGTTTCCCGGCCCAGTCATTCGATTCCCCTGTAATCGTCATCCCTTCAAATTGCCATCTCATTGATCAAGATCTCGATGGTTCACCTGACTGTATAAGGCAATTCCATGGCAAAAAAGAAGCCCACTGAGGATGACAACTCTGTTGCCTTACCGGCGACCGCAGCGGTCAAAAACGATCGCATATTACGAGCGCCGGCCGAAGTGATGTATGCCGAGGAAATCGCCGCTCTCATTAAGGAAGATCGCTTTGATCGGCCCCCTGGCTGGCAGATGTCGGCCAGGTCGGTGCTGACGTATATTTGCGGCGGTCAGTGCGGCAAACTCGAGATCAGCCCTAAGTACATCGGGCATCAGCGGCTGGTCGAAATTGCGATCGCGACACTCGTCACCGATCGTGCGTTACTGCTGATTGGTGAGCCTGGCACGGCGAAGTCGTGGTTGTCGGAACATCTGGCCGCCGCCATCAATGGGGATTCCACAAAAGTTGTACAAGGAACCGCCGGGACGACCGAGGAACAGATTCGGTATACCTGGAATTATGCCATGTTGATCGCTCACGGCCCCAGCCCTGAGGCGCTCATCAAGAGTCCCATCTTCCGAGCGATGGAATCCGGAACCTTGGCGCGGTTTGAAGAAGTCACCCGGTGTGCTTCGGAAGTCCAGGACGCCATGATTTCGTTGCTCTCGGAAAAGCGGCTGTCGATTCCCGAGTTAGAAACAGAGATCCCCGCGGCCAAAGGTTTTTCCGTGATTGCGACAGCCAACACGCGAGACCGCGGCGTCAACGACATGTCGGCCGCGTTGAAACGGCGATTTAATATCATTGTGCTGCCAACTCCCAATTCGTTGGAAACGGAAATCGATATCGTCCGCAAACGGGTCGGCGAACTAGCAACGAATCTGGAACTGAAAGCAGAACTCCCCGCCGCCGATGCCATCGAGAAAGTCGTCACCATCTTCCGCGAGCTGCGTTTGGGGCAGACGTTGGACGGTAAGAACAAATTGAAAACACCCTCCGGGGTCCTCTCAACGGCCGAGGCCATTTCAGTGTTGGCCAACAGTATGGCTCTGGCGGGCAACTTTGGATCGGGTGAAGTCACGGCCCACGATTTGGCCGCCGGCCTGCAGGGTTCCGTCGTGAAGGACGAAGCGAAAGATCGGGGAATCTGGACCGAGTACCTCACCAACATCATGAAGAAACGAGGAGCGGCCTGGCTGCCGTTGTTCACATCCTGCTCGGAGCACAACACGTGAGCGACTGGCAGATTCCTGTATTTGGCGTACGCCACCTGTCACCGGGCGGTGCGTGGCATCTGCGTCGCTACCTCGATGAAGTGCGACCGAAAGTTGTACTGGTGGAGGGGCTGGCCGATGCCGACGAATTGATTCCCGACATCACGCGAAAGGCTACGAAACCGCCGATCGCCATTTTAGCCTATACCGACTCACTGCCGGTTCGCACGCTCGTGTACCCTTTAGCGAAGTACAGTCCTGAGTATCAAGCCCTGCAATGGGCCAAAGAGAACCACGCTCACGTCGAGTTCA
>JAZKFE010000075.1:0-1621 GCA_040386595.1 Planctomycetota bacterium | reverse complement strand
CTCCCCTCGGATATTTTTCTCGCCCTGCAGGACGTTGAGGCGGAGCTCTGGGAAAAGTCTCAACAGCCGGCCGAGCCTGATTCAGAGCAGGGCGAAAGTACAGAGGACTCCGTAGCGGACGACGTCCCGATTGAGTCCGCGCCCACATTGGCCCCGGACGATAATCGGTGGAGCCCGGAACGTTCCATTTCCGTATACGATCAGTTCGCGGAACGCAGCGGCGAGCCGGACTACGAGACCTATTGGGAGCGGCGGTTCGAACATAACTGCAGCGACCACAGCTATCGGCTGGCAGCGATTGAATTTGGGCGGGCGTTACGTGACCTGGAGATCGACCGCCCTCGCTGGCGAGCCGAAAATCTGGTGCGTGAAGCCTATATGCGGCGGCGGATCGAAGAAGTGCTCGCCCGCGGCATCAAGCCGGAACAAATCGTAGCGGTGGTGGGTGCCTTTCATGCGCCGGTGTTAAAGGGCGAATTTCCGGCGATGACCGACGGCGAGCTGGGATCACTCCGTCGGCGGTCGAGCAAGCTGACCCTGATGCCGTACTCGTACTTCAAGCTCTCCTCACAATCAGGCTATGGCGCCGGTAACCTGGCCCCTGCTTATTTTGAACTATTATGGGAAGCGCTGGAGCAGGGGGACATTCATGCGTTGCCGGGACGTTATCTGTCGTTGATTGCACGGCATGTGCGCGAGGCGGGGACACATCGCTCCACGGCGGAAGTGATCGAAGCAGTGCGGCTGGCTCGGACGTTGTCGGCGCTCAAGGATGGATCAGCCCCCACCTTACGAGATCTGCGTGATGCCGCCGTGACGCTCATTGGGCACGGAGAACCGCGGTCAGTACATGACGCACTGGCCAAGGTCGATGTCGGCACGGCCATTGGTGAACTCCCCAAAGGAGTCAGCCGGACATCGATTCAAGAAGACTTCGAACGGCGACTGGTCGCCTTGAAGCTGGAAAAATATAAGACCACTGTCCAGCAAGAATTCACACTCGATTTACGAGAGAACCGCCGGGCAAAGAGCGACGATGCGGCATTTTTGGATTTGCGCAGGTCGTCATTCTTTCATCAACTGCGTGTCCTGGAAATCGGCTTTGCCAAACCAATCGGATCGGGGCAGCAATCTACCACCTGGGCCGAGAAATGGCAGCTGCAATGGACTCCGGAAAATGAAATCGCGTTAGTCGAAGCGGTACTCCTGGGTGAGACGGTTGAACTCGCAACAGCATTCAAATTTAAGACGCAGCTCGAACACTGTGCTTCCGTCGCCGTGGCCTCGCAGATGGTCAACGATGCCTGCCAATGCGGCATGATGGGGACCATGGAGTTGGCTCGTCGACGCCTGCAGGTCCTGGCTGCCGAGAGTTCTGAGTTCATCGCCATCGCTCACGCTGCGCATCAACTCGGACAGGTCGCCCGCTATGGCGACGTACGGCAGTTCGATCCGACACCGCTGTTGCCGCTAGTGGAAGAGCTGTTCGTTCAAGGCACACTGCAATTATTAGGAGCAGCCAATTGTGATGCCGAAGCGGTACCGAAGGTGCTGGTCGCCATTGACGAACTCAATCGCGTCAGCCTGGAGTATCACGACCGCGTTGAGGAACCACTGTGGC
>JAZKFE010000074.1:234-51137 GCA_040386595.1 Planctomycetota bacterium | reverse complement strand
ACGACTATTCAGTCCCGATAGGGACGACAGAATCTAGCCGTGGGCGTCAGCCCACGGGCTCGTCATATTTGATCTAAAGCCCTGAATGGGCGGCACTTCCGTAGTTGCATCCTACTTGGGAGTGTCGCCCCTCCGGGGCTCGGTTTTTCGCGAGAATCGTTCCGTGGGCTCGCGCCCACGGCTAGGTTCTGTCGTCCCTGTCGGGACTGAATTGCAGCCTTGCCGTGTGACAAAGATGACGCCCAGTTCGAAGAGAGCAAAGGGATCAAAGAAAACGTAAGGGAACAGTAGAGACCAAGGCCTCTCTAACGGCGATCCGGCTCGCGCGGGATTCGCCAACTTACTTGTTTCGGGCAGGCTGATTCGGGCTCTTGCCGATCATTAACCATGGGCGGATTTGCTCCCATGTCTTGGGCCCAATTCCCGGCACCTTCCCGACATCCTCGATCGTTTTGAAGGGACCATGCTCGTCACGGAAGGCTACGATCCGGCGGGCCGTTTTCTCGCCAATTCCATCCAACAAGGTCCATTCCACCCAGGGAGCTTGGTTGATATCCAATTGATAGTCGTACTGCCGTGCTGGCAGCCGGTCGATTTCGACCAGTGTTTGTCCCCAGCCAGTTAACCGCAGCCCATACAGCCCCATCAAACCGATTGCTGCGATGACCAATGTCCCGACAAAGAGCTGGTCGCCCCGCCGCAGCCAGAGTGCGGGTGGTTCGACAGGCGGCTCGGGGGGCGGAGGCACCACGGGGCGGTTCATGCTGAAAAGCACCTCACTAAACGTCAGAGTTTGGGGCTCAGTCCGCTGTGTTGGCAGTTCTTGGAAAACGCGATGGTTGGAGTGATCACTCCGATGCTAGACGCACAAGTGTACCTGTACAACGACAACGCGACAGGAATTTGTTGGAGGCCCGCAAAAACTCAGGCGTCTCAATCGAGGCGTGCAAAGCGAATGTCTCGTAGGCCGCACGTTTTGCCTGGGTACAATAGAGACGTGGGTGTGCGGCCGGCCGAATGTTTGTCGACATGTTGCGTCACGGCTGGCGGAAAGCGGTGGCCGGGGCGGTTTGGTGAGTTAACTTTCCGGAGATCGCTTGCAATAACCGCTGACGCCCTTCCACAATACCTTCGTATCAGGAACTCTTTTTAGCTGGCATCAGGTGTCGTAACCTAATGTCAAAAAAGGAGTTACTTGTTTGGCTTAGGGTGCCTAGGGCATCGGCCTGTGTTGGGTTGGCGCGCTCCGTTGGGGCTCAATCGTGTTTTCAAACTGTTTCAGCAAGACCAGACTGTGGCATCGACGAAGCCGACCCCCGATCCCGAAGATATTCCCCTGAGTTCTCTCGGTGTGCTGGGACCGGATGGGCATATTGCGCGGCGGTTGCCGAAGTATGAGCATCGTCCCGAACAATTGGAGATGGCGCAGTCGGTGGAACGGGCGATCGCCGAAAAGAGGCATTTGATCGTCGAGGCGGGGACCGGTGTCGGCAAGAGCTTTGCGTACCTCGTCCCGGCCATTCTGGCGGCGACCGCCAATCAAGGGCGTCGGGATGATGACGGCGAGCCCCGTCCCAAGCGTAAGCCCATTATTATCTCGACCCATACGATCGCGCTGCAGGAGCAGCTGATCAGCCGGGATATTCCCTTCTTAAATTCCGTGCTGCCGGTGGAGTTCTCCGCGGTGCTGGTGAAGGGGCGCAGCAACTATGTCAGCCTGCGGCGTCTGTTCGGCACCCGCGATCGGGCGGCATCTTTGTTTGCCGAAGACGAAAAGATGCGGCAACTGAGTTCCCTGTTGGAGTGGTCCGGAGACACCACCGACGGCAGTCGCGCGAGCCTCGATTTTCGCCCCCTGCCCGACGTCTGGGACGAGGTCCAAAGCGAACACGGGAATTGCCTGGGAAAAGGCTGCCCGACCTATGAGGATTGCTATTACTTTAAGGCTCGGCGGCGGGTGTGGAATGCCGACATCCTGGTCGTGAACCATGCGCTGTTCTTTTCGGATCTGGCCATTCGTCGCGAGGGGGCCCAGATTCTGCCCGACTATGACGTCGTCGTGTTTGACGAAGCCCACACGGTGGAAGCTGTGGCGAGCGATCACCTGGGGATTACGGTGACCAGCGGGCAGGTCGAGTATCTGCTGGGGAAACTTTACAACGACCGCACGAATCGCGGCCTGTTGGTGCATCACAATTTGAATGATGCCCAGCGGTTGGCTCATGAAATCCGGTTCCAGGCGCGCGACTTTTTCTATGGGGTCCGCGAAGCCCAGCATCACAATGGCAAGCCGAACGGGCGAGTGCGGCAGCCGTTGCAGGTGGAAGTTGATTTGTGTGCCGACTTGCTGAAGCTGGGGTCGATGATCGCCAGTGCCTCACGGGATGTGGTCGAGGATGCGCAGCGGATCGAGTTGACGTCGGCGGCCGAGCGTTGCCAGGGGCTGGCCGTGTCGCTGGAGACGTGGCTCCGCCAGTCGACGACCGATGCTGTGCATTGGCTGGAGATGTCGGGCAAGAAGCGCGAACAGACGACGCTGGCTTCGGCACCGGTCGACGTGGGGCCGCAACTACGCGAAGAGCTGTTTAACAAAGTCCCGACAGTGATTCTGGCGAGTGCCACGCTGGCGGTGGCGGGACACGACTTCGAATTCGTGCAACGGCGGCTGGGGCTCAACAAGGCGTTGGAAGCCAAGCTGGGGAGTCCCTTCAATTTCCGCGAGAACGTGCAGCTGATCTTGCCGCAGGGGATGCCCGATCCCGGTGAAGCTCCCATGGAGTATGAGGCCGCAGTCTGTGCGATGATCCGGAAGTATGTCGCTCGTACCGAGGGGCGGGCGTTCGTCCTGTTTACCAGCTATTCGATGTTGCAGAACTGCGTGGACCGGTTGCTGCCGTGGCTGCGTAAGGAAAACTATTCGCTCTACAGTCAGGGAGATCAAACTCCCCGGACGCAATTGCTGGAACAGTTCCGCAAGGACCCGCGAGCGGTTCTGTTTGGGACGGAAAGTTTCTGGCAGGGGGTCGATGTGCCGGGGGATGCTCTGCAGAATGTGATCATCACCAAATTGCCCTTCAGCGTTCCCGATCACCCGTTGCTGGAGGCCCGGATTGAGGCCATCAAGGCGCGGGGAGGCAATCCCTTCATGGAATATCAAGTTCCGGAAGCAATCATCAAGTTGAAGCAAGGTTTTGGCCGACTCATTCGCACCAAGACCGATACCGGCATTGTGGTGATCCTGGACCCGCGAGTCCGCACGAAGCGCTACGGCAAAATGTTTTTGGACAGTTTGCCGCAGTGCCAGTTAGTTTTGGACGAGATGTGATTTTCTGGCCGCAGACGTTCTTGAATTGACGAGAATGAGCTTCGAGGACTTGTCTGCGAGGCTGGACTTACGAACTGTGCTGCGGTTGTTAATCGTTTCTGCGGCAGAGGTTGTGTAATTTGCGGCGATTGCCTGTTACGAAAATGCAAAATCCGTATAATTCCGGTTCCGAATAAGTAGAGGAAGCTCCGCATATTAATTGCCTGTAATGGGCGGCCACAGACTTGATTCCTGAAGGCTGGCGCTCTATCACGCCTTTGGAATAAGTATTACCCTGAGCGGGCATCAAATTTTGGATGCTTGGCTCGCGGAAGTGTTGTTGAGAACGTCTCAACCCCGGCCGCACAGAGAAGTTACCGTAAGCGGCCATTAATGAGACATGTTGCTCACGGGAGTCGTGTGGCGAAAGTCACAGACGCTGCCGTGTCGAGATTATCACCCCAAGTAAGCCCCCCGCAGTTATGACCTCACCTGCGTTTCCCGTTTTTCTGTTCGTTGTCATCTCCACCGTGATGGCAACTTCGATCCTGATTATTGCTCAGTTGGTCGGCCCCAAACGCCGCCGCACTGATGTGAAGGGGATGCCCTACGAATCGGGCATGAATCCGCTTCACGATGCACGTCAGCGATTTAATATTGGTTTCTACTTGCTCGCCATCGAATTCCTCGTGTTTGACGTGGAAATCCTGATCTTGTTGCCTTGGGCCGTTGCGGCCGGGGGTAAGCAAACGGGAAGCTTAGGGGCGGGGCATGGCGTCTTTTGGGTAGTGATGGCCTTCTTGGTAATCCTCACCGTAGGCTTCGCTTACACTTGGCGCAAAGGGGTTTTCAAATGGAAATAAGCGTTCCCGAGAACGTCGCATTGACCAAGTTGGACTGGTTGGCCAGCTGGTGTCGTAAGAATAGTCTGTGGCCGATGCCGTTCGCGACCGCCTGCTGCGGTATCGAATTGATGGCAACCGGTGCCAGCCGCCACGACGTGGCCCGCTTCGGTGCCGAAGTCTTCCGCTTCTCGCCCCGTCAGTGCGATCTGATGATCGTCGCGGGCCGCGTGACGATGAAGATGTTGCCGGTGCTGCAGCGTATTTGGTTGCAAATGCCCGAGCCGAAGTGGTGCATCTCGATGGGTGCTTGTGCTTCGACCGGAGGCATTTTCGACACGTACGCCGTCGTGCAGGGGATCGACCGGTTTGTTCCGGTGGATATGTACGTCCCGGGCTGCCCGCCTCGTCCTGAGCAGTTGATTCAGGCGATTATCGACCTGCAGGACAAGATTCAGCGCGAAGGTTCATTCGCCGGGAACGAGTTCATCACCGAGGCCCGGCAGCAGCCGAAGCGAGCTTTGCAAGAGTTCGAATTGGGGCAGTTGCCACGGTCACTGCCGATTGTCGGCGGCAAGGCTTAGGGCTCGCGTTCCGGGGTACTTGGTTAGCGTTAACGTCCACGGCCAGTAGAGGCCGTTGCAATACGAGCAAAAACATGATTGATCTCAGCGGAGTCCTCGAGCAACTGAAAAGCCGTTTTGGCGAACGGTCGTGGGATTACTCCGAATTTCATTCGAATCAGCGGCTGGTCGTGGCTGCTGATCAATGTTTTTCAGTGCTGGAGTTCCTGAAGAAGACCTGTGGCTTTGATATGCTGATCGACGTCACCTGCGTCGATTACCTGCACTATCGCGGGGCCAAGGATCGCTTCGGTCTGGTATATATTGTGTTGAATACGGTCACCGGCCAGCGGTTGATCGTGCGAGCGTTCTTGAACGAGCCCGAGCTGACAATTCCGTCGGTGGTTCCTCTGTGGGAGGGGGCCAATTGGATGGAGCGAGAAGTCTTCGACATGTACGGCATCGTCTTCGCGGGTCACCCTGACCTGCGTCGAATTCTGTTGCCCGATGAATTCATTGGTTTCCCACTGCGTAAGGACTATCCGTTGCGAGGCCGGGGTGAACGGCATAACTTCGAGCGGATCACACGTGGTGAAGGTTAATTAACCGTCGCCTGACTCTGTGAGTCAGGCCGCGGACTGAGATGAGACACTCCCGGCTCAGAGAGTCGGGCGACGATACAAACCGGTTCGAGCAGAAAGTTGCGGTGGATATGTCTCTGGTAATGGACGCTCCACAAAAAGTGGTTGATCAGGAATATCGCTGGACCCTCAATTTTGGTCCGCAGCACCCCGCCACGCACACAACGCTGCGCCTGGTGCTGCAGATTGAAGGTGAGACGGTCGTCGGTGCATTGCCTGATATTGGCTACTTGCACAGCGGCTTCGAAAAGATCGGCGAGCACCTCAACTACAACCAGTATGTGGCCGTCACCGACCGCATGAACTACATCTCGCCGCTGGCCAATAACGTGGCCTGGCACCAGTCGGTGGAAAGCCTGATTGGACTGCAGCTGCCCAAGCGCTGCCAGTACATCCGCGTGATTCTGGCCGAACTGGCCCGCGTCAGCGACCACTTGCTGAGCTGTGGTGCGATGGCCCTCGATACGGGTGCCTTCACCGCGTTTCTGTACGCGTTCAATCAGCGCGAAGTGCTGTATCAAATCTTCGAAACGTTGTGCGGTGCCCGCTTTACGACTAGCTATTCACGCGTCGGCGGGTTGATGTACGACGCCACGCCCGAGTTCATCCGGCAGGTCAAGCAGTTCGTACGGGACTTCCCCAAAGTCTATGTGGAAATCTCGCGGCTGTTGAATCGGAACCGGATCTTCGTCGAACGCACCAAGGGCATCGGCATCCTGACCAAGGAGCAGGCGATCAATCGCAGTGTGACGGGCCCCATCGCCCGTGCCAGCGGTGTGACTCGCGACTTGCGTAAGGATCAACCCTACCTCGCCTATTCCGACTTTGATTTCAAGGTGATCTGCTCGAACGGTGGCGATTGCTTCCACCGGTATCTGGTGCGGATGCTGGAGATCGAAGAGAGCATGAAGATCGTCGAACAGGCGATCAACAATCTGCCCGAAGGCCCGGTGAATGTCGATCCCGAAGAACGGGCGATTCTGCCGAGCAAAGACAAGGTTTACAACACGATTGAAGGGTTGATCACCCACTTCGAAGTGGTCATGACCAACCGTGGTTTGCAGGCTCCCAAGGCCGAGCATTACGACGCGATTGAAGCTCCCAACGGCGAATTGGGCTTCTATATCGTGGGTGATGGCAGCGACAAGGCGTATCGCGCCCGTTGCCGTCCGCCGAGCTACATTCACTTCGCCTTGTTCCCCGACATGATCAAGGGGCATACGATCAGTGATGTCGTGGCCGTCCTGGGAAGTCTTAATATCATCGCCGCAGAATTGGATCGATAGTCGTCTTTTCTACGGCTGAGTTTTAGAGCGTCAGATCTATTTAATATGACCACCACCGCACCGACTAGCCCTGTGTTGACGCCCGAAATGGTGGCCGAAATCCAGGCTTTGTTTCCTCGCTATCCGACGCGCCAGGCGATCACGCTGCCGGCATTGCACATCGTCAACTCCAAGTTGCGTCACGTGCCGATGGGAGCGATCCCGGAAATTGCCAAGCTGTTGGAACTGGCCCCGGCTCAGATTTATGACACCCTGACGTTCTATGGGTTCTTCAAATCCGAGCAAGGTGGATTCGTTCGCGCCTGGGTGTGCCGGTCGATCAGCTGTGCTTTGCGTGGAGCCGAAGAAGTCCTCGAGAAGATGTGCGACAAGTTGCACGTCCATCCCGGCGGGACGACGGCTGACGGCAAGATTACGCTGGAGTTCGGCGAATGCCTGGGGCTGTGTGACTTTGCACCGGCCGTGCTGGCGAACGAACAAGTTTACAAGAGTGTGTCGCTCGATCAAGTGGATGAGATTTGTGCGTTGTTGAAGTCGCAGGCGGACGACCAGGCGAGCGGAAAATGTCGCCCGACTCTGTAGAGTCAGGTGACGTTGATTCTCGACGCGGCCTAGGATGAGACTTTTCGCGAGGTAATACCCCGCGAGCAGAACGTCTAAATTCTGACCGTGCGTGGTATAAAATGAGAATACTCCCGACTCAATTGAGTCGGGCTACAAAAATTCGGAAGCATGAACCGTGGCTGAATTTGAACCCGTACTGACCGCCAACATCCATAAGCCGGACAGCCATACGCTGCCTGTTTATGAAGCTGGTGGTGGCTATCAGGCCATCCGTAAGGTTTTGGGCGAGATGTCCCCCGTGCAAGTGGTGGACCTCGTTAAAGCATCGGGTTTGCGCGGCCGCGGCGGCGCCGGATTCCCCTGTGGCTTGAAGTGGAGCTTCTTGCCGCAGAATCATCCCGGCCCCTTCTACATGTGCATCAACGCTGACGAAAGCGAACCGGGCACATTCAACAACCGCGTCCTGATGGAACTCGATCCGCACCAGGTGATCGAAGGCATCATGATCGGCTGTTTCGCCACCAAGGCGACGAATGCCTATCTCTACCTGCGATACGAATACCCCACCGCCTACCGTCGCCTGCAACAGGCAATCGACGAGTGTTACGCCAAGGGTTATCTCGGCGACAACTGCTTCGGCAAGGGTTTCTCGCTGAACATTTACATGCACCGCGGTGCAGCAGCTTACATCTGTGGCGAAGAGACCGGACTGATTGAAAGTCTGGAAGGCAAACGCGCCTGGCCGCGTATTAAGCCCCCCTTCCCCGCCATCGAAGGTGCGTTTAAGAAGCCGACCGTCGTCAACAATATTGAGACTCTGGCCTGCGTGCCGCACATCGTGAACCGGGGTGTGGACTGGTTCAAATCGATGGGAATTCCTGCGGATCCGAACAATCCGCGTGATCCCGGCAGTTATGGTCCCAAGCTGTACTGCATCAGCGGTCACATCGAGAAGCCGGGCTGTTACGAAATGCCGTTGGGCGTTTCGTGCCGTGAGCTGGTCGAACGATATGGCGGCGGTGTCTGGAAAGGCCGTAAGGGCAAGGCCGCGATTCCGGGCGGAATCAGCATGGG
Source organism: Planctomycetota bacterium (assembly GCA_040386595.1). Taxonomy (GTDB): domain Bacteria; phylum Planctomycetota; class Planctomycetia; order Planctomycetales; family Planctomycetaceae; genus JAKFVC01. The sequence goes on along the minus strand of JAZKFE010000074.1, from coordinate 42,863 downwards.
CTTGCTGGCCGAGTCTGAATGGGACACGAAGCTCGACTTTGCCGGTCCCGGTAAGGCTGGCTGCCTGGGCTTGGGAACGGCTGCGGTCGTGGTCTTGGATGAGACCGTGTCGATGGTCGACTTCCTGCACAATTCTTGCCGCTTCTTCGCTCACGAATCGTGCGGTCAATGCACGCCGTGTCGTGAAGGGACCAGCTGGTCGGAACGGATCCTGTACCGCATTAAGCAAGGTAAGGGTCGTTTGAAAGACCTCGATTTATTGCAAACGATTAGCGACTCCATCGGAATCATGCCCGGCACGACGATCTGCGGTCTGGCAGACGGTGCAGCTTGGCCCATCAAGAATGCCTTGAAGAAATTCCGACCGGAGTTTGAAGAATACATTAAGCGAACAAATCCCAACGGCTATGCGAATTCGCAGCCGGTGGAAGCGTTGGAAGTGATTGGCTTGGGAGCTCATTAAGTTTGCGTAGCCCGTATCGGAGCGAATGCAGATTGACGGCACTAGATTCCGCAGGCACAGATTGAGCTCACGTCTTTAGGAGTGTTCCTGATGACCAAATTTGAAGACTCTGAGCCAGTCCAACCAGTGCCTGAGAATGCAGCGTTTAACGAAGACGAACTTGATTTCAGCGAAATGACTCCTCACGAACTGTTCTTGGCGTCATTACCGGCGCTAATGAGGTTGTGGGATACACCGGAAGAGAATTTGGCCTGGGCTGACCTGTGAGCGTCAGGGGCGAATTGTTCTTCCGATATTGAATTATGGTTGACGTAAATTCGTCTCGCGATGAGATCGCGGGACGAGTGGAGAATTTGAAAACATGGCAGTCATCATTGTCGACGGTCGCGAAGTTCAGATCGGCGACGACGAAAAACTGAATTGCATCCAAGCGGCAGACCGGGCTGGCGTGACCATTCCGTTCTACTGCTGGCACCCCGGCCTGTCCGTGGTCGCTAGCTGCCGTATGTGCTTGGTCGAAACCGGTCAAAAGAACAAAGAGACCGGCAAGATCGAGATGGTGCCGAAGCTCGTCCCTGGCTGTCAGACGCCGGTGAAGGATGGCACGGTCATCGTCACCAACAGCCCCAAGGTCAAGGCGAATCAACAGTTCGTCCAGGAAGGCCTGTTGCTCGATCACCCGGTCGACTGCCCCATCTGCGATCAAGCAGGTGAGTGCTGGTTGCAGGACTACTACTTCAACTACGGTCACAAAGAACGCCAGGCTGACGTCAAGCCGTTTACCAGCGACCGCCGTGAACTGGGTGAGCATGTCACCTTGTTTGCCGACCGCTGCGTCATGTGCAGCCGCTGTGTGCGGTTCACACGAGAAGTCTCCGGCGGGGCCGAGTTGCAGGTCATCAATCGCGGCAGCCATGCCGAGATCGATATTTTCCCCGGCTTCCCGATCGACAACAACCTGTCGGGTAACGTCAACGATTTGTGCCCGGTCGGCGCTTTGTGCTCCAGCGATTTCCTGTACCAGCAACGCGTCTGGTTCATGGAACCGCATGATTCGGTTTGCGTGAAGTGCAGCTCGGGTTGCAGCGTGCAGCTCCATGAGAATCACGACCAGCTGTACCGCATTCAACCGCGGTTCAATCCCAACGCCAACGAATGGTGGATGTGCGATAAAGGCCGGTTCGAGAATCAATATATCAATGCTCCGGAACGCATCGGTGGCGTCAAACGCCGGGGTCGCGATCAATTTGAAAACTGTGATTGGCCCACCGCCATCACCGAGATTCAACGCAGCCTGCAGGATCTGATCAGCCACCATGGTGGCAAGACAGTCGCCGCGGTGATTTCACCGTTCTTGACCGTCGAAGAAGCCTATCTGCTCTGCAAGTACATCAAGGGTTTGTCCAAGGAAGCCACGCTGGTTCTGGGTAAGATCCCGACCGGTGACAAAGACGAAGTCTTCGCCAAGGGCTTTACGATTCGGGCTGAAAAGTGCCCCAATCGCCGTGGCGTTGAGGAAGTCTTGAAGCACTTCCAGGCCGACTTCATGACCTGGGATCAATTCCTGGCTCAAGCCGATGCGAAACGCTGGCGAGCGGCTTACATCACCGGCTTGTATCCCGAAACGTGGAACGACGAAGCCGATGCGGCCCGCATCGACGGGATCAGCCTCAAGATCGTTCAAGACTTCCTGCCGTCGGCGATCGCTCGCAAGGCCACCTATGTCTTGCCGGGTGTGACATTCGCCGAGAAGGGTGGTTGCTATGTCAATCACGCCGGTTTGATTCAGTCCACCGATTGGGGCTTGCGTCCCTTCGAAGCGGCTCATATCGACGGGCAGATCTTCAGTGATTTGGCCGGTCGACGTGGGCTGTACCAGCCGACGGCGATTTTGTCGGAGTTGGCCGCAGAGATCCCGTTCTTCGCTCGGGCCGCGACTGGCGTGCCTGATGGCGGTTTAAACTTGGTCACTGGAACAGAGAAATCACCGTTGACGTCGCAACTGGGAACGGTCACACATCCGATTCCTACGTTCCGGACGGTGGCGTCAGAGATGCTGGAAATCGAACTGTAATGATGAGTCAGGCGAGCCGGATGGCGTAAGCCTGCCGATTGCCTGGAAATCTTGATGAAATCGCGACGTTCGAAGTAGAGAATTCATACCCCCTGCCCTCCCTGATATCAGGGGGGGAGTATTTACGGTTGGTCGGAATATGTTTTCACAGGACTGGATTGAGCCGCTGATCAAGATCGCGGTTGTGATCGGTGCGATACAAGGTGCGGTGGCGTACCTGGTGTTGGCCGAGCGACGTGCGGCCGCGTTCTTCCAAGATCGCGTGGGGCCGAATCGCGTTGGTCCGTTTGGACTATTGCAGCCACTGGCGGACGGGTTGAAGTTCATCCTGAAGGAAGAACTGATTCCCTCCGGCGCCCACAAGCCGATCTTCCTGATCGCCCCGATCATGATCCTGGCGTCGGCGATGCTGGCGTTCGCGACCGTTCCCGTCGGCTACTACTTCCCGGCAATTCTGGGACTGAAGGCTCCCATCGAGCTCTCAATCGCTCCGGGGATGGATATCGGTTTGTTATTCGTTCTGGCTGTCAGCAGCTTGGGCGTCTACGGCGTCATCCTGGGTGGCTGGGCCTCCAACAGCAAGTACAGTTTTCTGGGGGGATTGCGATCCAGTGCCCAGTTGGTGAGCTACGAATTGCCCTTGGGGCTGTCGCTGATCGGTGCGATTTTGTTGTCGGGTTCGTTGCGGATGGAAACCATCATGACCGCCCAGGCCGAATCGGGCTGGTGGTGGATCATGTTGCAGCCGTTGGGCTTCGCGGTCTTCTTGATCAGCGGTTTCGCTGAGGCAGCCCGGTTGCCGTTCGACTTGCCGGAATGCGAACAGGAACTCGTCGCTGGTTACCACACGGAATACACCGCGATGAAGTTCGGTATGTTTGCGATGGCCGAATACATCCATATGATCACAGTCGCGTTTCTGGCAGTGATCGTCTATTTTGGCGGCTGGCATTTGTGGTACATCGCTCCGGCTATCCCCGCGAACGAACTGGGACTGGTGGGTGCGGTACTCCGAATCGCGATCCTGCAGAGCAAAGTGCTCTTGCTGGTGTTCTTCTTCATGTGGGTTCGCTGGAGCTTCCCGCGATTCCGCTATGATCAGCTGATGGCGATCGGCTGGAAGATCATGATTCCGCTGGGACTCGTGAATTTACTGGCCTCGGCGATCGCTCAGGAATTCCTGGCACCGAACGCGTATCTCGCCAAAGCGGTGATTTCGTGGTTGGTCCTGGCCGCTTGTTTTGTGTATGGAGCGTTGAAAGTAAGTCCTCAGGGTGCTGCCTCGCAGCATGCTTTGGCTAAGGTCTAGTTTAGTAGCTGTTGCAGAATTTCCCGCTGCCAGGGATTGCCTGGTGGGCGACTTGAACATAACGACTTTCGATCTGCTGCCATTTGCCTTACGGTGGATGCAGCGTGCGATTTGAGGGCACCTGACGTGCAAGCCAACGATCCGCAAATTCAATGGGTAGAAGAACCGCAACTCGGGTGGACCGGGCGGATGTATTTGACCCCCATTATTGATGGTCTGACCATTACACTCGGCCACTTCTTCAAAGCTGCCAAGGGTGACACGTTCACCGTGCAGTTTCCGGAAGAGCGGCCGACCTTTGGTAATCCGTTGATCTATCGTGGCGTTCATCGTCTGAATAAGGACGAAGAAGGTCGCGTGAAGTGCGTCGCCTGCTTCATGTGTGCGACTGCTTGTCCCGCACACTGCATCGACATCGTCGGCGCGCAGGCCCCGTGGGAAGACCGCGAAAAGTATCCGCAGAGTTTCGTGATTGACGAACTGCGTTGCATCTTCTGCGGCATGTGTGAAGAAGCCTGTCCGGTGGATGCCATCGAGTTGACCTCGATGTTCGATCTGACGGGTGCCAGTCGCGAAGAGATGATCTTCGATAAAGAAAAGCTGCTCTCGGTTTACGATCAGACGATCGAGCAAGAGCCGATGAAGAGCCGCAGCGGTCATGCCGCAGGGAAAGGTGCCTGACCCATGGGCGAGTTTGAACTATCACTATCCAGCTTGATCACCGTGTTGCTGGGAGGATTGGGTGTTTACCTGCTCCTGCCCCGTGGCACCAATTCCACCGATCGCGTCGCGCGGCTGGTGGGGGGCGTGCTGGCTACGATTGCCTTGGTATTGATGGCTTCGCGGTTCGGCAGCGTGCTGCCTGTGAAAACCAACGAAGTGATCTTTTACGTCCTCGCTGGAGTCAGCGTGGTCTCGGGCGTGTTGATGATTACCAGCCACAACCCGATCATTTCGGCGCTGTGGTTTGCGTTGGTTCTGCTATCGAACTCGGGACTGTACCTGTTGCAGGGAGCCGAATTCCTGTCCGCGGCGACGATCATCATCTATGCCGGTGCGATCATCGTCACGTTCCTGTTTGTGATCATGCTGGCTCAGCCCAACGGGGCTGCACCGTATGATCTGCACAGTCGCGAACCGTTGTTGAGCTGCACGGCGGGAGTGATCCTGGCGTGGACGTTGCTGGGCACTTTGAATTACGCCTGTACCTACGAAGCCAAGCCTCTGGCCGAACGTCCGAAGGGATCGTTGCTGGTGGCTTTGCCGAGTCAGGCAACGGTGGCCAAGTCGCTGGCGACTCATCCAGAGTCGATCATTCACGCGAACAAACCTCACGTGGACAGTCTGGGGCGGACGTTGTTCCTGGAACACTATGTCGCCGTAGAAGTCGTCGGCATGCTGCTGTTGGTGGCTGTTGTGGGTGCTGTGTTAATCGTCAATCGAGACCCTGCAAAGCTCACGGCGGCGTAGTTGCCTGACCATTTTGGACCGGCAGCTGACATCGTTTAATTTCGCCATATTTCCTTGCGGTTACCTTATGGGCAATCTTCCACTTCTCAATAACTACCTCAGCGTCGGGGCGATCCTGTTTACGCTGGGGTTGATTGGTTTTCTGTCGCGGCGGAACTTGATTGTCATGTTCCTCTGTGCGGAACTGATGCTCCAGGGAGTCTCTGTGACTTTTGTGGGGTTCAGTACGTTTCATGGAAGCTGGGGCGGACAGGTCTTTACGATCTTCAGCCTGGCTTTGGCAGGTGCTGAAGCCGCAGTTGCTCTTGCCCTGATTGTCGTCTTGTTCCGCCGGAACGAGACGCTGGATATCTCGTTGTGGCAAGATTTGCGTGAAGCAGATCAGCCGCCGGTGGTGGATGAGTTTGATGCAGCCGAAGTAGATTCGGAACCGGTTTATCCGGAGCTGACCCGATCGGGCTTATTGCCCGGTCAGGGACGCGTGCCCGGACACGATCATCGCACCATCGATGAAGCCATCGAAGAACAGCGTCACGAACCGGTCGAGGTGCCGCATGCCTGAGTTTCTCGTGACATTGATTCCCCTCTGCCCGTTGCTGGCCTGCCTGGCCATCGTCGTGCTGGGGCCATTGGTATTGAAGGAAAAAAGCCACTGGCTGACGGTCCTCGGCAATGCCGGTGCGTTCGTCTGTTCGTTGCTGGCGCTGCTCGCCCTGACTTCGACCGATCTGATTCCGCAAGGCCATCGGACGTTCGAGCTCTATAAATGGATGTCGTTGCCGGCGTCAGCTGACACCAAGGCACTCGACATTGCCATTACGCTGCACCTGGATTCTGTGTCAGCCATCATGCTGACCATGCTGACGTTCGTCGCGACGCTGGTCGCGATTTACGCTTCCAGTTACATGCACGGAGATCCCGGCTATCCGCGGTTCTTCGCCTGCGTATCGTTGTTTACGTTCTCCATGATCATGCTAGTCCTGTCAGGCAACTTCCTGCAGCTGTTCATGTTCTGGGAAGCGGTCGGTCTATGCAGTTACTTGCTGATCGGATTCTGGTACGAGAAGCCGTCGGCGTCTGCCGCCGGTATGAAAGCGTTCCTGGTCAACCGCGTGGGTGACTTTGGTTTCGCGATTGGTATCTTCCTGATCTGGACGACATTCGGCTCGATCAACTACGCCGACACGATCTTCAATCCCAAGCTGCTGGCCGAAGTGGCCGCCGCCAATCCGGGATTGCTGGAAACGATCTGCTTGTGTCTGTTTACGGGTGCCGTGGGCAAGAGTGCTCAGTTCCCGTTGCACGTCTGGTTGCCCGATGCGATGGAAGGCCCGACCCCCGTCAGTGCGTTGATCCACGCCGCGACGATGGTGACCGCGGGTGTCTATATGGTCGCCCGTTGCACCAATCTCTACATGCTGGCCCCGCACGCACAACTCGTCGTCTCCATCATTGGTGGTGTGACGGCGTTGCTGGCCGCGTTGATTGCCCTGACGCAGAACGATTTGAAACGCGTACTGGCTTACTCCACGGTCAGTCAACTCGGTTACATGTTCCTCGGTCTGGGAACGGGAACGTTCCTGGGTATCGGCGGAGCCATGTTCCACCTGGTGACTCACGCGTTCTTCAAAGCGTTGTTGTTCCTGGGGGCTGGTAGCGTGATGCACGCCATGGGTGGCGTGATTGATATGCGACATTTCGGCGGCTTGCGAAAGCTGATGCCGAAGACTTATGCCACGTTCCTGATTGGCTCGTTGGCTCTGGCGGGACTGTTCCCCCTCTCCGGTTTCTGGAGTAAGGATACGATCCTGGCCTCGGTCCGGATGGCAGCTCACCCTGAAGCCCATGCCGCCGACAGCCATGCCACGGCGACCGACGGTCATGATGCCCACGGCAAACCCGCCGAGGCTGGTCATGGTGATTCTCATGCGGCCGTGTCGGCTGTTGATCGGACGAACATTCAGTTGTTCGGGATCAAGGCGACGGTGTGGTATGAGCTCCTGTTCTGGGCCGGTTCATTCACGGCCTTCCTGACTGCGTTCTACACGTTCCGAGCCGTCTTCATGACGTTCCACGGAGCCGAAAAGATTCCGCCGGAAGCGGGCCATCATGCTCATGAATCCCCCGCGATGATGACCGTTCCGCTGATGATTCTGGCGGTGGGTGCAGCGGCGTTGGGTCTGGTCTTCGGACACGTCACAGGCATTTTTGACGGCTTCCTGGATAAGACGATCCATGGAATTGCCGCTCATCATCCGGCGGACTGGTTCGTCATCATTCTGAGCACCGCCGCTGCAGTGGGCGGCATCGGGTTGGCTTGGGCGATGTATGCGGAGCGTTCGGGTGTGCCGGCCACGGTCGCACAGTCGGTGTTGCCGCTGTACCGACTCAGCCTCAATAAATTCTATATCGACGAGTTGTACTATGTATTCCTCGTCGTGCCGGTGATGTGCCTGGCTCAGTTCTCACGCTTCTTCGATTGGATTGGCGTGGACGGGTTGGTTGGGTTTATCAGCCGGGTGCCAGGAGCGGTCGCCAAACTGGCGCGGCCGATCCAGAACGGGTTAGTACAGTTCTATGCGTTATCCATGATGCTGGCGACTGCCATGCTGTTGTGGGCCTTGTTGGTCAGACCAGGGTGGTAACTTTCTGGTCGCGGCCATGAGTGAGACATTGTTCAACTCAAATCCTGCGATCGAACGATTTGTTGATGAGCGCGTGAGGTATCGATGACGTCGGATCCGTTTATTCTCCAGGCGATGGTGCTACTCCCGCTGCTGGGCGCAGTGGGTGTGGTTGCGGCTTCGCAATTTGGGGTCGGCCTGGATTTCATCCGGCGGCTGGTGATCGTGAACGTGTTGCTCACGTTCGTACTGTCGCTGTGCCTGGTCACGGGCTACGATCCCCTGAAAACTTCCGCCAACGGCCAGCCGGAACTCTTGCAGTTCCGGTCAGAGACGCTGTGGTTGGGATCTCCCTCAAACGATGTTGATCCGGCGATGCCCAAGGTCGTTGGTCCCGATATTCGAATCAGCCTGGGTGTCGACGGCATCAGTCTGTGGCTGATCGCCCTGACCGCCCTGTTGATGATTCCGTCGGTTCTGGTCAGCTGGAACGCGATTCAAGAGCGTGCGGCGACTTTCTATGCGTTGATGCTGGTGTTGGAAGCGGGCATGATCGGCGTGTTTGCGTCGCTCGATATCATCCTGTTCTACATCTTCTTCGAATTCACCCTGATCCCGCTGTTCTTCATGATCGGCCTGTGGGGTGGCTATGACCGTCGCTGGGCGTCGCGCAAGTTCTTTATCTTCACGCTGGCGGGAAGTCTGTTGACCTTCCTGGGGCTGATTTTCATCGTCCTGTCGCATTCCTGGATGTTGGAAGCGATGACGGGCCGAGCGGCTCCGCTGGTCTTCTCGATCCCGCATTTGATCGAGCATTTCCCACGGTTGCTGGCAGACCCGCAGAATGCTGCTTATTGGGCGAATGTCAGCCCCTGGATCTTCGCGGCGTTGTTCGCCGGGTTTGCGATCAAGGTGCCGCTGTTCCCGTTCCATACGTGGTTGCCGCTGGCTCACGTGGAAGCACCTACGGCTGGCTCAGTCTTGCTGGCGGGTGTGTTGTTGAAGATTGGCTCTTACGGCTTCCTGCGGTTCGCCATGTCGATGGTCCCCGGGGCTTGCTGGTGGGCTTTGGACTTTGTCGCCATCCTGTGTGTGATTGGCATTATCTATGGTGCCCTGCTGGCCTTGGCCCAGGATGACATCAAGAAGCTGGTCGCCTATTCGTCGGTCAGTCACATGGGCTTCTGTATGTTGGGGCTGTTCGCCTTCAACAACATCGGCGTCACCGGTGGCATGCTGACGATGATCAACCACGGTCTGTCGACCGGGGCTTTGTTCGCCATCGTGGGTATGCTCTATGAGCGTTACCACACGCGTGAAATTGATGCGTTCGGTGGTTTGGCCACGCGGTTCCCGATCATGGCGTTCTGCTTCATTCTGGTCTCCTTCTCCAGCATCGGTTTGCCTGGGTTGAATGGTTTCACAGGTGAAGTCACAGCGTTGCTCGGTATGTTCAAGACCCGTCCGGTCTACGGCATTCTGAGCCTGTCGGGCATCATTTTTGGTGCCTGGTACATGCTGCAACTGGTCCGCAATACGATGTATGGCCGGTTGAAAGAGCCGATTACCGAAGGTCACGGACATTCCGCGATTGCCGTTCACGGAGCCGCTGATGCCTCGCATGGGCATGCCGTTCACCCGCATGGCCACGCCGCTCCAGTGTTCGCCACGCATCATACGGATTTGAATCTCCGCGAGCTGGCCGCGTTGGCTCCGCTCCTGGTGTTGATCGTTTGGATCGGTGTGGCTCCGCAGTTCTTCATCAGCAAGATGGAACCGTCCATCGCCCAGGTGGTGAAGGTGTTGGAAGCGGCCCGACCCGCGAATCGTTAGAGCTTGAAGCTGTCGGTGGTACGTGGCATTGAACGAAATTGGCGCCAGCTGGCTGTGTTGCCAGTTGGCTTACCAAAATAGAGATTGAGGCCGATTGTGTTGGAAACGTTGATAGCCCTGTTACCGGCCAGCGTGTTGACTGTTGCGGCGTTGGTCTGCTTTCTGGGCGGAACGACGAAGCTTAGTAAGCTCGTCTGGGGCCCCTTTAGCCTGCTGTCGCTCGCCTTGGCGGCGGTCGCTCTGTGCGCCCTGCCCCAACTGCTGGCTGGCTCACCCCTGCCCGCTGATGGTGCCACTACCGTTGTGTTTGATCCGTTGGCGCGAATCTTCCAATTCCTGGCGCTGATCATCGGGACAATGTTTGCGGCCATGGCCTTCCGGCAGCAAGCGGACGAAGAATCGGCTCCCGAGTTCTACGGCTTACTGCTGACGTTGATTGCCGGCCTGATGGTCGTCGCTTCGGCCAACGATCTGATCCTATTGTTTCTGGGCCTCGAACTGATCAGCATTCCCAGCTACATCTTGATTTACCTCGGTAAACGCGACGTTCGTTGCCAGGAAGCTGCCGTTAAGTACTTCCTGCTGAGCGTCCTGTCGGCCGCCGTGTTGTTGTATGGTCTGAGCTTCCTCTACGGGATGACGGGTTCGACGAACCTGACAACGATCCGTGGCGTGCTGCAACAAACCTATGGTGTGACGAACGGTGTCGAGCAAGCCGCTTCGGTGTCCAAGCTGGGCATTGTGGCTCTGGTGTTGATCTTCGCCGGACTGGGTTTCAAGCTGGCTGCGGTGCCGTTCCACTTCTATGCTCCGGACGTCTACCAGGGAACTAATGCCTGGAACGCGGGTTTGCTATCGATCATTCCGAAGGCGGCTGGTCTGATTGCGTTGATTCGAATTGTCTCGCACTCCATGGCGGGCTACGAAGGTTTCGGTCAGACCGTGGCCTTGATTCTGGCACTGGTGACGATGACCGCTGGCAACGTGCTGGCCTTGTTGCAGACCAACGTTCGCCGCATGCTGGCTTACTCCGGTGTGGCCCATGCGGGCTACATGCTGGTCGGAATTGCGGTCGGATTCTGGGACAGCTGGAACCCTTCCTTCCGTCTCGATCCGTTCTTCGGATTGCCGGTGGGCATTCAGGCTTCGCTGTTTTATCTGATGGCCTACAGCATCGTTTCGGCCGGTTTCTTCGCCGTGCTGGTCTTCCTGGCTCGTCCGGGGAAAGAAGTCGAACACATTGAAGATTTGACCGGTCTGTGGAAGTCGCAGCCCTGGTTGGCGATCGCTGCGGCGATCTTCCTGTTCAGCATGGCGGGCATTCCGCCGTTGCCCGGGTTCTGGGGCAAGCTGGCTTTGTTCGGTGGAGCACTCAGCGTCCGTGGCGATTTGTCCGGCGCGATTCCTTACCCGAACCCCTCGTTCGTGGCCTTGGCGATTGTCGGTATGCTGAATGCCGCCATTGGTGGTGTGTACTATCTGCGGATCATCGCGTTGATGTTCCTGCACGATCCGCTGTCGACTCCGCAGCCACGTGGTGGTCGTCCGGCAATGGCCGTCGTGACTTTGTGTGCGATCGTGACGATCGTCTTCGGATTACAATCGCGCCCGGTCTTCACGCTGTTGCGTGACGTCGAGCAACCCGACTTGGTCCAAGTTGCCACGACTCCCAGCCAGGTCCCGCTGACCGCCGGGAAGTAACCGGCGTGGGTGAGCTTGCTGGAACCATAGTCGTTGTTCGCTCCGCGAACACAACGCGCTCGCAGTAGCGAGGTGGGTTTCCATGCACGTTGAGCTCGAATGCTAATTCCAACCGGCTACTGCGAGCGCGTTCTGTTCGCGGAGCGAACAACGACTATGTGAGGTGTCCGCCGCAAAATGGCTGGCGGACTTTGCTGGTTGCGGGGTCTGTTTCGAGGGCGGGTGGACTTTCTCTAAGACGTCTACCTGCGACCCGCTTCACGTTGCTATCTACAGTCCACACCAGCTGTTGCGATTGTTTACTGGCTGACGGTGGCCTTTAACGGGATCGCTCTGACTGAGCGAGTTCTGTGTCGCAATCTGTTTGTCAATAATCTGTTACGGTCGAACGTGACTGCTCGAAGCCGGCTGGCTGGAGGGAGCACTTACGGGGTGGATCATCTCAACCGCTTCTCAGGCATAGTCGATGGAACTGGGCGCAGTGACGTAGTCTGCGTTGTCGTTAGAACCATTGCTTCTGGGTACCTTGCCGTGAACGATCGAGAGCACAATTCGAGGTCGTTCGTCGTGCGTCACACCGGCTGGCTGTGTGCCAGTCTGGCGGCCGCGACGGGCCTCTATAGTTTTTGTGGGTCGCATTCGGCGGCAGACGCCGCGGGGGTGCCGCCGAGCACCGCTCGTGACGACGCCTCTGCCGATGACGAACTTTCGGCCCGCGTGAGTGTCAATGAGGTACCGGACTCGGCTGAAGACGAAAGTATTCAACGAGCTCTGTTTGAAGCCGATGCGTCACAGGATCCGGCCATACGGCGAGTGGGGTTGTGGTCGTCGAAGAAGCCAGCGGCTACTGCCGCCGCTAAGAAGCCCACCCCGCTGTCGAAATTGTGGCGTTCCAAACCCGATTCAGTCACCGACCCGTTTGCGGAGGCGGACGCTGCCGCTCAAGCGAAAGTCGTGGCGGGGGATGAACCGACGATAACCGCGGGAGGCGAGGGGTCAGGATTCGCGAAGTCGAGCTCCAATCGTCGCCGTCTGCTGGAATATCAGACGGAATCGAAGGGGGCTGTTGCTCCATCCGTGGCGGGGAAATCGACCAGCAACACCGCGACCGTGGCCAAGCCAATTGCTTCCACCACACCGCGAGCCACTGTCGCCAAAGCCCCCGTGGCTGCGGCGAGCTCCGATGCCGAGGAGCGTGCGTTGTTTGAGAATGATGCGGCGGCTCCGACAGCCAGTCGGGTTGCATTAACCCCAGCGGCCAAGTTGAACGAGGCGGCTCGGGCAGAGCGGTCGTCGAAGGATGAAATCCGTCAGGTCTCCGAAGCGGATTTCGGCCAGACGGCCACAGCGGTGCCGGCATCAGAGTTAAGTTCGGATGAGACTCCTTTGCCCACGGAAGCGCTTAAGTATCGAGCTCAACTCGGTCTGCAACGCACTCAAGGTGAAGTGGCTGCGGATCAAGGTGAGATTGCCACGGCGGTTCCCGATTTGACCTCGCGGCGGACTGCTCGCGGGTTGCCGTCTCCGCAGCCGAAGTTGGAACGTGATCTCTTCGAAACGGCAGAACCAGAAGGGGCGACCGCCCCGCAGGATCTTGCGTCCACACAGCCTGAGCCCGCGATGATTCGCGCGAGTGAAACGGAACCGAGAATTCGTCCGGCAACCAAGCCGCCGCTGCCCGCATTGCAGGTTGTTGCCAACCGGCCGATGGAGCTGCCAGTCCCCGAAGGCTGGAGTGCTGCCGTCAAGTTGAACGCTCGGCGGGCGGCTCGAATGGCGGAGTTGCTGGGGCATCAGCCAGTTGAAAAGGCCACGGAGGTTCGTCCCACGGAATCCCGGGCGAGTGCCCCGCGTCGCACCATTGAGGTCGATCCGGTGGCCTACCGGGTCGAACGGCAATCACCTCATCAGCCTGTCGCCCTGGGGCAGATCGAAGAGGAAGGTGCTGTGCGGGTGATGAGCGCGGACGATTCTCTGGTGGCTGACATCCGGGACGCTCTGCACACTGAGTCCGAGGGAGCTGCGATCGAACCAGCCAAGATTTCGGAATCCAGTTCCGAACCAATCGTTGTGCCCGAGTACGCCGCCCACGGGCAGACAACAACGTGGATGCTGTACTTGATCACCGCGGGCAGCGTGCTGTTTGGATTCTATGGGATGTGGTCGTGCTGGTTCCGATCGTCAGACTCGAACTGAGTTGTTGCCGTTTAGGCCTTTTTCTTACGGGTTTTCTTAACCGGCTTGGTCGGTTTCAGTTGGCTCTGGCGGAAGACGTTCTCGCACCAGACTGCTTCTTGAATCATGTCTTCCTCGGTGTAGGAAGCAGAGACCAGCTGCATTCCGAGAGGCAACCCATTCGGTGCGAGGGTTAGCGGAATGGTCAGTGAGGCCAGTCCCAGATAGCTCCAGGGGGAGTTCATTCGCGGGTTGCCGGTGGTGGAACGGTCGGGGGCGGGACCAGACGCCGCCGGGCACAGAATCGTGCTGCCGGAGTCGAAGCCGATGCCATCGCCTCCTAGACCGAGGTCATCGTCGTAACCACCGTCCGACAAGGACAACTGCCATTCCAGAATCGATCGGCGGAGCCGGGATTGATGGCGTCGGCAGCGCAAGTATTCGGCGGCGGGAATGCTGAGGCCCTCGTCGATCAAGGCGGCGACGTGTTCCGGGTAATCGTTAGAAAACTCCTGGCGGCGTGCTTCATGATCGGCGGCGATTTCGACGGCCATAATGACGCGGTGCCGACGCCAGATTTCCTCCAGGTCAAACCCAGGCCAGGTGACCTGCACGATCTCGGCACCGGCGTCGCGCAGTTGCTTGATCCCGGCCGTCCAGGCGGTCCGCATTTCGGGGTCTGCATGGGTCAGAAAGTCTGCGTTCAATACAGCCAGGCGGGGAGGGAACGGAGAAACTTCGGTCAGGTTGTCGATGTCTAGCAGCTTCTTGTCCGAGCCGGTCATGCAGTTAAACAGGGTTGCGGCATCAGCGACGGTTCGGGCCATCGGGCCAATGTGATCGAGGCTGGGGGCGAAGGGGAACACGCCGCTGCGATTGATGGCTTTGCGGGGGGGCTTGTAGCCGACGACTCCGCAAAAGGCCGCCGGGCGAACGATCGAGCCCCCCGTCTGCGTGCCCACGGCACCCAGGCACATTCCGGTCGCTACCGCCGCGGCGGAGCCACTGGATGAGCCCCCCGGGGTATGCTCGAGATTCCACGGATTGCGTGTGACTGGCGGATCGAAGAATGCGAAGGGAGTCGTCACCGTCTTGCCCAGGATGATGGCTCCCGCACGGCGTAGTTTGCGGACGACGTATGCATCGGTTTCGGCGGGAAAGCCTTTCGACAACTTGGCCGAGCCGCAGCCGGTCACAAAGCCTTGCACATCGATGATGTCCTTGATGCCAATCGGAATTCCATGGAGCGGACCACGAAATTCACCGTTCTTCGCTTCCTTATCGAGGGTTTTGGCTTCGCTGAGAGCCCCCTTTTCATCGACCTTCACCCAGGCTTTGACTTGCGGTTCCCATTCCGCGATCTGCCGCAAGCACCGTTTGACGACTTCGGTACAGGTCACTCGCCCATCGCGAATGGCTTGAGCGGTCCCGGTCAGAGTCTCTTCGGGCGCAGGGAAAAGCTGCATGGTCGAGGGCCTTCCTGGAAGCCAGTGAACACAACATCGATCAAATGGGTCTTGTTTGGGATGTAGAGTCGACCGTGGGGGATCGACGGAATCATCATACACATTCTTCTGGGGTATCGCTTGTTCTCCACGCCCTGCTATTCACAGTCCAGAGTCGTTGTTCGCTCCGCGAACTGAACGCATTTTTAGATTCTGGTTGGAGTCAGGATGTAATTTCAACACGGATCCCAACTCGCTACTGCGAGCGCGTTCAGTTCGCGGAGCGAATAACGACTCTGGTTCCCGTAATCCTTCGCCGGGGTGCGGAACGACATGCCATTCGACTTTTGTTATAGTGCGATGATCCCAGCCTTAGGCCGAATTTTCGGCGGGCTGTCCCTTGCGGCCGTTCATGCCGCGTTGAGTTATTGAATCAGACGGAATGAAAGAAGATGACAGAAAAACTGCGACTCGGTGTGAATGGGGCTGGTGGGCGGATGGGCCAGCGGATCGTGGCCTTGGCTGCCAAAGATCCCGAGTTGATCGTGACGGCGGCCTTGGAAAATGCAGGCTCGTCGTCGCTGGGTAAGGATGTCGGCGAGCTGGCCGGCATTGGAAAAATCGGCGTTCTGGTGTCCTCGGAATTGGATCAGCCGGTTGACGTCATCATTGATTTTTCCGTTCCCGCCGGTGCTGTCGCGGCCGCCAAGCTGTGCGGTGAGAAAAAGATTCCCTTGGTCGTGGCGACAACGGGGATGTCCCCCGAGCAACGTGAAACCATTACGTCGATCTCGGCGACGACACCGTTGCTGCTGGCTCCCAGCATGAGCCTGGCCGTGAACGTGGCGATGCAACTGGTGCGTGAAGCCGGGGGCTTGTTGAAGTCGGTTCCGGAAGGTGTGGATGTGGAAATCATCGAACGCCATCACCGCTTCAAAGAAGATGCTCCCAGCGGGACCGCATTACACTTCGGCAAGATCGTGGCCGAGGAGATGGGGCAGACCAATCACGTTCACGGTCGCGAAGGCCGCCCCGGCCTGCGTCCCCGCAACGAGATCGGCTATCACGCCCTGCGAACGGGTGACAACGTTGGCGAACACACGATCGTGTTTGGCCTGATGGGCGAGACCTTGGAAGTCACCGTCAAGGGGCACACGCGAGACAGTTACGCGTACGGAGCGTTGTCGGCGGCAAAGTTCCTGGTCTCGCAGCAACCGGGCTTGTACGGCATGCGCGATGTATTGGGGTTAGAGTCTTAGTTCGCTTCGCAGAGTGGAATCCGTGTTGAGATTCGATGCTGATTCCACCTCGCTACTGCGAACGCGTTATGTTCGCGGAGCGAACAACGACTATTACTGATTCTGTCCCAGGGCAATGCGTAAGGCTGTCAGGCCGATCTCGCCGAATTGACGGGCGGGAATGCCCCAGAACATGGCGTTGGCGACTTCTAGCGATACGAAGCCGGTGTAGTTGATTTCTCGCAGTCGGTTCACGATCAGCTTGAGCGGGACGTCGCCATCGCCGGGGATAATGCGGTCGGCGTCGGTGGCGATCTCGCGCGGGCAGTCGGCCAGATCACTCAGCTGCACGTGAAATAGATTGCCGGCGTGCAGCAGGCCGAGGTCCTCGGTCTTGCTGGAGCCGACGTAAAAGTGGAACGAGTCGAGGCACAGGCCGACTGACGGTTCCTGGATCGATTCCACGAAGCCAGCCGCGGTCTGCAGGTTGTTGAGAAACGTGCCGCGTGACTGGAACTCCAGAGCCAGTCGCACCCCGCGCTGTGTGGCGGCTTGACCGGCTTGTTTCAACGACACCTGAGCCCGTTCGATATCCGTGTTGGAAAACGGGCCCAGGAAGTCGGGGGTGATGATCAGCGTGGGAATTCCCACGTCGCGACACAGATCCAGCCGCCGCTCGAACTGGGCCCAGCTTTCACGTCGAGCATCTCCCTGGGCCAGCAACAAGCCGCCATGATAGGTCGCGGCGGCGAGTTTTAAGTCTCGTTCGGAACAGAGCTGGCGGACGTCTTCGACCGTGTGGGTTTGCAAGTAATCTTCCAGCTTCGTCAACCAGAACTCCACGGCAGCGCCTGTGGCATCGGCATAGCCTTTCAGGTCGTCTTCGAAAGTGGAATTGAGCGTACAGAGCTGGCTGATGGCGGGCTGCATGGGAAGGCTTGCTACTTCGGTTTCAAATTCAAATATTGTCGTGACGGTGTGCGGAAGCGACTGATCGAGACGACTCCAACCGTACGGATCATACCTGAGATCTAGCGACAGTGGCGAGTCTGTAGCCGACTGGTAGCTGAGAGCGATTTTGATCGAAGAACTCGTCGAATGCAGTCGGTTTGGGTACAACTTCGTGCAGGTCATGGTTTGCCTGATTGGCAACAGGCCCCTCGGATATCAAGGATCTGCCATGTCTGAAGTCGTCGTTAAACTGCGTGAAAATGGTCCCATTCTGATCAAAGGTCCCATCACACTGGTCGATCATCTGGGAAATGTTTTTGATTTGACCAGTGACAAGCAAAACGTCGCGTTGTGTCGTTGTTCGCATTCGTCACATCGGCCGTTTTGTGACGGGTCGCACAAGGACCACGGTTTTTGTGCCGCTGAGACGGCGCCACATCCGCAAACGTAATACCCGCCAGTTTGTTGCCATCCCCTATTCTTCCCGAGTCAATGTCTTCCGCTCTGCAGGACTCTTTATGCAATTACCACCCGATGCTGTGTCCGAAATCGTAACGCTGGCGGTCCCGACCGATGAACGTGTCTGGGTGCCGCAGGCGCCGCTGGTCTGGTTTCGTCCGTTGATGCTGAACACGATCAATGGCGGCTGGTGCAACCTGTTGCGGGTGAGAAAAGCGGGGGTACTCAGCCGGCATCGGCATCCAGCCCCGGTGCACGGTTATGTGATTAAAGGCTCGTGGCGATACCTGGAACATGACTGGATTGCGACCGCGGGAAGCTACGTCTTTGAACCGCCCGGGGAAACGCACACGCTGGTTGTTGATGAAGGGGTCGAGGAGATGATCACCTTCTTCAATATCTCCGGGGCCATGTTGTACCTGGACGCAGCCGGAGCGACGGTGGGGTATGAGGATGTCCACACCAAGATCGAAATGTGCCGCAAGCACTATGTCGAGTGCGGGTTGGGGGCTGATTTCGTGGATCAGTTTATTCGGTAAGTGGGGGTGAAGGACTACTGGATTCTTGGTGATTCGAGTCATTGGGAGGGTGAGGCTCCTGCCGAACCGCTTAGTCTTGCGAGTTCGTGTAGACCACGCGGTTCGGCAGGAGCCTCACCCTCCCAGAATCCTTCACTACGTCGAGTGAAGGGGCCACGATGATGACTCAAGCTACTTGGCCAATTGCCCTGCTTTGACGATACCCCCTTGCATGACGGCGATGAAGCGGGTGCGATCTTCCAGGATCGCAATGTTGCCGAGCACGTCACCGTCGACCACCAGCACGTCCGCCAGCTTGCCCGCGGTCAGGGTGCCGAACTCGTCGCTGCGGCCCATGATCTCGGCGCCCGTCAGGGTGGCGCATTTGATCGTTTCCAGTGGGGTGAAGCCGACGTAATTCACGAAGAAACTCAGCTCGCGGGCGTAATCACCGTGAGGATTCCAGGCGAACCCATAGTCGCCGCCGAGACCAATGCGGCCCCCGGCTTTTAAGATTCGCCGGGCACTTTCGGCACCGCCGTCGAGCGTTTCCTGATGGCCGTCGATGACGGCTTGCGACAATTTGAATTCTGGGCCGCGCTGGATGCTGGCCAGCTCAAAGTAGAGGGCTGGCACGACGGGGGTGCGGCGAGCCAGTAGCAGGTCGAGAGTCTCGTCGTCCATGAAGGTGCCATGCTCGATGGTGTCGTACCCAGCCAGGAGTGCGTTCTTGATGCCGGCCGTGGCGCGGCAGTGACCGGTGACCTTCATGCCGTGATTGTGAGCCGTCGCCACCACGGCGTGCATCTCTTCGAATGTCATGCACAGCGTGTGATGGTCGTTGGTGTCTGGTGCGGCGGCGTCTCCGGTGGGGTAGGTTTTGACCCATTCGACACCGTCTTTTACCAGTTTGCGAACGGCCGCCCGGGCCTCGTCAGCACCGTTGATGAGCAGCACCAGACCGTCCATGCCGATCTTGCGGAAATCGGGGTTCCAGTCCATCAACCCGCCGACACCGCAGATCTCGCGGCCGCTGGTTGCCATGCGGGGGCCGGGAATCAGATCGCACTCAATTCCCTTCTTCAACCAGACATCAATGTTGAACAGGCTGCCGCCACTGCGGGCTGCCGTATAGCCGCATTCCAGTGCCAGTTTGGTATTCACACCGGCCAGCAAGGTGACATATTCGACGGGATACTTGATGTCCAGATCTTCGAGTGCCGCGACGTTGAAATAGGTGGGATGAAAATGGGCTTCAACCAGCCCGGGCATGATCGTTCCGCCGCGGGCGTCGATGACGGTGGCTTGCGGTGGCGCGGGGGGAGCGGCAGCGGCTGGGCCGGCGTAAGTAATCCGCCCGTCGGTCGCAATAACGATTCCGTCGCGAACCCCGGGGGCCCCAGTGCCGTCTACAAGCTGACCGTTTCGAATGACCGTGGTGCCGTGCGCAAGTTTCATCGGGATTCTCGTAGGATTGAGCAGATCATGTGGAACATCGTCGATTATTTTTTACGCGGACAGTCGTGAGGCTGGTTCTCGATTCGCTTCCGTGATCCGAGCGTCTCATTTTTGACTGCGTATGATGATGACATCAAATTCTATCGAACTTCGGGTGTTTACCGCGACTCATCGCTTTCCCGAAGTCTTTCCCAGATGAATCCTCGGGATGCCGCTGCCCGGTGACAAAATGGATCACCGGAGTGCCGTTCATTCCGGGCTTTCTAACTGTCTTGTTAGGTCAATTTTCCGTACGCGACGGAATTGCGAGACGTACGTCCCAAGGTCTTTCCGCATCGTGACTTGAGAATTAGTCTGCGGATGGCCCTGTGGGAGACTTTCAGAATCTGACGCGGATGCTCAACATGCCTTATGTCGAGCCGTCTCAGGTATAATTCTGTGGGTCAACAGTCTCGTAGGCTCGTAAATTCGGTCGCACGGCGTGATTTTTGAAGCTAGACTTTTCCAGGTGCAAGCTGTCATCGGAATGGCTTGGACCGCATTCAAAATAAATGGTGACTTCCTATGACGGAGACACACCTCGCGTTTGACGATCCTGAACAGATCATGCAGCTGTTTGGACCGCGTGACCATAATCTGCGTCGTATTCGGGATACCGTGGGTGGCGACATTTTCCTGCGGGGAGATCAGATTACTTTTCGCGGGACGGATGAGCAGACACGGCGGGGGATGGAAGTCTTTCGCAGTTTGCGCGACCGGCTGACCGAACGGGGGAATGTCTACGAGGACGATATCGATCGAGCCCTCAATGGCAGTTACCGTCCGACCGCCAGTCCCGAGCAGTCGACGATTGATCTGTTAGAGAAAGCTCGGAAAGTCACGCCGCGCACCGCCGGTCAGGCGGAGTATGTGCAGGTGGCGAAAGAGAATGAGCTGGTGTTCTGCATTGGGCCAGCGGGCTGCGGTAAGACGTATCTGGCCGTGGCGATGGCGGTGCAAGCCCTGCGGATGGAGCAAGTCAAAAAGATTGTGCTGGTGCGGCCTGCAGTCGAGGCCGGAGAGAAGCTGGGCTTTTTGCCTGGTGACTTACTGGCCAAAGTGAATCCGTTCCTGCGTCCGTTGCTGGATGCTCTGCATGATATGCTCGATCACGAGCAGATCACGCGGTACATGGAACGCGATGTGATTGAAATCGTGCCTCTGGCGTTTATGCGCGGACGCACGTTGAACAATACGTTTATCATCCTGGATGAAGGTCAGAACACGACCATTACGCAGATGAAGATGTTTCTGACACGTATGGGACAAGGCTCTCGAATTGTGGCGACGGGCGACATCACCCAGATTGACTTGCCGCCGCAAGTGCAGAGTGGCCTGACGGACGCCGTTGAACGCTTGTCGGGCATCCGAGGCGTGGCGACCGTCCGTCTGACCGGCAAGGACATTGTCCGCCATCGATTGGTGAAGGAGATCGTGAAGGCCTACGAACCGATCGAACCACCGAGCAAGATTGTTCGTAAGTGAGAATCTGAAGTTGTCTTACACCCAGGCATGCCGCAGACGAGGGAATTGACGCTGTTGAGCATTGGTGCCGTGCGTTGGAGCGTCTGGGGGTGAGATCTTTTGATATTCCCCGGTGTTTGGGCTGTGCCGACAGTGCGGTGCGAAAAAAGTGAGCACCGTGGCGCGGGCTGGTGGTTCTGACGCATGTCAGAACGTTGGCGATAAAGTGTGACAATCGGTCGTCGGCATGGTACAAGTAATCTCAGATCGTGAGTTGAACGTATTTCAGTCGGGCGGTTGCGGCACTGCAATTGACCCGGTTTCGAACCTCTTGAAACATCGAGCACATGAAGATGAGACTCATTAGACCAACATGATTTTACTGCCCCGGAAGCTGGGGTTGTGAAGCGGTGTGCTCGGTTTCAGTTCAACTAGACCTTGCGTAGCCAGGAATGAGACGTTTGATCGCGGTCGTCATCTCGCGAAGTTTCACTCTAAGCCACGTCGAGAAAAT
The DNA here is from genome assembly GCA_040386595.1 of Planctomycetota bacterium. Taxonomy (GTDB): domain Bacteria; phylum Planctomycetota; class Planctomycetia; order Planctomycetales; family Planctomycetaceae; genus JAKFVC01. The sequence continues at coordinate 21,128 of JAZKFE010000074.1, read as the reverse complement.
TCATCTGAGGAACTGGCTCGGTCTCCCCCCGCGGGGCTGTAGCAGTTGAAATATGTCATATCACGGTCATCGAAGAACTTCGCGCATGCTGGCGTTACGGCCAGCCGCCAATCCCCTGTGGGGGCTTTGGACGTTATTACGTGATCGACACGTCGCGCTGCGTCTGTTGTTGTGCACCTTAGCACTCGTCGGAATGCTGCTGTCTGTGCACGCCTCACGGATGCCTTTCGGCTATCGGCTGGGACAACGGGCGGCTCATGGAATTGCCTCGCGGCTCGATTTTGAACGTCCGAATCTCGTGGCGACAGAACGTGCCCGCGATGATGCCGCGGCGAAAGTCTCGCGAATTTTTCGGCACGACCCAACTCCGCTCGAAAAATTGCCCGACCGATTGTCGGGTATGATGAAGCAGATTGCGGCGGTGAAGCAGTCGGATCAGATTCCGGTGGAGCTACTGACGTCGTTCGGCTTGACCGAAGCGACGGGAACCGCCAAACGGACAACGCCCCGCAACGGTGGCCCCTCGACCCAAAAACGCCGGGATGATCTGTGGAAAGCACTCCGCGACCCCGCGCACCTGGCGGAGATCGAAAAAGAATTCCGCGAGTTTCTGAAGCCATTGCAACGGACTGGCGTGCTGCTGTCGCTGTCGATTCCCAATGTCAGCCCGTCGGACTTGGGAACACTGCGCATTCGCAACCCCAATGGTCGCCTCACGGTGGCCTTGTTGTCCGAAGTCCAGTTGGCGCAGTTGCTGGCGAACGACGGCATTCTGGGCGAAACATGGTCGCGCTATCCGGCGCTGGACGCGATTCGCCCGACGCTTGAGTCCTGGATGACGACGAACGTTCCGGAGACGCTGACCTACGACGATCCGGCAACTCAGGATGCTCGTGAGGTGGCTCGGAAAAGTACGCCCGAAATCAAGAACGCGTACAAGAAGGGCAACCTGCTGGTCAACCCGGGCGTGGTGATCGATCAAGATCATCTCAGCCTGCTGGAAGCAGAATACGAATCGTTCGAAAGTGGCATCAGTATCTGGGAACGCTGGCTGCGGTTTTCCGTTGTCGCGGCCGTGATCTTGTTGCTGGGAGTGTTGAACGGTTTTTATCTGGTGCGAAACGAACCGACCCTGGTACGAAGTGCCAGCCGGTTGAGTGTCTACCTCTCGGTGCTCGTGGTGGCGGTGGCCCTTGGGCGAGCATTGTCATTCGATCCGTGGCGGGCGGAAGTGATTCCTCTGACCGCGACCGTGATGATTTTTGCGATCGCCTATAACCAGTTCCTCGCGACCCTGACGGGGTTCTCGCTGAGTCTGATTCTGGCCTTCTCAACGGGGGCCGATCTGGGGCATTTCGTTGTGCTGATGAGTGCGGCGACGCTGACCGTCATCCCGTTGACGCAGGTCTCGTCCCGATCCACGCTGATCAATGTTGGTGTGTCCTCCGCGGTGGCGTATTTTGTCGTCTCGTGGGGCGTCGCCATCATTAAGAACCAGTCGCTGGTTCCGTTGTTTGAGAACACGGACCTGTTGATGGAGAGCCTGCGCGGAGCCGCCTGGTGCATGGCATCGGGCTTCCTGGTCGCGGGGAGTTTGCCGTTCATTGAGGGCTTGTTTGGAGTGGTCACCAACATCAGCTTGCTGGAGTTGGGTGACGTTTCGCATCCCTTGCTGTCGGAACTCGTGCGACGCGCTCCGGGAACTTATAACCACTCCATTACGGTCGCTTCGATTGCGGAGACCGCTGCTGACAGCATTGGGGCGAACGGACTGTTGGTGAAGATTGGGGCGTACTTTCACGACATCGGCAAGATGGTCAAGCCGCACTACTTCGTCGAGAACATGGTGATCGGTGAACCCAGCCGGCACGGCCAACTGGCCCCGGCGATGAGTACGTTGATCATCATCGGCCACGTGAAAGACGGTGTCGATTTGGCCGAGCAGCATGGACTGCCACGTCCGGTGATTGACTTCATCGAACAGCATCACGGCACGACGCTGGTCGAGTATTTTTATCACGCGGCGACCAAGCTGGCGGGTGAACATCCTGATCAGGGTTACGAAGTGCTGGAATCGGCATTCCGCTATCCGGGCCCCAAGCCACAGACTCGCGAGCTGGCAGTGATGATGCTGTCTGACGCCGTGGAAAGTGCCAGTCGGACACTGAGCGAACCGACGCCGAAACGCATTGAAACGCTGGTCAACGAGATCGCTCGCAAGCGATTGCTGGACGGCCAGTTTGAAGAATGTGGATTAACGCTGACCGAACTGAATCTGATTCAGGACTCGTTAATCAAGTCGTTGAATGCCATTTACCATGGCCGAATCAAATACCCGGAACAGCGGTCGGCTTAACTCTGAGCCACGGATTCGTCATTCGACATTTGCCTCCCAGGGTGTTTCATGCAGCCGGAAGAACTTCAGTCCCTTCTGCGACAGTCTCTGGAAGATCTGCTGTTGTCGCGCGGTGAGCGGCAAGCGTTGCGGCAGGTGTTGGAAGAGCTGGCTCCGGCCCCCAATCAGATTGCTCAATTGCGGCAGATGATTTTTGAAACGGCGCGGGAGAAGGTGCAGCCGCGTGATTCCGGGCTGGTGCTGGACTGGCTGGAAGACTTGATGAAACTGCTGCAAGCTCAGGGGGCCGCAGAGGCCGAAGTCTTGTCGCCGGAGTCTCACTTTTCACCGGATGAAGGCTGCCCGCAACGGATTATTCAGCTCATTGGTGCGGTCCGCACCGAGCTCGACATCTGTGTCTTCACGATTACCGATGATCGGCTGGCGGCGGCGATTCTGGAGGCGCATGCTCGCGGTGTGCGGCTGCGGATTATCACCGACAACGAGAAGGCGTTTGATCTCGGGTCAGATGTGACTCGCCTGCAAGAGGCCGGGGTTCCGTTGAAGGTGGATCAGACGCCGTTTCATATGCATCACAAGTTCGCCCTGTTTGACCGCCAGTTGCTGCTGACGGGAAGCTACAACTGGACTCGCGGAGCGGCCCGCGATAACCAGGAGAATTTTATCGTGACCAGCGAACGGCGGCTGGTGGACCCGTTTCAGGATGTGTTTGAACGCTTGTGGCGAACGATGTAGACCTGGCAGGTCATAGTCGTTGATCGCTCCGCGATCACAACGCATTCGCAGTGGCCGGTCGAAAAAAGGTTGAGGTTCGAAGCTAATTCAGGCTCGCTACTGCGAACGCGTTATGATCGCGGAGCGATCAACGACTATGGGGCAACTTCGCCAAGTGCTCGGTGAGCAAGCGGTAGAGCTCCGATAGCGATTGCGGGATGACGTGAGTGTCGGCGCAAACGGTCATGAAGTTCGTGTCGCCGCCCCAGCGTGGCACGATGTGCCAGTGGATGTGGCCCGGCAGGCCGGCCCCGGCGACTCGGCCTAGATTCACGCCGATGTTGAAGCCGTCTGGATTTAACACGGCCTGCAGAGCCTCGGTCATCAGCACCAGCTGCTGTTGGATCTCCAGCAGTTCGTCGGTGTTGAGCTCGGACAGCGATGCCTTATGCGCCAAGGGGGCGATCAACAGGTGCCCGTTGTTGTAGGGATAGCGATTCAGCAGCACCACCGAGTGTTGGCCGCGGTGCACGACGAAGTTCGCGGCATCGGCCGATTCGATAAGGTACCGGCAGATGAAGCAGCCCTTGGGGACTTCGTCCTTGGGAGTGAGTACGTAATCCAATCGCCAAGGTGCCCAAAGCTGGCCGTGAGTCATCGTGGTCTCGGGGGGATAGTTGGCAAAAAGGAAATTGATATCGCCGACCGTCACAAACAATACGTTTGGGACCGGCCTATTTTTCGGGGATGTAGACGAGTTGCCCCGGTTGCAGCGTGGTGGCGGGATCGATGCCGTTGGCGTCGGTCAATTCCGGGACCGTCAGTTGATACTTCCGGGCTAAGGCCGTCCAGGTATCGCCAGCGACGACCGTGTGATATTTCGATTCCCCGGCCTTGGCTTGCGGTAGTTGGATTACCGCGGCTGCCGGTTGCCGTACAACGCCCGATTGATCGGTGGTGGCCACCGGGGACGTTTGCGTTTGCAAGGGGGCCGTGCTGGGCATCATAGGGACGGCGGCCTGCGGCGGCCGTCCGGCATTCATGGAGCGGCCGGGATCGACCACGGACTGGCAGCCGACTTGGCAGAGCAGCATCGTGGTCAGCAGGGCCTGGCATCGCGTGAGTTGATACGACACGCAGCCCCTCCGAGGACTGCGTGTCGGTGCGATGCGTTGCTGTGGTACTCGATCAATCTGGCGGTGATCCATCACCATGTCGGTCAGGCTCCCTCCATCGGCTTTCGACTCGTGTTGCCCGTGTTCTGGTCGGCTTCCGGTTCCCGGGCCAGTTTGGCATGCGTGCCCGGCTTGATGTGCGGCATCACGACATGTTCGTCGAGAATCCGCTTCAAGTGAGCCCCGTCCATGATTTCCTTTTCGACCAACTCGCGCGTCATCTGTTCGAGGACGGCACGGCGTTGCGTCAGGATCTCACGGGCGGTCGTGTTGGCTTCGTCGATCAAGCGTTTGACTTCCAGATCGATTTCGCGAACGGTGGCTTCACTATGCCAGTGATCGCTGCCAGACGAGGTTGCCGTTCCCAGGAAGGGCGAGCGTGTCTGCGGCGAGTAGTTGATGCGGCCCAGCTTGGGGCTCATTCCAAACTCGGTCACCATGCGACGGGCAATGTCGGTGGCCCGTTTCAGGTCATCGCTGGCGCCCGTGGAGGTTTCGTGGTAGATCAGTTCTTCCGCCACGATACCGCCGAAGTACACGCAAATTTTGTTTTGCAGCTCGGTCTGCGTGATCAAGTGGCGGTCATCGTCGGGGCAATGGCGGGTGTAGCCCAAAGCCGACAGACCGCGCGGAATGATCGAGATCTTGACTACCGGATCGGTATGCGGCAGCGAACATCCCACGAGAGCGTGGCCGCATTCGTGGTAGGCGACTCGCAGCTTTTCATCCGGCGGGATGATCCGAGTCGATTTTTCCAACCCGACGACGACGCGTTCGACGCCTTCTTCGAAGTCGGTCATATTGACGATGTGTTTATCTTTACGTGCGGCCAGCAAAGCCGCTTCATTGACCAAGTTGGCCAGATCCGCACCGACGAATCCGGCGGTTTGCTTGGCGAGGTGCCGAATATCGACATCGTCGGCCGTCTTGATCTTCTTCATGTGGACTTTGAGGATGGCTTCGCGCCCGACCACGTCGGGGCGGTCGACTAGCACATGGCGGTCGAAGCGGCCAGGACGCAGTAACGCCGGATCGAGCGTCTCGGGGCGATTGGTTGCGCCCATGACGATGACACTTTGGTCGGATGAAAAGCCGTCCATCTCGACGAGGAGTGCATTCAAGGTCTGGTCGCGTTCGTCGTGGCCACCTGGGGCTCCGCTGCCGCGGACCTTACCTAAAGCATCGAGTTCGTCGATGAAAATAATACTCGGTGATTTGGCACCCGCCTGCACGAACATGTCGCGGACACGGGCCGCGCCCACGCCGACGTACAGTTCAACGAAGTCCGAACCGGACAGGCTGAAGAACGGGACACCCGCTTCGCCGGCGACGGCTTTGGCGAGCAACGTCTTGCCGGTACCCGGGGGACCGACCAGCAGCACACCGCGCGGAATGCGGCCACCCAAGGCTTGGTATTTTCCAGGGCTCCGCAGGAAGCCGACGATTTCTCGCAGTTCTTCCTTGGCTTCGTCGATCCCCGCGACGTCATCGAACGTGATCCCCAGATCTTCCTGGGCGAACACCTTGCCACGACTACGGCTGAAGGACATGGCGGCTCCTGCACCCGACATGCGTCGGAACAGGAAGAAGATCACCACCAGCAATAACAGCGGCGGTACCCACAACATCATAATGACGGCGAATTCACTATCGGGCTTTTCGCCGGTGTATTGGATTTTGTGTTCGCGCAGCAACTTGGTCAGCGTGGGGTTGTCTTCGGTCAATCCAACCAGCGGAACATAGAACTGATGGGGCAGGTTCGAGGTCGTCTTGAGATTTGGGGCGTCTTTTGTCCCCTTGGAATCCTTCGCGACAGTTGGCTCGGCCTTGGCCGGTGCGTCCTTTGAGGCCGCTGGCGGTACCGACCACATATCCATCCAGGTGGTCTTGGCGTCGGGACGATCCTGGTACTTCAACATCCCACGGCTAAACCGCAGCTTGTAGACGTTGTGCGGCCCCAGCTCTTTGCTTTCGATGCCGGCATAGAAGTCGCTGATCGACTTCTCTTCACCAGACATGCCGTTCATGTCGGGAATTCCATTGAATAGAAAACCCAGAATCAACACACCCAGCAAGACAAACGGTAACACGCCCAACCCCGGGCGTTCGTTCTTGGACCCTGACCCACGGCCAGGGGGAGGCCCGGGCGGGGGAGGAGGAACTGAGGAGTCTTCAGGATTCGACATTCGTGCCAATCAAATAAAGATTTGTTCGGAGGCTATCCGAGCCCCAAAGGGCTGGTCGGAAGCCTTCAAAATCGATGAATTCGGATTCGGAATATCACATTGGAGAACCGCCAACCCCGGCGGCTCTTCGCCCTGCATCAACGTGTTCTGTATGGCTTGTCTCGCCCGATTGGGCGTGCCTTAGACGTGCCGTGACAGAACTTTAGAACTCTATGATGATGCATTAGTCAGGTCAACGCCAGTAACGTTGCAGGGCCACCAGGGACCGTTGGCGATCAGCGGTGCACGCCTGAAACAGAGACCTTTGCCTCCCTTGTTCCCAGAATACCGGGGCCAGGGTCGCCAGAACTGTTTCTGCCAAGGGGGCGTCGCCATTGCTCTCAACCGTCAAATCGTGGTGGCCTTTCCGTTGACCGTGTGGGCGGTTTCGCTGGTAAATGTGAATTCCACATGCCGGAATTATAGCTCTCCAGGCCGACCGTGCCGGCAGATTCTGCGGAGTCGGCATCCCTGGAATAGCGTCGGCCAGGGGATATTTGCCCGGGATGAACGGTTTTGAGGTTGTTCCCAATGGGGGTAAGTCATTGGGTGGTAATTGGTTGTGTGCTGAATTGACAGCCTTGGGCGGCGTTCTACAATAAAGGTTTTCTCGCCAAATCGTCGCGGTGTCGAATCTGAATCACTGGACTCAATCGAAATCAATCCCTGCGGCGCCAGTTGGTAAGTGTCGGAGACCTGGTGTGAACGAAGCGTATCAGAAGGCAGAGATTCTGGTGGAAGCCCTGGGCTGGATTCGCCAGTTTCGGGATCGGTCGGTCGTCATCAAGTTGGGCGGCAGCGCCCTGGAAGACGAGACGACAGTTCGGCGTCTGCTGAAAGATGTCATTTTCATGGAAGCGGTGGGGATGCACCCCGTGCTGATTCACGGCGGTGGAAAGTCCATTAACGCAGCCATGAAGTCGGCGGGGATCGAACCGCACTGGGTTCAAGGCCGCCGCTATACCGATGAAGCCACCCTGGAAATCGTCGCGCAGGTCCTCGCCGGCGAGATCTGTGTTTCGCTGGTTCAGATGATCCGCGAGTTAGGTGGCCGGGCGATGCCGTTGAGCTACCAGAGTTGCAATTGCCTGATGGGCGAAAAGCTGATGCTGCCCAATGAGGGTGGCGAGCCGCTGGATCTGGGATTTGTGGGACAGGTCGTCAATATCGACCGGGCCCTGATTGAGCAGACCTGTGCGGTAGGGGTGATTCCGGTCATTCCTTCGGTGGCCCTGGATGCCCAAGGGCAGAAATATAATGTGAATGCCGACACGGCCGCCGCGGCTGTGGCTCGGTTGTTGAATGCCGAAAAGCTGATTTTCCTGAGCGATGTTCCGGGAATTTTCCGCGATCGGCATGACCCGTCGACGTTGTTGTCGAACCTGACGGCGCAACAGTGCCGTGATTTGATCGCCGACGGAACGATCGACAGCGGCATGATTCCTAAGGTAGAAGCGGCCATTGAGGCGCTTGCTGCCGGGGTTAAGAAAGTGCATATCATCGACGGCCGCGAACCCCACTCGCTGTTGATGGAAATTTATTCGGACACCGGAATCGGAACCGAAATCGTAGCCTAGACAAATTTGAGAACGGCGTTCGTGGTGATTCACTCAGGGGCCTGATCGCTGATGAACCTCTCGCCGCAGAAATATGTCTAGTACGCTTTGCGGAACTTGCGACTGATCGAACCAGGAGACCTGAACCGTGCACCCCGCAGCGACTCAAACGAGCCAGCAGACGATCGAGAAATTTCAGAAGTACGTCATTCCGAACTACACCCGCTATCCCGTCAGCCTGGTGCACGGGGAAGGTTCGTACGTCTGGGACGCCGAAGGCAAACGCTATCTCGATCTGTTCCCCGGCTGGGGCTGTGACATCCTGGGGCATTCTCCTCCGCGGGTGGTGAAAGCCGTTCAGGAACAGGCCGCACACCTCGTGCACATCCCCAATACGTGGTACACCGAAGCCCAGGGGAACTTTGCGGAAGCGTTGTGTACGCGGTCATTTGGTAAAGCGTTCTTTGCGAACAGCGGTGCCGAAGCCAACGAAGCGGCCATCAAGCTGGCTCGATTGCATTTCAAGGGTGAGCGTTTTCAAGTCATCACGTTTCAGAACGGTTTCCACGGGCGAACGTTTGCCACGGTAACTGCGACGGCGCAACCCAAGTACCATGCGGGCTTGGGGCCGATGATGCCCGGTTTCATCTATTGCCCGCACAACGATCTGGATGCGCTGAAAAAGCTGGTGAATGACCAGACTTGTGCCATCATGATCGAACCCATTCAGGGCGAAGGGGGCATCAATATCCCCGGCGATCAGTATTTCTCCGAGATGCGGGCAATGGCCGACAAGGTCGGTGCCTTATTGATTTTTGACGAAGTCCAGACCTGCATGGGCCGGACTGGGACTTGGTTCGGCTATCAGCAATGGAACGTGCAGCCGGACATTATGACGATGGCCAAAGGTGTGGCCGGCGGCGTGGCTTGCGGTGTGATGATCGCCAAAAATGAGTTGGCGAGCGATCTGCGGCCGGGCATGCATGCCAGCACGTTCGGCGGAAATCCCATCGCGATGGCGGCCGGTTTGGCCACGATCGAGACCATCGAGCAAGATCATCTGCTGGAACGCTGCAAGGAGAACTCGGACCGGTTCAAGCGGCACCTCACCAATTTGGCCTCGGAATTGTCGATCATCAAAGAACTGCGGATTCGCGGCATGATGATTGGCATCGATTTGAAGATTTCCGGGGCACCGGCCGTGGGGATGTGTCTGGAGCGGGGCGTCTTGATTAACTCGACGCACGATACCGTCATTCGTCTCTTGCCAGCCTTGAATATTACCCCGGAACAAGTGGATGAAGGGTGTGCCGTGGTCACAGAAGTCCTGCGACAACTGGCCGCGACAGCGTAATGCCGTATCTCGAACCGTAGCCTGACTCTCCGAGTCGGGAGCCTTTCGGTTGAGAACCCGACTCCGAGAGTCAGGCTACGGCGTGGAAAACGGTGTGTTTAGCCCGAAAAATCGACCTAGAGCGACCAGAATGGCCAGAAAACGTGGCGGGGAGCGTGTTTCTCCGTGCGATTCGTGTCATGATGGATCAAAATGTCGGTGAGAGTCGGTCAAGCGTTTTCGTTTTGACCGTGCTAAACATAGAAACACAGATTCGCGGGATCGTCCCGTGAGAGCATTTCGTTCGGGGAGCGAGACAATTCCATCGCTCCTCCGTTTTCCGTAACTGCACCAGCTTGGCCGTATGGTTTCCGTACGGCTTGGACAGGATCCGGCACATGAAGCATTTCGACAGCCTACTGCGTATTACGACTCAAGAAATTCGAGACATCCTGCAAACGGCCAAGACGCTGAAGGCAGGCTTGAAAGCCGGTCATCGTCCGGCGTTGCTGGCGGGGCACACGCTCACGCTGCTGTTCGAAAAGCCGTCGTTACGCACGCGGATCAGCTTTGAGACCGCGATCGCTCACTTGGGTGGTAACAGCCTGTTCCTGAGTGCCGCCGACGCCGGCCTGCATGGCCGCGAATCACTGCCCGACGTGGCCCGGGTCCTCAGTTCGTACAGCGACTTCATCGTCATTCGTGCCTTTTCGCAGACCTTGATCGAAGAGATGATCAAGTACTCGTCGTGTCCCATCATCAACGGCTTGTCGGACCGCAGCCATCCCTGCCAGGCTCTGGCGGATGTGTTCACGGTGCAAGAAGTGTTCGGTGATTGTTCCGGCCGGCGGATTGCATTTGTGGGCGACGGCAACAACGTGGCCCGCTCTTTGGCGGTCGCGGCGGCCCACTTGGACATGCCCTTCGTGATGTCGGCTCCGCCAGGATTTGAGTTCCATTCACAGTTCTTGAAGCGGCTGCACGAACAGTTCCCGCACGTGCAAATCACGCAAGAGCCCGATCCGCGGAAGGCCGTCGCACATGCCGATATCATCTACACCGATGTGTGGGTGAGCATGGGGCAGGAAGCCGAGACCGAGAAGCGGAAAACGATTTTTGCCCCGTATCAGGTCAACGAAAAGCTGCTGCAGGCGGCTCCGTCGCATGCCAAGTTCATGCACTGCCTGCCCGCTCGACGTGGGTTGGAAGTGACCGACGGCGTCATGGATGGTTCGCACAGTGTCGCCTTCGCCCAGGCCGAAAATCGCCTGCATCTGTCGAAGGGGATCATGGCTTGGTTGGTCGGCAAATCAGCGAGTGCCCAGTAGCTCGGATTGGCGAAGTAACCGGTGACGTATGGCCCTACTGAGAACCACGAGGAATGGTTGGTTGATCGGAATTGGGCTGCTCTGTCTCATGAGCTACGTCAGCTTGTACTTTGTGCTGACTCGCCGGGCTTATGCTGACGCAGATCGTTACCAGTCGGAGGGTTTTTACTACCTCACACTGGAAAATACCGCGGCCTGGAGGTTTCGTAACCGTATTTGCCTCTACCTTTTCTGGCCACTGAATTTTGTGGACCGGGGAGTGGGAACGGGAAGAGATCCGGCTCCGGAACCGCTATTGGATCTGAGCTAGGCGTTGGTTCGGCAGGAGCCTGTCACCCTCCCCATAATGCTTCGCGGCGTTGATCTGGGGCTGCTGTCAGTACTCGGTTGCCTGGGCTTTGGAATATAATCCCGTTGAGGTAAAACAAGACGCAGACATTCTGTTTGGTCCGCCTCCACTGGCGATGATTTTACATAAGGCGACTTTGTGCGAATTCTGCTGACCAACGATGACGGCATTTATGCCCCCGGCCTGTCCGCCATGTATGCCGAGCTGATTAAGCTCGGTCAGGTAGAGGTCGCGGCGCCGGCGGCCAATCAAAGTGGCGTCGGGCATTCGATCACGTATCTGACCCCGCTGATCGTGCAGGAAGTGTTTCAGAACGATAAGCACTACGGGTGGGAGATCGCCGGCAGTCCGGCGGATTGCGTGAAGCTGGCGATGTTGGAGCTGTGTCAGGAACCGCCCGATATCATTGTCAGTGGAATCAATAGCGGGGCGAATGCCGGCATCAATGTGCTGTATTCGGGAACCGTGGCTGCTGCGATCGAAGGGGCCTTTTTTGGGGTGATGTCGGTCGCCGTGTCGCTGGCCATGAATCAACATCCCAACTACGAACGCTCGGCCCGGCAAGCAGCGGAACTGATTCAGCAACTCCTCGAACGTAAAAACGGGGGGGCTCAGTTGTGGAATATCAACTTTCCGGAGAGCACTGAAGAAGGTCCCAAGGGGGTGAAAGTCCTGCCGATGGGCGTGCATCGATACAACGAATTCATGGAGAAACGCCAGGACCCCCGCGGACGGACGTACTATTGGAGCGGTTCGGACCGGCAACTGTCGCCCCCCTGCCCCGTCGATACCGACGTGCAAGGGATGCTCGATGGTTATGTCACCATGACCCCGCTGCAGTTCGATATGACCCAACGCAAACAGCTGGATGACTACCGCGGATTGGATTGGAAGTTAAGCTGACATCGGAAATGCGTTCTCGTGTGCATCACTGAGTGTCCGACTGCCGCGCGGATGGTTATCAGCGGCTCGCCTCAGGCGTCAGTGGAAGGTTTCGATGTGATTGATACAGCGACTCCACCGTCAGTACCGATTCTGGACGTGCATGACGTCACGGTCGCGTATCAACATAAGCCAGTGCTGTGGGACGTTGATTTGACGCTTCACGAGCCGCATCTGGTCGGAATCATCGGTCCCAACGGTGCGGGGAAAAGCACGCTACTCAAGGCGATTCTGGGCCTGGTTCCCTTGGCCAGCGGAAGCGTCAGCATTTTTGGTCAGCCTTTGGCCAAGCAGCGAAAGCTGATCGGTTACGTTCCGCAGCGGGAGAGTGTGGATTGGGATTTCCCTATCAGCGTGCTCGATACCGTGTTGCTGGGGACTTACGGCCGGCTGGGTTGGTTTCGGCGGCCCGGTCGGGCGGAACGCGAACGGGCTCATGAGTGTCTGGAACAAGTGGGGCTCGCTGACTTTGCCCGGCGGCAGATTGGTCAGTTGTCGGGGGGGCAGCAGCAGCGCGTGTTTCTGGCTCGGGCCCTGGCTCAGGACGCCCAGATCTATTTCATGGATGAGCCGATGGCCGGTGTCGACGCGGCCACCGAACGCGTGATCTTTGAACTACTACAGACGCTGCATGCGGCGGGGCGGACGGTCTTCGTCGTGCATCACGACCTGCGAACCGTTCGCGACTATTTCGATTACGTCGTATTGCTGAATCTGCGACTGGTGGCCAGCGGGCCGACCGAACAGGTCTTTACGCCCGAAAAACTGCAGGCGGCTTACGGTGGGCGGTTGTCGATTCTGGATGCGGCCGCGGAAGCTTTGCGGACCCAGGAAGCCGGGCATGATCACCTATAACACGCTGATCGTCCTGGTGGGAACCAGCCTGCTCGGCGCGAGTGCCGGGTTGGTGGGGAGCTTTGCCGTGCTGCGGCGTCGCAGTCTGACCGGCGATGCCTTGGCTCATGCCGCCCTGCCTGGACTGTGCCTCGCGTTTCTCGTGGTGGGAGAACGCAGCCTGCCGGCCATGTTGTTCGGAGCGTTCTTATCCGGCCTGGCGGGGATCGGCTGTATCTCGGCCCTGAGACGTTGGACGCGGATCAAAGAAGACACGGCGATCGGCATCATTCTGAGCGTCTTTTTTGGCGCGGGGATCGTGCTGAGTCGTTGCATTCAAAACATGTCGGCGACGGGCAGCAAGGCGGGTCTCGATTCGTACATCCTGGGCAAGACGGCCGGGATGATCTTTCAGGATGTGTTGTTAATTGCCGGGCTGGCGACGTTTTGCCTGGTCATCTTACTGCTGTTTTACAAAGAGTTCCGTGTCGTGGCGTTTGATCCCAGCTTTGCCCGGGTGCAAGGCTGGCCCGCGGGAAGTCTCGACCTGTTGTTGATGGGGTTGATTGCGATCGCGGTGGTGATTGGCTTGCCGGCCGTCGGTGTGGTGCTGATGGCCTCGTTGCTGATTTTGCCTGGGGCCAGTGCCCGGTTCTGGACCGATGAACTGGACCGTTTGCTCATGCTGGCGACGTTCTTCGGCCTGATCACCGGGGCGGTCGGGACCCTCATCAGCACGTGGTACAGCCTGCTGCCGGCCGGTCCGATCATTGTGTTGACCGGGACGGCGTTGTTCCTGCTGTCCCTGTTTTTTGCGCCGCGACGAGGAGCCCTAGCCCGTTGGCTGTTGACCCGTCGCGTTCATTTGCGATTAGGTCAGAACAAGCTGCTGACGTTACTGCACGATTTGTCCGAGCCGAGTTGGCCTCAGCCATCGGCCTGGAGCAGCGACGATTTTTCCCGCCGCAAGGCGTGGCCGCCACGGCAACTGAAACAACTTCTGCGGCAGAACGTGGCTCGCGGGCTGCTTGAAGTTGTCGGTGATGGCCAGTATCGCCTGACGGCAGAGGGCTGGAAGAACTCGGCAGAACTGGCCCGCAATCAACGGATGTGGGAACTGATCCTGACCGAGCATGCCGAGTGGTCCGGCTGCCTGGCCAATCTGGAACACACCGCCGTTCAGGAATGTGTCCCACCGGAGTTCTATCTGCAACTCGATCGGGAATTGCGAGAACGGGAACGCTACCCCAAGGTCCTGGCTCAAGGGCAGTAACGATTGCCGCCTGCTCCCTGCCGGTTGTTCCAGAACCTGGGTGCCCCCTGGCCACTCGCATGGTAGACTCGTGTAAACACGTCACTGATTGGCTCGATCACAAGGGATTCTCCTGATGGCAACGTCGCTTCAAGAAAATATTTCGCGAGAAAACATCTTTGCGGCGAGTCTCGAGTTCTTTCTGGATCCTATCAAGCCGTTTCTGCAGGACGACACCGTGACCGAAATCATGGTCAACGGCCATGACGAGATCTACATCGAACGCCGAGGGCAGCTGGAAGAAACCAACGCCCGGTTTGCCAGTGCCGACACGTTGCTATCGGCGGTCCACAATATCGCCCAATACGTTGGTCGTGAGATCGATGAACTGCGGCCGGTGTTAGACGCGCGGTTGCCCAATGGCTCACGTGTGCATGCGGTGATTCCCCCCAGTGCCCGCCGGGGGACCTATCTGACCATCCGCAAGTTCTCCAAGGATCGGTTGACCTTGGAAGACCTGCTCGAATATGGCAGTCTGTCGGAAGCTTCGAAAGAGTTTCTGGAGCTGTGTGTTCGATTGCGGAAAAACATCATCGTGTCGGGTGGGACGGGGACCGGTAAAACGTCGTTGTTGAATGCCCTGTCGAAGGCCATTCCGGACGAGGAGCGGGTCGTTGTCATCGAAGATAGTTCGGAATTGAAGCTCACCCAAAAGCATTGCCTGTACCTGGAGGCTCAGCAGGGGGACTCGCAAGGCCGCGGGAAGCTGACGATTCGGCAGCTGTTCGTGGCATCGCTGCGTATGCGACCCGATCGTATTCTGGTCGGCGAAGTGCGCGGCGGTGAGGCCCTGGACATGATTCAGTCGATGTTAAGCGGCCACTCGGGCAGTTTGACGACGGTGCATGCGAATTCGGCTCGCGACGCTTTGATCCGCCTGGAAACGTTGTCGCTGATGTCGGATGTGTCGATTCCGATCTATGTGGCTCGGGCCCAAGTGGCGTCCGCGATTGATTTGATTGTGCAGATCGCTCGTTTTTCTGAGGACGGCTCGCGAAAAATTGTGGCCATTTCCGAAGTTCAAGGGTTGAACAACAACGAATACGAGCTGCAAGACCTGTTTCAGTCGCGTCGCACTGGACTAACCCCAGAGGGGAAGGTCATCACGGAGCTGGAAAGTGTCGGCAATCAGCCCAGTTTTGCCCGCGAGGCGTTTGAACATGGTTTAGAGCGAATGGTGCATTATTCTGCTCCGCTATGGGATTTGCACCCTCCTGGACAGTAGTGGATGTTTCAGAACCTGTTAGCATCACATTACATACGATCACCGCAGGGGTTATTTGTGCGCGATGTGACGGGTCGCCTGAGACTTGAATCTAGAAAAAAACTTCGAAAACCGTGGCCACATTCGGCTCGAAAGGGTGTTGAATCGAAGTCAAAATACGTTGTAAGATAAAGCTGGCATGTCTGTTGATCGCGGATACAATGTTGTTTTGAACAGATGGTGGGCGGTCGCTTCTTGAGATTCTTTCTGTTTCTGGGGGGCCAAAATTCCCGATGACAGAAGCGATCAGGAGATTTTGTGCTCTACGCGGCCAACTCTGAGACTTTTGCGTGAGGTCGTACTCCCGCGAGTGAAACGTCTCATTGATGACCGGTTACGGTAGATCAGGCATCGAAAACGCGAATCCGCGGATGACAACCATTCGAGTCGATGTACAATATGATTCGCAGCCGTTTGACAACACCGGTGCCGCGAGCTCGGCGAGGTGCCGCGAGTTTGGATTACATTTTGACTCTGGGCGTGTTGTTTACCATGTCCGGATTTATTGTGGTCTCCGGGCGGCGGATAATGCAGTTGGTCTATGAGTTGACCGGGTTTTTCCTCGCCTGGCCGTTTATGTAATATTGCTTGTTGGGCCGCGAATCTGATTCGCAAGAAATATCCTTCCGTTTCGTCGTCATGTCGGTTGTTGAAGTCGCACTTTCCGTTTGAGAAATTTTCGCCGTCGGTAAAGGTCGGATCCCATGCGTAAGCCCCGAAATTTCCGTGAATTGCTGGATCGAATACACAATGACGAAAATGGCGCGGTGAGTCTCGAGACGATCCTCATCATTGGCGCTATTGCGATGCCGATTTTGATTTTCTTGCTGAAGTACGGCTGGCCGAAGATCAAAACCTTCTTCAACCAGTCCCTCGATAACCTGGAGCAATCCAGCAACAGCGTCCAAAACGGTTCTTGAGTTGCGACTCATTTTGACGCTGCAATGCACGTCAAAATCCACGTTGTCGGCGGTGACGGTGTTTGCAGACCAGCCCCAGGCGACCCAGCCGTAGGACCGACAGAACTTTTCGCGAGATGGTTTCCACAATTCTGGTGCTCGGATTTGCGCTGGCAGCAGCGATCACCGATTTGTGGCGGAAAAAGATTTATAACTGGACGACTTACCCCGGGATTCTGACCGGCTTGGTTGTCAGTGCGTTAGAACCGCAAGGAATTGGCTGGGAAGACAGCCTGTTGGGAATTGTCGGTTGCGGCCTGATGATGGTGTTCTGCTTTCTCTGCTTTCCGAAGTTCGGAGGCGGGGACGTCAAGCTGATCACTATGCTGGCGGCGTTCCTGGGCTGGTACCACGGTTTGGAATGCATGTTGTGGACCTTCGTGCTGGCCGCCATCCTGGGGCTATCGATTCTCATCTGGAGATTCGGAGTCCTGCACCTGCTCGGACGAGTGTTGAAGCAGATCTGGTGGCTGGGGGCCTATCGCCAATGGCTGCCGCTGACTCAAGAGGACCGCCAGTCGCTGGAGCCAGAGTTGTTTTTAGCTCCGGCGGCATTGGTCGCGGTTGTCATCGTCAAGTTTTCCGTATTTCGCTGAGCCTGTCCTGGCGAAGATGACTTTATTCCTTTCGACCTAGTTCGCACCGGGGTGCGTCCCCATGCATCGTGCTGTTCTGCAAGCCTGCTTCCCCTGGTTCATCTGGCTCTGTGTGGCCAGCGGGCTGATGCTATTGCTGCTGCAAGTGTGCGGCGGTCGTTGTGACTGGCGTCGCTTACGCCGGCTCCAGAAAAGCGAAGAAGGGGCCGTGCAAAGTCTGAGCCTGGTGCTCACGCTGCCGGTTTTTCTGTTGTTGGTGCTGTTCATCGTGCAGGTCACCCAAATCATGGTCGGTATCATGATGGTGAACTACGCGGCGTTTGCCGCAGCCCGATCGGCATCGGTCTGGATTCCGTCAGATGTCACGACGGATACCACCTTCAAAGACCGTCCCTTTGAAAGCCGCTCCTCGATGAATTTCTGGATACTTGATCCCAAGGTGTCCACCGACGACTTCGTGCCGACCAACAGTTCTGTATTGACCCCGAACAGCTATTTTGGGTTGACGATGACGGATGGGCCGTTGGAAGGGGCAAATGTTGTCGCAGGAACGCTGGGGGGGAGTTCGTTGTCCACAGATGGCTCCATTAGCATCAACGCCACCACCGGTGCGGCGAGTTACAAGTATCAGAAAATGGTGTTGGCTGCGGTGATTCCGTGTTTGACGATCAGCCCTTCGCGGAAAGTCGACACCGGCCCATTGCCGTCTCAGCTGCAGAATACTTACAGCACGATACTCAAGCTCTATCCCCAGGTGGATCCGAAGTCGAAATCGAACCTACAGCTGCCAGCCCGCCTGTTGAACAAGCTGGGGTATTCCGCGAAATTCACCACGGTCGATTTGACCTGGGTGAACGTGCCCCATCCCTTACCGGACAATGCCGAGGGACCGACATACAATCCCTATCAGCATCCGTCCCCTTCTGTTCCGATGTGGAATCGAAATGAAGTTGGGTTTCGCGATCCGGTGACAATCGTCGTCAAACATCAGTTTGCCTTATTGCCCGGGATCGGCCACATCTTGTGGAAGTCTGTCGCCCAACCCGGCGCTTCGCAGTCAGCCCAGAAGCCAGCAGAGGATAAGGTTGCCAATCGGATCACTCGGCATTCGGGATCCGGCGACGAGCTCTATACGATTGAGTTAGAAGCGTCGGCGACATTCGTGAACGAAGGCTATAAATCGATCATTCGCTATGCTGTTCAACCGTAAACAAATGGATTGGTTGCTGCTGTCGCTACGCACGTCACGCGTCGTTGTGCGGGCACGGACGTTGCATCATGACGAACGCGGCACGATCAGCATTTTTTCGGTCATTGTGTTGATACTGCTGACGATGCTGTTGGGGATGATTTTGAACGTCGGGGAGCAGATCGACGACAAAATCAAAATGCAAAACGCCGTGGATGCCGCCACCTACTCCAGCGGTGTCGTCATGGCGCGGGGACTGAATACCCTGGCTTTCACCAATCATTTGCTCAGTGAAACGATAGCCTTGACGGCCTATTTTCGCGAAGGCCGTGATCGTTACGCCGAATCTCTGGTCGGCGACATTCTGAATGCTTGGACCGTGGTTGACCAACAGTTGGGGATGTCCGAGTTCAAGCTCATTCGCGACATTCAACCGGCGATGGCGCCGAAGATCGAATTGGAGCGGCGTCTCGTCAAGGCCTTCGGCGACATGACTGCGGTCAAGGCCCGCCTGTTGCTGCCCCCGTTGGAAATGATTCTGGGGATTCCCGAAGCAGGGGGAACAAATCCCGATCCGCGGAACGCGCCCTCCCATCTGATTCCGGAATTTCAACGAGCGGTCGTCTTTGCCATTCCAGAAAGCTCGAACTTAATCGCCTCGGAGATCGCGAAACGGAATATGCCGGGGAAGAATCGGCAAAAGACACAATGCGTCATCTGGAGTCAGCAAACCGATTCTTCGACAGTCGTGAACGATAATAATCCCCTCGAGCGATTATTGCCGGCGGTAGATCCTTCCTCGGAAGGCTCTGATTTTCAGTATTTAAGTTCTGGGGAGGTTTATCTCTATCAGAAAATTGCCCGCGAGAATCGCAACCGGTTGGCGGCTAGATATCTCAAGGATTGGATTCATGACGAAGACTATGATGAGTCTCCCTCCTGGCGCAACGATCTGACTCCCTTCGAACGCAATACGATCAGCACCGGGGGACGCGTCTCAGCCAAGCAGTCGCAATTTATCAATCTTTATCGGGGCTTCACGTGTGCCAAACTCAACCACCTGTTGTATGACCAGTATCCCAATACCAACCTGCCGCATATGCTGCGGCAGCCTTTGAATCGTCAGAGTCGAGCCGAGATGACTTGGCAGGACCACTACAACTCGGACGGGGAGTACATCGGATACCACGCGCATTGGAAGGGGGGACTTGCCACGCAGCAGGAGTACTTGGACTACGATTTTACTTTCATGGGGGCGGTTTACCGTCCCCAGCGCGCAGCCGTCATGCCGGGGATGTACCGGGTGCCGATCAAAGGAGATGCCTTCTCGTTTGCACGAGTGATGGTCTTCCTGCCGAAGCCACGATACAAAACCTCTAGTTGTCCGCCCTATTATTGTCTGACGCTGAATCGTTTCACTGGCAAAACGGGCTGTCAGCTGTGTGAGGATTCGACTGTCGGCTGGCCTGTCGAATGGTCGCTGTTCAGTCAGAATTGGGCTGCCAAAATGATTCCGGCTTCATCGGAGAGCGTCCTGAAACTCGTTCAAACCAATCCGGACAAGTTGGCCCCCGATGTGGTGCTCCCCAAACTCGATTCCATGCAAATGCCGGATTTGAAGGCCATCAATTTTCATTAACGAGAATTACTCTGGGGCGTTTGGCGCAGGCTTCTCGGACCAGTCGACTCCAAGTGGACCATTTCCAACACTTCGCCAGAGCCACCACAAAACGTGTTGGCGACTAGTTCCATCCAGGCTCATCGACCATGAGACAGCGAGTTACGAGATCTGATCCTCACCCGGCGCGTTCGGTGCGATGGCCCGTATCACGCGCCGGTTTGGCGCCTTTGGAATTGGTCATTACGCTGCCGTTGTTGCTGATGTTGATGGCCCTGATCATCAACTTTGCTCATGCGGCGACTTGGAAGATTCGTGCGGCGACCAGTGCGCGACTGGCGATGTGGCGGCATCGTCCGTTGTGGAGTGCTGACAATGATCCTCGGCCCGCCAATTTCTGGCCGAAAAGTGCATCGTTGCTTGTCTTGGGAGGGAATCGGATCGGGCAAGTGGATCCTATCTGGAATACTTCTCAAATCGCCCAAGGATGGATCAAGGGGCCGACGTTTGTGGCTGGCAATGGCCGTCTCGATGTGCGTGACAACCGCGTCAACGAGATGTCCGAAGGGGTGGGCATCGGTGCCGGTGCCGTCTCGTTGCGGTACCCCTTTTTACCCGCCATGGGGAACATGGTTATGCGTTCAGAGCATACGTTGCTGGATAGTGTCTGGCAATATCATACGATGGGCTATCCTTGGAATGATACGCGCCGCGCCAGGGGGTGGTGGCAGTTGGAAGACAGCGGTGATTGGAGTTCCGAAAAACAACAGTTCGAGGAAGCCGATTCGCGCATGGTGAACAACCCGCAACGGAATTTGTTAACGCCTTTGGATCGCGATCTTGATCTGATGGATTTTTATGGTTACGACAAACCACTTTCGGACTTTTACACCAAAGCCCCGGGGTTTTGTATTGATGATCGCGATCAAGTTCAGCGAATGATTAGTCAACCCAAGGGAATGCTGGACCATATTCGTGGAGCTAAATATCTTGAGCAAAAAATTGCCGGGGTGTGTGAGCGTATGGCGACCAGCTATCTGATGATGTATCAGGCTCAGCTGGCGACCTTAGAAGCCCAGGACGATCCCCCTAAGGAAGCCGTCGCCCAACTGGAAGCCAAGGCCGCCAGCGGCCAGGTAGTTCC
>JAZKFE010000074.1:0-224 GCA_040386595.1 Planctomycetota bacterium | reverse complement strand
CCCAACTGAGCCTGTGGATCAAGCAGCTGACCGATTACATTGCCGTGCTGCAACAAAACTAGTGGTCAACACCATGACTGGTGTAGCTTGCACTTAGTTGTATTCCAGCCCGGAGGGCTCGACGTCGGTAGCCAGAGGCGTGAGCCTCTGGTGTTCAATTCAAGGGATTTTCAATTTGGTAGTGTTTCGAAGTATTGGGAGGGTGAGGCTCCTGCCGAACCGCT
>JAZKFE010000073.1:0-8026 GCA_040386595.1 Planctomycetota bacterium | reverse complement strand
CCGTCGTTCATGATTCTCCTCGAACCTACCGGCTTCCAGCCGGTAGTATTTCAGTGAGGACGTCTCACAACAATTGTGAATTGCAAATTTTCAGCGTGCAGTTTGAGGTGTGGCCTGACTCTCTGAGTCGTGTCTCCCTCTGAGGAAAAACACCCGACTCAGAGAGTCAGGCTACGAGAGAAAGAATCCGGGGGCTTACGCCGCTCGGCTCGCCTGGAACAAGTTCGCAACTGATAAAAACGCGTGCTCGGGAAACATACCATGCTGCCGAAACAACATCCGATAGATCAAGCGAATGTCAGCGACTCGCTGCGACGCGGGATGGTGCTGATTATCGTGCTGGTGGTGATAGTCCTCCTATCATTGGGGGCCTACACCTTTTCTGAGTACATGGTGATTGCGACCCGGGCGACAGCCTTCAATAGCAAAGCCATTCAGGCACGGGCGATGGCGGATTCCGGAGTGGAATTTGTCTCCGTGCTGTTGGCGAATCGGGCGAGTCTGAATACCGTCGGGTTGTATCACAATCCGACTATGTTTCAGGCTCAACTGATGATGGACGCCACGCTGCCCGCGAACCGCGGCCGCTTTTCCGTCATCGCGCCGGTCGAAGGGGATCCCTCGGCCCAGCAAATTCGGTTTGGCCTGATCGATGAGTCTTCGAAGCTGAATTTGAACACCATCGCGGCCATGGTTCCCGCGCCAAACCCCAACGCGGCGAGTGCCTCGGGGAGTACCGGCGGTACTGGCTCTGCGGGAACGGGGACTACGGATGAACCGCCTGCGCTCCCCAACCCATTGATGGGTTTGCCTGGGATGACCCTGGAGATTTCGGAAGCCATCTTCGACTGGATTGATGAAGATAGCGATGTGCGCGAACACGGTGCGGAGAATGAGTACTATCAAACCCTCAATCCACCCTATGAGTGCAAGAATTCCAAGCTCGAAACACTCGACGAATTGCTGCTCATTCGCGGGATCACGCCGCAGTTGTTGTTCGGTGAGGACGCGAATCGCAATGGTTTGTTGAACCCGAATGAAAATGACGGTTCGCTGACCGTCCCCTACGATGATGCCGACGGGTTCCTCAATCGAGGCTGGTCGGCCTATCTGACGGTCCATAGCCGCGAACTTAATATGCAGTCGGATCGGACGATCATAGTCGACGTCAACAAGAATACCTTAAGCGATATTTACGACACGCTGGAAGACGCACTCGACCAGCCCAAAGCCCAGTTCATTGTGGCGTATCGTCTGTTTGGTCCCGTTGCTGAAACCACCAATAACACCGGCGCATCATCGACCGCCGGCATGGCAGCTGGCGGGGGACAGCAGAAACTTGCCGCTGGAGTTGGGGGGGGCGGCAATGGAACCAGCAGCGGCAGCAGCGGCAGCAGTGGTGGTAAGGGGGGCGGAGGCGGAGGTGGAGGTGGAAACGGGGGTGGGGGATCAGGCGGCGGAGGCTCCAGTGGGGGGGGAGGTCTCGGTCAGGCCGCTCAAGCTCTCGGCCAAGCCACAGCCGGACGAACGGGGCAAGTCACTCGTGGCGGGATGGATCTCACGAATGGCGGCAAGAACAAAATCAACTCGATCTACGATCTGATTGGAGTTCAAGTCAGTGCGAAAGTTGACGGGAACACCAAGGTCCTGGATAGCCCCTGGTCGCAAGAACCGAATGCCATGGGAACCTACCTACCCGAGCTGATGAATTTGATCAGTACCAGTGGCAGCGATCAATTCCTGGAAGGCCGGATCAATGTCAATCAGGCCCATAAAGAAGTGCTGCTGGGCCTGCCAGGAATGACAGAAGATATCGCGATGAAGATCGTGGCAGCCCAGGCCCGTGGTGCTGGTGGCGAACCGCTGCCCGACACCGACGGTAAACGCTCCACGACGTCGTGGCTGCTCGCCGAGGGAATTGTTGATCTGCCAACATTGCGAAAACTAGATCCGTATTTGACCGGCCGCGGCGACGTGTTCCGCATGCAAATCATGGGACACTTTGACGGCGGAGGTCCAGTGGCACGCATCGAGGCGATCATCGACGCCACCCAGAATCCCCCGCAACCCATTTTCTTCCGTGATCTGACAGAACTGGGGCGGGGTTACAATCTGCCAGTGATCTCCCGCTGATAACGGTTATAGCGATCGTTAGATGTCGTGTTGAAACAGACTCCGCAAAATTGACAACAAGAGACCTCGAACCCCGTGGCCTCGTGTTTCAGCTCGGTGTTTAATAGACGAATTGACTCCGCCGTCGCATCTTCACTGTTAGAAGTTGCTTGGCGGACCAACGGGGCTCCTACGGGGGCCACGTGAATCCTGACTAGTTATTAGCTGCCAGAGTGATCGTGCACCATGCCTGACTTTCTCGTGATTGAATGGGACCCGCAGTGCCTGCGAGGCTTGGATGTGCAGGTCAGCGGTAGCACCATTCATGTGCGTCATGCGTTTGAAATGCCGCAGCCTAGCGGCCATTCGCAACCCGCCTTGAAGGAGTGGTTTGCCCACTACCTGACGGAAAAGCACATCACCACGAAGCAAGTCATCGTGACGTTGCCGCGTGAAAGCGTCGTCGTCCGGCGACTGGAATTGCCCGACGCCCCCGACGAAGAACTGCCGCAAATGGTGCGGTTTCAAGCGGCGGCCAAGTCCTCGCTGTCGCTGGATGAACTGGCTCTCGACTTCATCCCCTTGCCACGTCGTGAAGGGGTTCAGACGCGAGAAGTTCTACTAGCCATGGTGCCCCAATCCATGGTCTCCGCAATTCGTGAGTTCATCGACGGGGGGCAGCGAGAACTCCTCTCGATCCGGCTCAGCCCGGTCGGTGCCGCCGAGTTAGTTTCACATCTGGAAGACAGCAAGCCCCTCGATCCGAAATCCGCCACGCTGATCGTGGTTCGCCACGGTGAGCGAGTCGAGATCTCGGTGCTGTGGATGCGGCAATTGATTTTCTCACATGCCGCTCGACTGGCTGGAGACACCGTCGAACAGCAGAATGCCGTCATTGTGACGGAAGTCAGCCGCGGGTTGATGTCCTTCCAGAACCTCAATCTGGGCTTCAAGCTGACCGAAGGATTTTTGCTGGGCCCGGACGACGATCTGCCGGGGCTTGCAGAGGCCTTGAAGAAACGTCTGCCGATCACCGTACGGACCGTGAATCCGTTTTCGCTGGTCAAGATGACAGGAGACAGCCTGAAGCTGGTCTCACATCAATCGGCCTATGCCGGACATGTCGGCAGTGTCTGGTCGCAGACTCAACCCACGATTCAAACCCTGGATTTTCTCGCTCCGCGCAAACCAGTCATTAAACCCGACACCACGAAAGAACGCCGAAAACAACTAGCCATCGCCGGGGCCGTTGCGGCCGTCTGTGTCATCTTGGTCTATTGGTTTGCGCTGTGGCAACTGGATGCCGGAATTACCCAGCGTACCGAAGAACTGATCAGTCTGGATGATGCCTTGAAAAAAGGCAAACCGACCCTTGATTCGGCGAAATTGATTGATGAGTGGGTTCGGGAAGATGTCAACATGCTCGAAGAAGTGAAACGCTTCGAACAGCAGCTTCCCAGCACCGAGCGAATCTATCTGACAAAACTCGCGATCACCGTCCCGACAGCTCGGCAAGCCGGCGAGATCCGCACTGAAGGGCATGCGCGTGAAGAAAAGGATATTCGCGAACTGCGAGAAAAACTGATCACGCCCGAGACCGGCTATAAGATCGCGGCCGGCGAGATCAAATCGGAGAGCAAAGAGTTCTATCCCAAGAAATTGAACGAGCAAATCAAACTTGGGAAGCCACAAACACCGCGCGATAAACCCGCGGTCAAAGCGACGCCCGCGGCGGCAGCTCCTGCAGTTGCCAAACCCGAAGCGAAGGCAGCTCCCGCAAAAGCTCCGAGTGCACCAACGAAATAAGATTGCACCACGGAGCGTTCTCAGGGCGATTTTCGCCTGAATCTGCGGCTTCGAAAAGAAGGAGTTTTTAGCCACGGATTAACACAGATCAAACACGGATTGGATCATCGTGTGTTGAGCTGGTCTGAAACGCGAACCCCGCAGTGAATCAGATGGGCCAGAATACCGGACAACGTGAATTCCACACTGTTTTAGTCAATGTTTCATCCGTGTGAATCCGTGGCTAAAAACTCCTAAAAGCGAGCTTCAATTGACGGTTGGCGGGAGAACTCTCTGTGTTCTCCGTGACTCCGTGGTGCATACTCTTCTTTTGACCAAGTCGCATTAAACGGGTTGCTTCTCCGGGTGCAGATAGATGAAGCTTTTTCCCAGGCGGCCGTTGTAGTTGCCGGCGGAAATTTTCATCAAACCGGGGGTCTCGACCGAGGCGGCAATTGCGGCTTGAGTTGCCGCACAAATCGTCGGTAAGTCGTGGCCGTTGATGATGATCTCCATCACCGAATTCACTCCGGCAGGCAGTCCTGATTGGTCGCCCAGCTTTTCACGCAGCGTGGGGCAGAACTTTTCGTAGGTGCTGGCGATCGTGAAGGAATAGCGACTGCCCGCCTTCGAACCGCTGCCTGTCACGCCACCGGGGAACGGCAGGATGACGCCGGGGACACTCGCCGCACCTGCGGCAGCTCGTTCTGCGGCTTCTAATGACGAATCCAGATCGGAGGCAAAGAACCAGAGGTTGCCCCCCATCAGGCCATCCTGGAAGCCGAAACGCCGATCCAGGACGAACTCACCGCTGAGTGTGGGGATGGCCCAAACCTTGCGTTCAAAACGCTTGGTTCGGTATTGATGCCCATCGCCAAAGAAGGCGATCTTGCGGCCCAGTTTGTAATAGGGATCGGTATCCAGCAGGTTAAAACAGGCTGTCGTGGGACACGTCAGCACGTTCTGACTGAGCCGCACCAATAAGGTTCGTTCCAAGGCCGCGATGCGGTCTTTGCGGAAACGAGGGACATGAAACTGAACCACGGCCCCAGGGCGTCCGTCGGGTGTGACGAAGTCGCCCGGTTGCCCTTTGGTCTCGGGCAGATTGACGAAGCGATCCAGGCCCGCTTCGCAGTCGCAGAAGATTGTGCTGGAAGCGTTGCCGGTGGCGGCATTCACGGCCTGCTCGAGCCAGTGGCGGTCTCGCGCGGTGATCAAGACTTCCGCATAAATGCTGCGAAAGGCTTCGGCGTAGGTATCGTCGATGTCGGCGCGGTGTGTCGTCACAGAATCCTCGGCAAATCAAGCGGCGGGAAAACAGTCCGTAGCCTGACTCGCGGAGTCGGGGATTCCTCTCAATCAAGAAGAACCCGACTCAGAGAGTCAGGCTACGGTTCAGGCGGCGAACATTGATAACGACTTAGTTCGCGGCGTCGCGACCAAGCCCTTCATAGATTGCCGCTTCGGTCACGATCTTATCCATGAAGATGTCGTGGGCGGCCGTCGGGATCTCTTCAAACAGCTGGCATTCGAAGGCCAAGGCAACCAACGGCGTGTTGATACGCGCATGCTCCAGCAGCTTGTCGTAGTAGCCGAAGCCATGTCCCATACGGGCCCCGCGGCGATCAAATGCCACACCAGGCACCATCACCAAATCGAGATCGATGGCCGACACCTTCTTCTCAGGCACGGCTCGCAATTCGGCCTGCGGCTCGAGGATCTTGTACATCCCCAAGCTTAGCTCATCCATGTTTTGCAGCCAGAAGAGTTCCAGTTCACCATCTACGCAATAGGGGACGATGACTTTCTTGCCGTGTGTCAAAGCGACCGAGAGGAACTCGCGCGTTTTCACTTCGGTGCGGACATCGACATAGAACATGACCGTCTGTGCCGCTGCGTACTCTGGCAAGTCCAGAAATTTCTGCACGATCACGCGGCTGACTTCGTCCTTGTTTAATTGCTCTTTGCGGTTGGCATGAGCCTGTTCGCGAATTTCCTTTTTGCGAAGCTGAAACGCGGTAAGTTCTTCGGTGGGCATGCGGGAGCTCTCTCCTGAGGGGATGGTGGCTGGCGTCCTGACGCGAGTTGACAGCTATTTTGCCGGTTCTCGGCGGGAGTTCAACGCTGTGCCGCAAAATCGTTTTGCAATGAGTGGAATTCCGGTTCTGACAATCGCGCCGGCCGCTGCGGTTCCCGACATCTCAATCTGAAATCTTCCCATGGCAGTTCGTTCGCCGCTTCTGCTTATTGGAAAACATTTTATGTCATTCAAAGGATGGCTCATGGAAAGTGTTTGCTTGCTCCGATCAATAAAGTGGGATATGATAATGCTCGCGCCCGAGGTTTAGCTTTGGAGAGTAACGATGCTACGTGTCTTGGGATCCCACCGACAGATGTGTGACGGCGTTAATCGCCGCGAATTGCTGCACGCCGGTGGGTTGGGTTTGTGCGGACTGGGTTTGAGCCAGTTCATGGCATTGCGCGAGGCACACGCTTCGAACGGGAGCGGTGCGCCGCACTTTGGTCAGGCCAAACGCTGCATCCTGCTCTATTTGTACGGTGCTCCCAGCCAGCTCGAAACCTTCGACATGAAGCCCGAGGCTCCAATCGAAATCCGTGGGACGATGCAGCCCATCGCGTCGTCGGTTCCCGGTTTGGATGTCTGCGAGCATCTGCCGCTGACCTCGCGGATTATGGATCGTGTGACCGTTGTGCGTTCCATTACGCACGAATTCCCGCTCCACGGCGTCGCCTTCGCCACGACGGGCATTCCCGCGATTGATGCCGGAATGGAATTGTCGCCGCACGACACCCGCCACTATCCCTATTTTGGCTCCTGCGTCGACTACATCACTCGGCAAGAAGCGGCCGCCGCTGGCACGCCCACGCTGGTCCCGCAAAACGTCGCGTTGCCCTTTCCGTTCAGCAGCCAACGCACCGGCGAAGTGTTTCGCGCGGGGCCCTATGCCGCATTCCTGGGTGGAGCTTACAACCCCGTCTGGACCGAATTTTCTGGCGCGGCAACTGGTACCGTCGTTAAGACTCTCCGCGATATGAAGTATGACGTGCCCGACCCCTACGTCGGCTGCACCAAGGACAGTCATTTCAAGCTGAGCATGACCAGTCCTCAAGAGGAAATGACGATCGACCGGTTGAACAATCGCCGGTCGTTGCTGCAGCAATTTGACGCCCAACGCCGCGAGTTTGCCACGACCTCGGAAGGCAAGTCGATGAGCCGCTATCAGGAAATGGCGTACTCGTTGATCAACTCACCGGCCGTCAGCAACGCCCTCGATATTCGTCGCGAGTCGCAAGAAACCCGTGATTTGTACGGCATGACGCTGTTCGGCCAGGGCTGCCTGGCTGGCCGTCGCATGCTCGAAGCGGGCACCAAACTGGTCAGCGTGTTTTGGGACGAGTTTGGCCTTGCCGGAGATGCTTGGGATACCCACTGGAACCACTATCCCCGCATGACCGATCAGCTGATGCCGGGATTCGATAAAGCGTTCTCGGGGCTGGTTCTGGATCTCGAACAACGCGGCATGCTGGACGATACGCTGATTGCCGTATTGAGCGACCACGGCCGGACCCCGAAGCTGAACAATGCCCAGGGTGGCGGCCGCGACCATTGGTCCCGAGCCTACTCCACGGTCTTCGCCGGCGGCGGTATCGGTCGCGGCAAGGTTGTCGGAGCCACCGACAAGCACGCCAGCGATCCGATTGAACGCCCGGTGTCACCGAAGGATTTGCTGGCCACGATGTACCACTTGCTTGGGATTGATCCTCATGCAACGGTACCTGATCGTAGCGGCCGACAAATTACTCTGGTTCCAGACAGCTGCGACGTCGTGCCCGAAATGCTGGCGTGACGTTAGATAGCGTTCGTGAGGCCTAGCATTGGCTCAGCTCAGATTCGAGATCTGAGCTAACCATCAAGTGATCGCTCATCTGATGGGCGACCATCCGCAGTTCGTCCATAGTCCCGATAGGGACGACAGAACCTAGCCGTGGGCGTAAGCCCACGGACTCATCTCTGAGTGATTTAAAGCCCTGAAGGGGCGACACTTACGCCATATTATTTTACGGGGAGTGTCGCCCATCCAGGGCTTGGAGAAGCATGAGAATCGTT
>JAZKFE010000072.1:0-7315 GCA_040386595.1 Planctomycetota bacterium | reverse complement strand
TCCGCAGCCTGACATTGATCGATAGGCGGACCAGTAGGTCAGGCTGTGCCTGACGTCCTCCTGCTTATTTGCATAAAATGGCGAGGGGCTCTCGTTATCAACGTCAACGATCCCATCATCAGGCACAGCCTGACCTACCTCGCTGCTAGTGCATCCGATCTTGATAGGCCTAGTAGCCAATTGCCAACAACAGCGATTCGCTCCGCGATTCAAAAACCCGTGTGATCGATACGCTCATATGTTTCTCGCACACATCGGTTCTCATCGAGCACTAAGAATACGCATTTAACGCTTGTCACAAGGCTGAAAGCGTGACCGAGTTTGTTGCTGCATCTGATATGCGTAACACCCGTAATTTCGCGTTCATGCACTTGTCCGGTGCTGTCCCGCACCTGAGCCTTGAATCGCCCATTTTCTATGATTCGAGCAGAAAACCCTTCTTTCTCCATCATGTCAATCGCCCGCGACGATTCGGTTCCAATCGGAATCAAGACGTCTGCGCTGGCATTCATTCTCACCTTTGGAGCTGCGCTACACCCTAAGAATAATGAGATAACCAATAATGACATTGAGTTTTTAACGAGTCGCGTTAAACACATTTCATTGAGTTTCTTGACCTGTTTCAAAGCCATTGGGTAGTTCAAGCTGCGGTTGATACCACTCACGATAACTTGTTTCTCTGTGTTACGGACCAATGCTGGCGCAAGTTCTCATTTGGTGGAGTTCACTGTTTCTAATTCGTGAGCATCTTGCCACAGCCTGACCCCTGCCAATACTGCCGAATCGCAATCACCCTCGCCCAATTGATCTAATCCTAGCTGGGATTTGACACGGGGATTTGAAATTACTTGCTCACTTGTTGTATTTGCATTGATCTCCTGCCATCGCGCCAAGTCGGGTGGTGATACGATCGTAAATGCTTTGTGCATTCCGAAATCCACGAGGCGGATTCCATCAGTATTGATGAAAATGCGGATTGGCTTCGGGTGACGCGTGGCGGTACGAACTATCGTATTACAAAGTCCTTTTGATACCTCTGAGTTTGATTTTCCCAACACGATCGTCCCATGGCGATACGCCAAGACATCTCGAGCAGCTCCTTGGAAGTCAGTAAAGTGCTCCATCAAGTTAATCGGATCTGGGGGGACGATTACCGGTAGATAGTTTGGGCAAAAGTCCGCATAGCAGAAGTAGTCACTGCAATAAAAGAGCGGTTTGACACTTGCGATATGAATCGCGCAGGTACCAACCCTTCCTTGTGCCATTTGGAGGGCCATTCCGGATGAGGAATATTGAATGCAGTGTAGGCAATGATGAAAGTATAACTTTGTTTTAAAACGTGATTCGAGGTTACACCTAAGGTTCTCCAGAGCACGTGGTAACGACTGACTTATTGGAATGACATAACTACTTCCTTCTACTACACAATCCACCGAGTGACGGCCTATTGTGCAAGATGCCTGAAGAGGAGGTCCGTCCTCACGAAGTAGTTCTATGATCTGCGAAAGATGCGTAGTATCGCTCATCATTGATGGTCCTGTTGGATTTCGCCACAGCGGCCCATTGTCGCTTACTATTTATTGCTTTTCGGATCTTGGCCCGGTTTCTGTCCGGGATGCAATACAGGTGAACCTAAATCACGCCAGCCCGAAACTCCGAGATTTGTGGACTTGACCCAACACTGACCGGTCGCCGGATCGAACACAAATACCCGGCTGTCCACACCACTGGCAGGCTCTGTGACGACCAATTGATACTTACCAGATGCAGGAGGCGAGACTGACGATTCTCCCGTTGCTCGACTGTTTGACATCGCACCCAAAATCAGGCACCCGACAACGACAGACATTCCGATGATGGCCGAGTGGGACTTGCTCATTTGGATTCTCCTTGGAATTGTGCGGCTGAAATCAATGCTGTTTGGTAGGTCAGGCTGTGCCTGACGTCCTCCGCGATAGCATGGTAACTCCGACCTTGGGCCGCTATTTACATGTGTTAAATGGTGAGTGTTCTCCCGCTCAAAGATCCCCACCGTCAGGCACGGATTGACCTACCTTGTGACTCCTCACGCTGTCTTGCCCCTATGTTCTCAGCAAACTACCCCCGGTTCGTGATCGTCAATGATCCCACTCGCAGATGTATGGGGATCTATGGACCGACGTGCAATCAAGCCATTCCTTTTGCGATAATATAAATCCGAGATAGTGATTATTCTCTTCTTGGTCGAAATGAATCCAACTGGTGTCAGCTAACTTCTCACCCGTCACCCACAGCCATTGACCTTCGGTCACCTCATCCGAGGCACCACCCCAGGTAAATTGAGCCGTCGTGCAGAGTTTAGATGCCAACGCCATTTCCGAGGCATTGTCGAATGTCACCAAATGACCGCCCATTTCCTCGCACTTTCGCTTCGCGACGTGCCAGGTCTCTTTTTCGTCAATCAAGGCGTATTCATGACCGCCAAACCGCACTGTATTCTTGGGCTTGGGGCGAATCGATCCCTCTGACTCTGCCGCGGTAAGGCGGGTTTTCAATTCTGTTGCGGCATCGAAGTCCCCAGCTTTGGTGGCGTCGGCCAAGGCTGTTTTCAATAACCTCGTGCGTTCTTGAGTCGCTTTTTGGACTGCGTACAAACGGGTGTTGTCGGCTTTCTGAACTGCGGCTTGATAAGTCGTGTCTGCGGACTCGAGACGTTTCTTCCACCTCTCGGACAACGTATCTGACGTTGCCAAACCAGACGCGAAGATCAACACCGCCAGGACTAGTTTTCCCACATTTCACCTCATGAACCAGAGCCTCTGTTGATGTGTACAAAGTGGATCGTAAGGAGAATGATCAAATGCCACAATTGCTGAACCGGCATTGAGGGCTTTGTCGTCACGAGCTATTTGCGTTTGCGCGGAGTGGCCGAGGCTTCTCCCGAGCGATTCAACTCCGTAGAGGATGACTTGTGAAAGAAAGACTGCTCCGGGATGCCGTCTTCAAGAAGTCGTCGCACAGTAGGGACGAAACCAAATTAGCAAACGTTGAAAACATTCGACGGTTGATTTGCTCATACAGGTTCAGAGGACCTGTGTCCGCGAAGGGCCATTGGCCGAGACAGAAAAAGACCATCCAAGATTGCTTGGAAAATCATTCAGTTGCCGAAATTACCCAGCGACCTACTCGGAAAATTCATTTGAATTTCTCGTGTCGTAAGTCGTTGAGAAGTATGGCTTTGAGAGTGGGCGATACAGGATTCGAACCTGTGACTTCCACCGTGTGAAGATGGCACTCTAGCCGCTGAGTTAATCGCCCAAAACAAACAAGGAACTGCGGATGCAGTCCCCATGCGAGAAATATACTGCCTTCTTCCGGGGACGGCAAGCGTCTCTTGTATGCTTCTGAGACAGATCATCGTTTTTTGCTCCTTAAGGGGGAATCTGACTGCGTTGTGGGAAAGATGGACCACCTCTCCAGACCGGGCAACTTGGCAATTCCCACAGATTTTCGTACAATATCAATCTTGGTTGATGTAATGCGACGGGACGATTTTCGGCATCAGTCACAGCACACCCTACCGGTTCGAGTCCCTCCTGACTGACGTTTTCGGTTACGATTCTCGCCGCGGCCCAGCGTAAGACCTTCCTGAATATTATTCCGGCGATCAAAACGTCCCATTTTGACCGCTTAAAGTCATAGTCGTCTTGTTCCAGGTGGCGCTTCACCATGCAGACTCGTGTTCCCGGTTTCCTGTTCCTGGCTGCGTCTGTGATTTGCGGTCTGGATGCCTCGCCGGCCCTGGCCCAAGCTCCTGCCAAGCAGATCGACTTTAGCCGCGATATCAAGCCGATCCTGTCCAACAAGTGTTTTCTGTGCCACGGTCCGAGTGAGACTGACCGCAAGGGGGGCAAGAACGGCTTGCGGTTGGATACGGCTG
The DNA here is from genome assembly GCA_040386595.1 of Planctomycetota bacterium. GTDB lineage: Bacteria > Planctomycetota > Planctomycetia > Planctomycetales > Planctomycetaceae > JAKFVC01. Next base: position 3,396 of record JAZKFE010000072.1, on the reverse strand, counting down.
CAGGCTCTATTGAAGATCTTGGCGGCCATGCGGCCATTGTTCCCGGGAAGCCGGAAGCCAGCGAAATGATCGTGCGGATCTTGACCAAAGATCCCGAAGAAATCATGCCGCCCGCGACCAGCGGCAAGACGCTGACGCCGCACGAAATTGAACTGCTGCAGGAATGGGTTCGGCAGGGGGCACACTATTCCCTCCATTGGTCCTATATCAAGCCGACGCGACCTGTCCTCCCGATGGTGCGAGATACCGCTTGGCCGAAGAATGATCTCGATCGGTTCTTGCTGTCTCGGTTGGAAACCGAACAACTGCAGCCGTCCCCCGAAGCTGACCGCTATGCGCTGGTCCGCCGCGTGACGCTCGATCTGACCGGATTGCCGCCGACTTTAGAAGAAGTCGATGCATTCGTGAATGATGCGGATCCGCAGGCGTATGAAAAGTTGGTCGATCGTTTGCTCCAAAAATCGGCCTACGGCGAGCATTGGGCCAACCTGTGGCTTGACCTGTCGCGATACGCGGACTCGGCGGGGTACGCCGACGACCCGGCTCGCAAGATCTGGTTGTTTCGCGACTATGTCATTCGAGCCCTCAACGAAAACAAATCGTTCGATCAATTCACGATCGAGCAACTGGCGGGCGACTTGCTCCCCAATCCGACCGATCAGCAACTGATCGCCACGGCGTTCCATCGCAATACGTTGACCAACAGCGAAGGCGGCACCAACGACGAAGAGTTCCGCACGGTGGCCGTGGTCGATCGCGTCAACACGACGATGGCGGTGTGGATGGGAACGACGATGGCATGCTGCCAGTGTCATGACCATAAATACGATCCGATTTCGCAGGAAGAATACTTCCGTTTCTATGCCTTCTTCAACAACACCGCCGACGCCGACCGCAATGATGAATCGCCCTTGGCGATGATCTACACCGACGACCAGAAGCGGCAAAAATCGCTCTGGGAAGAGGAACGTTCCAAACTGGAACTGATCGCGAAAACAACCACCCCGGAACTTCAGGCCTCTCAAGCGAAGTGGGAAGCGGCCTTTCCATTGCATCTGGCTTGGCTCAATGCGAAGCCCGCCAGTGTGAAATCGACCGCCGGGACAGCTGTGTCTGTGGCCGACGATGGAGTTGTGAAAGTGGCCGCCGGAGCCAAGACCGACACCTATACCGTCGATCTGAATCTGCCCGAGTCCACCGTGCGAGCCCTGCGGTTGGAAGCTCTGCCCGACCCCGCGCTTCCCGGTAACGGGCCCGGGAATGCCGGGGGGAATTTCGTCGTGACCAAGATCTCGGCGATGTTGAATCCTCCCACCGGAACCACATTGAGTGGCCGGTATGTCCGCGTTGAGTTGCCCGGCAAGGGCCGCATGTTGTCGCTGGCTGAAGTCCAGGCATTCCAGGGAGCGGAAAATATCGCCCCGAAGGGTGAGGCGAAACAGAGCTCCACTGACTATGCCGGCCCGGCTCAACTGGCGAACGACGGCAATACGGACGGTCGCTACAACGAAGCCAAATCGACCACACACACCGCGATCTCTGACGATCCCTGGTGGGAACTCGATCTCAAGGCCGAGCAAAAACTTGACCGGCTGGTGGTCTGGAATCGCGTTGATCCTGGAACCGTGGAACGCCTCGTCAACTTTAAGATCACCGTCTTGAACGAGAAACGCGAACCGGTCTGGCACCAGGATGTGGCCGCGGCTCCCCAGCCGAGCGCCGAGCTCTCGCTTAGTGGCCGGCGGGAAATTGAGTTCTCCTTGGCCTTGGCGGACTATGCTCAAACCGGCTTTGATCCCGCAACGGTGTTGAAGAATCCGGACCCCAAGAACAAGGGGTGGGCCGTCGGCGGTCAGACTGGGCAGGCTCACACGTTGACTCTGATCCCCAAAGCGGCGATTGAAGCCATCGCGGGTTCGACCCTGACCGTGACGATCGAACAAAACTCGGGTTTCGAAAACCATACGCTCGGGCAGTTCCGGTTGTCGACGACCGACGATCCGCATGTCGCCGAAGTCTCCCGGACGTCGACGGCCGTCTTGGAAGCGTTGCGTGTTCCGGCGGCCAATCGTCAAGCCCCCCAGTTGACGACAATCTCGAGCTATTTCCTCAGCATCGCCCCGGAACTCGCGGCGACCCGGAAGCAGTTGAGTACCTTGCAGCAACAATTGACCGAGCTGAAACCGGAAACGGTTCCCGTCATGAAGGAACTGCCTCAGGACCAACGACGTCTCACCAAAATTCAGCATCGCGGCAATTTCCTCGACTTGGGTGCTGATGTCACAGAAGGGACACCGGCCACCTTCCCCGGGTTACCAGAAGGGGCCCCACGTAACCGGCTGACGCTCGCCAAATGGGTCATGAGCGACGACAACCCGTTGACCGCCCGCGTCATCGCCAATCGCTATTGGGAGCAAATTTTCGGTGTCGGAATTGTCCTCACCAGCGAAGAGTTTGGAGCACAGGGGGACCAACCGTTCCATCCCGAATTGCTCGATTGGCTGGCGACCGAAATGGTCCGTCTAAAATGGGATACCAAAGCCTTTCTACGGTTGCTGGTGACTTCGGCCGCCTATCGGCAGACTTCAAAGGTTTCTCCCGAATTGCAGCAGCGTGACCCTGATAACCGTCTGCTGGCCCGTGGACCTCGGTTCCGTCTCTCGGCTGAAACGTTACGCGATCAAGCGTTGCTAGTCAGTGGCCTGTTGAGTCCAAAAATGTATGGTGCTCCCGTTAAGCCGCAGCAACCCTCGCTGGGCTTGAGTGCGGCGTTTGGCAGTGGAATCGATTGGCAGACGAGTTCCGGCAGCGATAAGTATCGTCGCGGTCTTTACACCACCTGGCGGCGTTCGAGCCCCTATCCGTCGATGGCGACGTTCGATGCTCCGAACCGTGAAGTCTGCACCGTTCGTCGCATTCGAACCAACACGCCGCTGCAGGCATTGGTCACGTTGAATGATCCCGTTTACATCGAAGCGGCCCAGGCGTTGGCTCGCCGCATGGTGAGTGCCGGTGGCAAGACGCCGGCCGAACGACTGGCGTATGGATTCCGTCTGTGCCTCGCCCGTCCGCCGCATCCGACAGAGCTGGCTCGGTTGGTGAAGCTGTATGAAGATGCCCTTCTCAAGTATGGACAAAATGTAGAAGAAGCCCGCAAGATGGCAATGGAACCTCTCGGCGCTCCCCCCGCAGAAATGAGCATTCCCGAACTGGCAGCACTTACGGTTGTGGGCAACGTCTTACTCAATCTGGATGAAGCACTCATGAAGCGGTAGCCGAATAGAATTTTGGATTGCACCATGGAGACACGGAGAGCACAGAGAAAGAAATTCAGGAAGAGGGAGTTTTTAGCCACGGATTAACACAGATTGAACACGGATTGGATCATCCTTTGTT